>NZ_SMKA01000317.1 GCF_004348455.1 Kribbella albertanoniae
GGGTGTCACTCGCGAACGTCACCTTCACGGCGAGCTCGTGCGCAGCGTTGACCGCACCGCCGCCGGGGTACGTGTAGACGCCGTAGTTGCGCGGGTTCTCCGCGACCTTCTTCGTCTTCACCGTCAGCTCGAAAGTGCCGTCCGGGTTCAGCAGAACCATCCGCGGCTTCTGCGCCGGGAAGTCGGTCGAGACCTGGTCGTACGACGGTTGCGGTACCGCCCACTTGGTGTCGAGCAGAGTCCGCGTGGTCGCGTCCGCGCCGGTCGACGGCTGCCAGTTGTCGGCGAACGACCCGAAGACGACGTACACGCCGGCCGGCTGACCGACGGTAACCGGCGGCCGCAGCGAGACATTGGCCGCCGGGTCGAACCCGGATCCCTTCACTACAAGGTCCTCACCCGGCGTGATGTCAGCGGTCTTCGACACCTCGATCTTGGGAGTGAAGGCTTGAGCAGGTTGAGGTGTCGGTGTGACCTCAGCCGAAGCCGGGGTCAGACCGATGCTGGACGCGGCGACCGCCGCCAAACTCGCGAACAGTGCGAACCCGAGGCGGCGGCTCATGCCGAAGTCTCCTTCTGCGAGGTGGTCTTGCGACGAGTGGCCAGGACGAGGGCGGCGCCAGCACCGAGCAGTACGACGGCCGCGACCGCGAAGCCGATCGCCAGACCGCCGGTGTTGGCGAGGCTGCCGGTCGGCTTGCCGTCCTTACCGCCACCGGTGTTCGGCGTACTGGGTGCAGTGGTGGGCTGGTTGGTCGCACTGGGTGTCGTGGTGGGCTGAATACTCGAGCCGCTGAAGGTGACCGGGATCAGCACGTCAGCGCTGCGATCCGCCGTACGGGTGTGGTCAGCGCGAGTCCCGATCACGCAGCCGAGCGGCGCAACCTTCTTGTCCAGGCAGTTCGTGAACTGATCCTTGGCCTTCACCGTCAGCTGCACCTCGAACGATCCCTTGCCACCGGACTGGGTGAACGGCCGCGCCAGGCCCTCGCCGTACGACGGCGGGTTCGATGAGATCCACACGGACGAACCGGATTCGCCCTTCATGTCCACCCCACCCAGGCATGGCGAAGGTAGTTGCCCAGGGCCCTTGTTCACGCAGAACGCGACGTAGATCCCCTTGTTCAGGTCGAATCCACTGCCACGGACGGTCACGTTGGTGCCGGCCGGGTTCAGTCCGGTCGTCACCGACGCCGTCACGGTCTGCCCGTTCGGCCCGCTCGCCGCGAGCGCTGCGACCGGCCAGCCGGCCACCCCCAGTACCGCGACGGCCACTAACAGCCCCACCCTGAATTTCACGCCCCACTCCTCACCTAATTCAGTTTGGTTAGGCTAACCTAAGTCTCGCGACTCTGCCATCGGGCCCGTCGGCCACCGCTCAGCCGCCGTTCTCGCAACGCCTCCGGGAACGGAGCATGCGCATGCACCGAGACGCCGAGGGGAGCAGCTATCTCGCAGCCCTGACCAAGGGCCACCTCGACCTCCCCGCGTACGCCGCCCTGGTCGCTCAGCACGCGGCGATCTACTGGGCCCTCGAAGAGCTCGCGGACCAGTTCAGCGGCCATCCCGTCGCCGGCGCGTTCGTCTTCCCCGATCTGCACCGCCGAGACGCACTCGAGGCCGACCTGGCCTACCTGCACACCCGCGGCGTACCGATCCCGGAGCCGACCGTGGCCACCCGCCTGTACGCCGAGCGGCTGGCCGAGCTGTCCGGATGGCCGGGCGGGTTCATCGCCCACCACTACGTCCGCTACCTCGGTGACCTGTCCGGCGGCCAGGCGATCGGCCGGCTGATCGCGACCGAGTACGGCCTGGTCCCGGGCGGCGACGGCGTTCGCTTCTACGTCTTCGACAACGTGAAGCCCAAGCCGTTCAAGGACGCCTACCGCGAACTGCTTGACCAGCTTCCCCTGGACGAGGAGGAGCAGGAGCAGGTTCTCGAGGAGGTCCTGCTCGCCTACCGCTTCAACGTCGACGTGCTCAAGTCCCTCGCCGATCTGGTCCTCCCCCGCTACCCGCAGGTCGCGTCGTGACGCTCGATCTGTCCCGAGTCTCCCGTACGGCGATCCTCGTCGTCCTGCTGTTGCTCGTGGCAATGGGTTGCGCGGAGTCGAAGGCAGCGCCTGAGCCGACGGCCGCTGTTGACGCCTGCCGCCCACCAGTCAAGGGATTCGCAGTCAGTAATGATGCCGACGGCAACCCCTTGCCCAAGGCAACCACAGCTCCGGTCACCGGCACCGACCCGCACACGCTGACCGGGCCGGCCACGGCGACGCTGACCGACCACGCGATCCACCCGGTTGCGTCGTCGGCCGCACCGAAGCTGCCGGTCGACGTGAAGTCGTGTGACGGCAAGCAGGTGCAAGTCAAGGACGCCAGCCGGATCATCGCGGTCGACCTCTACGGCACGCTGGCCGAGATCGTGTTCAGCCTCGGACTCGGCGACAAGGTCGTCGGCCGGGACACCTCGACCGGCTTCCCCGAAGCCGCCAAGCTGCCCAAGGTCACGCCGAGCGCTCACGACCTGAACGCCGAGGCGATCCTGTCGCTCGACCCAACCGTCGTACTGACCGACAAGAGCATCGGGCCGCCCGAGGTAATCGAGCAGTTGCGGGCCTCCGGCGTACCGGTGATCTTCTTCTCCGACGCCCGGACCATGGACGGGATGCCGAGCCAGATCCGCGCGGTCGCAGGCGCCCTCGGCGTACCGGAGCGCGGTGAGGAGCTGGTCAAGCGGACCTCGACCGAGATCACGTCCGCCCTGGCGCTGGCGCGGTCGGGCGGCAAGCCTTTGCGGATGACGTTCCTCTACGTCCGCGGTACGGCGGGGGTGTATTTGATGAGCGGCCCGGGTTCCGGCGCGGACGCGATGATCAAGGCGATCGGCGGGATCGACACCGGGACCGATATCGGGCTGGACAAGTCGTTCGTGCCGCTGACCAGCGAGGCGCTGATCCGGGCGCAACCCGAGGTGATCATCGTGATGACCGAAGGGCTGAAGTCGGTGAAGGGCGTTGACGGACTGCTCAAACTGCCCGGGCTCGGCCAGACGCCGGCCGGTCAGCACCGCCGGATCATCGACATGAACGACACCGAACTGCTCGGCTTCGGCCCGCGGACCGGCCGGACCGTCGCCGCGCTCGCCAAGGCGGTCTACACGCCTTGAGTCGGTTGCGATCGGTAGGCCTGATCGGCTTCCTGACCGTCGCGCTCCTCGTGCTGGTGATCGTCGCTGCGGGGCTCGGCCAGCTGCGGATCCCGCCGGCCGAGATCGTCGGGTCGCTGCTGCATCGGATCGGGCTGGATCTCGGGCCGATGCCCAGCCACCCCCAGGGCGACAACGCGCTGTGGAAGGTCCGGTTCCCGCGGGTGGCGCTCGCCGTACTGGTCGGGGCCTCGCTGGCTACTGCAGGTGCGTTGATGCAGGGCGTGTTCGGCAACCCGCTGGCCGAACCGTCGGTGGTCGGGGTGTCGTCGGGGGCCGCGGTCGGCGCTTCGCTCGTCATCGTCACCGGGGTGACGTACCTCGGCAACTGGACGATCGCCGTGGCCGCGTTCATCACCGGACTCGGTACGACGTTGCTCGTGCACTCGTTGTCCCGGGCCAGCGGGCGGACCGAGGTGGTCACGTTGGTCCTGACCGGGATCGCGGTGAACTCGTTGGCCTTCACGCTGATCTCGTTCGCCACGTTCATCGCGAACACGAGTGCCCGCGAGCAGCTCGTCTTCTGGCAACTCGGCAGCCTGAACGGCGCGACCTGGCCGGCCGTGACCGCGGTTCTGCCGTTCACCGTGGCCGGTCTGATCGCGTCCGTCGTACTGGCTCGGCGGTTGGATCTGTTGTCACTGGGTGATCGGTCGGCGGGGCATCTCGGGGTGGACGTCGAGCGGCTGCGGCTGACCGTGATCGTGGTTGTTGCACTGCTGGTCGGGGCGAGCGTGGCGTTCTCCGGGATCATCGGTTTCGTCGGACTGGTGGTGCCGCACCTGATCCGCATGATCGCCGGGCCGGGGCATCGGTTGTTGCTGCCGGCAAGCGCATTGGGTGGCGCGGTTCTGGTGATCGTCGCGGATCTGCTGGCGCGAACGTTGATCCGCAACGCTGATCTGCCGATCGGCATGATCACCTCACTCGTCGGCGCTCCGTTCTTCTTCTGGCTCCTGCGCCGGACCCGCACCCGGCAAGGAGGTTGGGGATGAGGCGCCGACTCCCGTCCCGGCTGCCAACCGGTAGGACGATCGCCGAGGTGCGCGGGGTGTCGCTCGCACTCGGCGGTACGCCGATCCTGGACGGAGTCAGCCTGTCCGTCCGCACCGGCGAGGTGCTGGCGCTCGTCGGCCCGAACGGCGCCGGCAAGTCCACGCTCCTCGGCGTACTCAGTGGCGATCACGCCCCCGACCACGGCGCAGTCTTCCTGGCCGGGGAACCGCTGAACCACTGGTCCCCGGTCGAAACCGCGATGCGCCGCTCCGTGATGTTGCAGCAGGCAACAATCTCCTTCCCGTTCACCGTCGCCGACCTCGTCGCCATGGGCCGCGCTCCCTGGTACGCAACCACCCGCGCCGACGACGACGAACGCGCTGTACAAGCTGCATTCGAGACCGCCGACATCACCGAGTTCCGCCACCGCGTCTTCAGCTCCCTCTCCGGCGGCGAACGAGCCCGTGTCTCACTGGCCCGAGCCCTGGCCCAAGAATCCCAACTTCTCCTCCTGGACGAACCCACCGCCGCCCTGGACCTCCACCACCAGGAAGCAGTCCTGCAGCTAGCCCGGAAGTCCGCAGCTGGGGACGATGCGGTGGTGGTCGTGGTGCATGACCTCAATCTCGCCGCTGGGTATGCGGATCGGGTTGCTGTTCTTTCGCACGGGAAGGTTGTTGCTGATGGCAACCCCCGGAAGGTCTTGACGGCTGAGTTGCTCAGTGAGGTCTATCGGCATCCGGTGGAGGTTTGGCCCCATCCGGGGAGCGGGGCTCCGGTGATTTTGCCGCGGCGGTGATGATCGGGTCGGTTTCGTCGTCGAACTCGCCGATGACCTGTTCCAGCAGGTCTTCGAGGGCGACCACGCCGAGTGGGTCGGTGCCGGTGCAGACGACCGCGAGCTGCGAACGGTGGTCGCGCATGGTGCGGATGGCGGTGGCTACTGGGGTACCGGGCGCGAGGTTCAGCGGCGCGGTCATCAGTTCGGCGGCTCGGAGCGTCGTACCGCCGCTCGTCGTGGCGCGGGCAGCGTCGCGGACGTGCACGATGCCGCAGATCGTCGTACCGGTCATGACGGCGAGGCGGGAGCGGCCTTCGCGGCGGCTGGTCAGCTCGACATCACGGGCGGAAGCGGTGGACGGAATGGTGGCAAGACGGTCCATCGGAACCATCAGCTGAGCGATCGTGATGTTCTGCAGTGCGAGCATCGCGGTCAGCAGGTCGTGTTCCGGCGCCTCGAGGGTGCCGTGCTCGCGGGACGCGTCGATCAGCAGCCGGAGCTCATCGGGACCGTGCGCGCTCGCCAACTCATTCTGCGGGGTCACTCCGACCAGCCGGACGCACAGGTTGGCGATCCAGTTCAGCGCGAGCAGGAGCGGGCGAACGGCGTACGTGAAACCGCGGAACGGCAGCGCCAACACCTGCGCCGCGCGCTCCGGGTTGCTGATCGCCCACGACTTCGGCGCCATCTCACCGAGCAGCACATGCAGCAGACCGATCCCGCCGACCGCGATGATCAGCGCGATCACATGCCCCACGCCCTCGGGGATATGCGCGAGCTCGAACAGCGGATGCAGCAGATGCGCGACCGCCGGCTCGCTCAGCGACCCCAGCCCCAGCGTGCACAACGTGATCCCGAGCTGGGCACCCGCCAGCATCAGCGACAGCTCGCTGATCCCTCCAATCGCGGCCCGGGCGGACCGGCTTCCCGCTGCCGCGGCCTCCTCGAGCCGATGCCGCTTCGACGCGACCAACGCGAACTCGGCCGCCACGAAGAACCCGTTCAGTGCCAGCAAACCAACCGAGATGATCAGAGCGAGCGGCGTACTCATGCCACCCGCTCCATCACGACAAGACCGGGCACGCGTCGTTCCAACGTCTGTACGACGAGCTTGACGAACTCCGCTCGAATCGGCCGCCCCTCGTGGTCGAGCCGGTGCGGAAGCTCCACGATGATCTCGTCACCGATCACCGGGATCCGGCCGAGCCGCGCCATCACCAGCCCGGACACGGTCTCGTAGTCGTCGGACACAGGCAACGCCACCCCGGTCGCCTCCTCGACCTCGTCGAGCCGCCACCGCGCGGGCACGACCCACGAACCATCACCACCCTGGATCGGCGACGTCTCCGGCAGATCGTCCTCGTCCCGGATCGCACCGACCAGTTCCTCGGCGATGTCCTCCAGCGTGATGATGCCCGCGAAACCGCCGTACTCGTCGACCACGATCGCGAGCTGGCGGTGCGCCGTACGGAGCCGTTCGAGCACGACAGGTAGTGGGAGCGTGGACGGTACGACGACCGGTGGCGAGGCGAGTGAGCCGACGGTGACGTGGCCGCGGTCGGCCGGTTCGACCTCGACGACGTCGCCGATCGCGATCACCCCGACCACCTCGTCGACCGAACCCGCGATCACCGGGAACCGGCTGTGCCCGGTGTCCTGCAGCTCGACCACCCTGGTCAGCGGCTCGTCCTGGTGCACGGTGACCACATCGACCCGCGGCCGCATCGCCTCGTCGGCGATCCGGCCGCGGAAGTCCAGGCCACGGTCCAGCAGCCGCATGGTGTCCTCGTCCAGCAACCCCTGCTCGTACGACGAGACGATGATCCGGTCCAGCTCCTGGGCCGTCGCACCCTGGGGCAGCTCCTCGACCGGTTCGATCCCGACCCGGCGGAGAATGCGGTTCGAGGCTGCGTCGAAGACCCGGATGATCGGTCCGGCGATCGTCAGGTACAGCAGTGTCGACCGCGACAACCGCAGCGCGATCGCCTCCGCCTTCGCGATCGCGAGGTTCTTCGGCGCCAGCTCCCCCAGCACCATCTGAATCACCGTCGCGAGCAGTAGCGCGGCAATCACCGACACCGAAACACTCACTGCCTCCGGCACCCCGGCCGACCCGAGCACGCGCGCCAGGCCCTCGCCCAGATACGGCTCGGCGAAGTACCCAGCGAGCAACGCCGTCACCGTGATCCCGACCTGCGATCCCGACAGCACGAACGACAACCGCGACGTCACCTTCAACGCCCGCACCGCCGCCGCATCACCGCCGTCGGCCAACGTCCGCAGCCGGCTCCGATCCACGGCCACATACGCGAACTCCTGCGACACGAAGTAGCCCGTGGCAACAGTCAGCACCAGGATCAACCCCAGGCCAGCCAGAATCAGCATGCCTCGACCCTAGGGGAAGCGGACCGCCAGCACTCACCAACCTCCGCGGAACCCGCTCCCCACGCTCAGCCGCGAGCCGACAACCGCCGCCAGAGGTGGCGGCGGTCCGCCTACGCCCCGGTCTTGGAACTACTTTCCACGGCCGGCGGCGTCTCGTCCTCTTTCTGGATCTTCTTGAACTCCTTCATCGCCTGCGCGACGCTGCGGGTGAGCTCGGGGACCCTCTTCGCGCCGAAGAGCAGGAACACGACGATGAAGATGACGACCCACTCGCCGCCCGCGGGCATCTCCAACTGTGGAACCATGACCGGCCTTCTTTCCAGTAGTCCCTGCCAACGTACGTCTGCCGGCGGACCGTAGGGTGGGCCATATGTCACAGGTTCTGCCCGAGGTTTTCGCCGCTGCGGTCCGCCGGGACGGCGCCGGCCCGCTGTTGACCTACTACGACGACTCGACGGGTGAGCGGATCGAGCTCAGCGCGCTGACGACGGCGAACTGGGTGGCCAAGACCGCCAACCTGCTCGTCGACGAGTACGACCTGGAGGCGGATGAGACCGTCGCGATCGGTCTGCCGCCGCACTGGCTCGGCGTGGTCTGGGCGCTCGCGACCTGGTCAGCCGGGGCCGCGCTCACCTCTCAAGCTGGCACCCTCGCGATCACAGGCCCCGACTTCTCGGCCAGTGGTGAGCGCGAGACGATCGCGTCCGCCCTGCTCCCCCTCGGCGGGCGGTTCCGCGAACCGCTGCCGGCCGGCGTCCACGACTACGGTGCCGAGGTCTACAACCACCCCGACGTGTTCGTCCCGTTCGACGCCCCTTCCGCCGACTCCCCGGCGTACGACGAACTCACCCATGCCGACCTGATCGGTACGGCGGAACCGATCGCCGACCGCATCCTGACCACCCGCGACCTGACGACCCGGGACGGACTTAAGGTCTTGATCGGGGTCATCATCGGCGGCGGCTCGATCGTGTTGTGCCGCAACCTGGACCCCGCGAAACTCGACCGCCGGGTGGCGGACGAGAAGGTCGATCGAGTCCTGGAGGACTGACACAGTGCAGCGGTTCGAGGGGCGGGTCGCACTCGTTACGGCGGGGGCGCAGGGGATCGGTGCCGCGGTGGTACGGCGGTTCGCGGCCGAAGGTGGTTCGGTCGTGATCACCGATCTGCAGGAGGACAAGATCGGCGAACTCGCGACCGAGATCGGCGACCAGGCGATCGGGGTGCGCACCGATGTGACGAGTCGCGCGGATGTCGATGCCGCGGTGGCCGCAGCCGTCGAGCGATTCGGCCGGCTGGACGTCGTCGTCAACAACGCGGGCGGCTGTATCGTCACGAGCGTTCCCGAGGACACGACCGACGAGGACTGGCACCGCCAGCTCGACCTGACGCTGGTCGGTGCCTCGCGCTGCATCCAGGCAGCCCTGCCGCACCTGGTCGAGTCCCGCGGCAACGTGGTCACGATCAGCTCCGTCAACGGACTGGCCGCCTTCGGCAACGTCGAGTACTCCGCGGCCAAGGCCGGCCAGATCGCGATGACGCTGAACTACGCGTCCCGCTACGGCAAGCTCGGCGTCCGCTTCAATGTCGTTGCCCCCGGCACCATTCGGACCCCGAACTGGGACAACCAGCTGGACACGCTGGAGAAGTTCAAGGCGCTCTACCCGCTGGGCCGGATCGGCGAACCCGAGGACATCGCGGCCGCGGTCGCGTTCCTCGCCTCCGACGACGCCTCCTGGATCACCGGCCACACGCTGCCGGTCGAGGGCGGCGTGCTGACCGGCCCCGGCATGGTCAACCTCAGCCCGTCGGGGCCGTTCAAGAAGGAGTACTAGAAGTTGAACCAGTAGGCCACCCGCAGGGGTAGCCCCGACACCGCGATCCCGAACCACGCTCCGCGTCGAATCAAGCACCAACCGCTATGCCCCCGCTGAGCCTGCAGCACAGTCGCTCCCGTCACGAGCAGGGCCAGTACGGCGATCAGCGCGGCTCCGAAGATGGCCCAGCCGCCGATCATCGAACCGACGCCCAAGGCGACCCAGACCAGGCCGCCGATGAAGGACGCGGGACTGTACGCCGAGTCCCGCGCCCGCCACGGCTGGCCGCAGTCCGTCGGCCCATCCGGACGCAGGTACGCCGGCATGTCGTCCATGGCCCGGACTGTAGCCGCGCCCGGGCTCAGCGGTTGCCCGGTTCAGCGGTTGCCGGCTCAGCGGTTGCCGGCTCAGCGGTTGGCGGGCCAGGCCTTCCAGGCCGAGGCGAACATCTCGTCCACGGTGTGGGTGTTCTTCCAGCCGAGGTCACGGGCCGCAAGCTCGCCCTGCGCAACTACCTGGGACGGGTCGCCGGGCCGACGCGGCCCCTCGGTCGGCGTGAAGTCGATACCGGTCACCCGGCGAGCAGCATCCATGATCTGGCGAACCGACGTACCGGTCCCGCTCCCCAGGTTGTAGACGGGCTCCAGCGCCGTACCGGCATCCAGTGCCCGCGCCGCGGCCACATGTGCACGAGCGAGGTCGGCGACGTCGACGTAGTCCTTCACCGACGTCCCGTCCGGGGTCGGGTGGTCGGTGCCGTAGATCTGCGGCACCTTCCCCTGCGCGAGCAGGTTGCACACGATCGGGAACAGGTTGTACGGACTCGCGTCGTACACGGTCGGGTCGCCGGAGCCGACCACATTGAAGTACCGCAACGAGGTGTGCCGCAGGTCGGAGGCCTTGGCCTGGTCGCGCAGCAACCACTCCCCGATCAGCTTCGTTTCCCCGTACGGCGATTCCGGCGCCGGCGCGGTCGTCTCGGTCACCGTCTCGACCTTCGGCGTCCCGTACACCCCCGCGCTGGACGAGAACACGATGTTCCGCACACCCTTCTCGTCCATCGCCTCCAGCAACGACACCATCGCCGTCACGTTCTGCGTGTACGTGTGCAACGGCCGCTCCACCGACACCCCGGCGTACTTGAACCCACCCAGGTGCACCACCCCACTCA
>NZ_SMKA01000318.1 GCF_004348455.1 Kribbella albertanoniae
GGTGGAGCCACCGCGCCCTCCCGGTTCATTTCAGCGGATATCCCCGCAGGTTGACCCTTCTCCCCTGAAAATTCGAGGGGAGAAGGGTGCATTTGAGGGGATATCCGTTCAAATGTTTGGGGCTGGGCCTGCCGCTGCGAGCAGGGGGATGAGGCGTTCGGCGATGAGGCGGTAGCCCTCGGGGCCGGGGTGGAGGCCGTCGGTGTAGAGGGTGCGGGGTTCGTCGCCGGTCAGGATGGTGCGGCCGTCGATGATCTGTACGGCGGGATCGACGCGGGCGCCTAGTTCCACGCAGGTGCGGATGTCGTCCAGGGTGAGGCCGACGCCGTTCCGCTCGGTGTCTCGGTCTGGGACGGAGAGTGGCGTGATGACGACGATGGGGGTGGTCGGGTGGCCGGAGCGGACGGTTGCGATGAACGACTCGACCTGGCCGGGGAGGGTGCGGCCGCTGAAGGTCGAGCCGCCCTGGATGTTCACGCCGAGGCACAGCGAGATCAGCCGGGCCGGGGTATCCCGGATCGTCCGCGCGACCACCGGGTCCAGGTGACACTCGCCCGAGAACCCGAGGCACTGGAGGTCCCAGCCGTGGTGCCGCGCCACGAGGGCCGGCCAGGTTTCGGACGGGCCGGCCGCGCCGCTGCACTGCGTGATCGAGCTGCCGTAGGTGATCCACCGCGGCCCACTCGGTGCCACCGGCTCGGCCAGACCGTCGAACGACAGCCCGCGGATCGCGATCCGCCCGGACTGAGGCAACCAGATCTCAACAACCTCAGAGGAACCGGGCAACCCCACAGTCAGCTGTTGTTCACCTTCGGTCAGCTCACAGCGCTGATGCAGTACACCATTCACCAGTACGTCGAGGGGAGCGATCTGCCCGTAGATCCCCTGCGCCGCGCGAACCTCGAGCTGGACGGTCGCGGCCGCCGTACGCCAAACGCCGTGTACTCCGGCTGGTGTCGCGGCGCGTTCCCACAGGCGGTGACCGGGTTTGTCGGCGACGCCCAGCCAGTCGGTCAGGGCGAGGTTCTGGCCGCGCGGGTCCAGGCGCCAGTACGTCGACCAGCCGTCGGCGTCGATCTCCTCGTACTGGTACCCGCTCCACAATGACTCCGTCACGCGCCCACCCTCCGGATAACCTGCAGTCGAGACGCATAGCTTATGAGGAGGCCCAATGCCGGTGACCGCTGCCGAGATCGCCGATCGCTCCCGGGGGATCGCGCCGTCTCTGCACGAGTACCTGCCGCCGACGCCGTTGCTGCCGTTCCACGGTTTCAGCGCGGACCTCGGGGTCGAGGTGCTGGCCAAGTGCGAACACCTCCAGCGGACCGGTTCGTTCAAGGCGCGGGGTGCGCTGGCGAAGATCCTCACGCTGACCGATGCCGAGCGGCAGGCCGGTGTAGTCACTGCATCCTCAGGCAACCACGGTCTCGGCGTAGCCAACGCGCTCGCCCTGCTCGGTGGTCGCGCGATCGTCTACCTGCCCGAGAACGCGTCGAGCAGTAAGGTCGCCGCGCTGCAACGGCTCGGCGCGGAACTACGGGCCGAGGGCAACGACACCGGCGCCCAGGAGCTCAAGGCACGGGCCCATGCGGACGAGCACGGGCTCACCTACGTCTCGCCGTACAACGACGCCGACGTGATCGCCGGCCAAGGGACCATCGCGGTCGAGCTCGTCAAACAACTGAAGGGCGAGCCGCTCGACGCGGTAGTGGTCGCGGTCGGTGGCGGCGGTCTGATCAGCGGGATCGCGGCCGTGCTCAAACAGCAACGGCCCGGCATCAAGGTGTACGGCGCCTCGCCGGCCGCTGATGCGGCGATGGCGGAGTCGGTTGCGGCTGGCCGAATTGTCACCGTGGACGCCAAGTCGACGCTCTCCGACGGTACGGCGGGCAGCGTGGAGCTCGGCTCGATCACCTTCGACCTGTGCCGGGAGCTCGTCGATGAGTGGATCGTCGTCGACGAACCGGCGATCCGCGACGCGCTGCGGGCGGTCATCGACACCGAACACCACCTGATCGAGGGGGCGGCCGCGATGGCCTTCGCGGCCGCCCGGACTCTGACGACGGGCCGGGTGGCCGTGGTGTCGTGTGGGGCCAACATCTCGTCGAAGACACTGGCCGAGGTGCTGGCTTGAGGGAGCTGGTCATCCTCGGCACCGGCAGTCAGGTGCCGTCGCGCGAACGCACCCAGAACGGGTACTTCCTGCGCTGGGACGAGGACGGCTTCCTGTTCGATCCGGGGGAGGGGACCCAACGGCAGATGCTGTACGCCGGGGTCGCGGCCGGCGCGATCACGCGGCTCTGCATCACCCACTTCCACGGCGACCACTGTCTCGGCGTACCGGGAATCGTGCAGCGGCTGTCACTGGACGACGTACCGCATGCTGTTCGTGCGCACTATCCGGCGTCCGGGCAGGAGTACTTCAACCGCCTCCGGTACGCCGCTTCGTTCTACGAGCGGGCGGAGTTGCTGGAGGAGCCGGTTGAGGAGGATGGTTTGCTGGCCGTCGGCCCGTTCGGTCAGTTGTGGGCGCGGCGGCTGGAGCATTCGCTCGAGTCGTTCGGCTACCAGTTGATCGAGCCTGACGGCCGCCGGATGTTGCCAGACCAACTCAAGGCCTTCGGCGTCGTCGGCCCGGACATCGCCCGACTGCAGAGGGCCGGCGTACTCGAGGTCGACGGCCGCACGGTCCACGTGGATCAGGTCAGCGAGCCCCGACCCGGTCAACGGTTCGCGTTCATCATGGACACTCGCCTGTGCGAGAACGTGCTGGCGTTGGCGGACAAGGCCGACCTGCTCGTCATCGAGTCCACCTATCTGTCCGCCGAAGCCGAGCTGGCCCGTCGCTTCGGGCACCTCACCGCTCGTCAGGCCGCCCGAGTCGCCCAGGAATGCGGCGTCCGCAAACTCGTCCTCACCCACTTTTCCCAGCGCTACTTGGAACCTGAGCGCTTCTACGAAGAAGCGGCTGCCGAGTTCTCCGGGGAGATCGTCGTCGCCTCGGACCTTTCGCGGACCCCTGTCCCAGCCCGCCGCTGACGGGCTGGGACCCGGGCCTTCAGCAACCGCCGCTGATCTCGCAGATCTCGGCGCGGTTGGTGGTCACCTTGAGGGTGTCGTACCAGATCCAGGAGTCGGTGGTGGGGGCGAAGTCGGCCGTCCCGCCGCCGGCGAACGAGGAGAACATTGCCGAGTCGACCAGGTCCGCATTACGCACGAAACGCAGGCCGGTGATCTTGGCCGCCGAGACGCCGTTGAACCAGACCTCGATCTCGCCGTCCGCGTTCGCATTACCGTTGGTGACGGTATTGACCCGGACCTTCTGCGCAACGTGCATCCAGGCGCCGCGCGGGTATTTGATCACCTCGCCGCCGGCCTTGGTCAGATTCCGGTAATCGCCGTACGTTCCGGTCTGGTCCATGTGGTAATAGTAAATTGCGGCCTGCCCGCTGCTGCGCCAGATCAAGCGCGAGGTGAAACCGTTGTAGCCGGTGCAGGTGGTGCCGCCCGAGCAGCCCGCGCCGCCGCGCAGTCCGACGCCGATCTTGCCGGCGTACTGGGTGGTGCCCCAACTGAAGGTGGGGCTGAAGCGGATCCACTGCGAAACGTAGTACTCGCGGCCTTTCGTGACCGTGAACGGCGCCTGCGCGCCGGAGTCGGCCGGGCCGATCTTTCCCTTCGGGTAGAAGACCCGCAATGACTTCGTGCCGGAATGTGCGGTGCTGCTGTCGATCACGGCGCGGCCGCTGTTGAACCCCTCAGACCAAGGGGCACTCCAGCCGTCGGTGGCCCATTCGGACGACGTGTAGGCCGTGCCGGCGGCCGGTCGCTCGAATCCGTTCCATTTGACGGCGGTGATCTGCGCGGCCGAGGTCGCGCCCTGGGCGGCGGTGAGCAGAATGCCGGTGCTGAGGACGGCGATCAGTCTCTTCTTCATGATGACCCTCTATTCATTCTCGTGGCCCGGAATGAATTCACGTGATATTCCGTCGGGATTTCGAGAATGATGGCCACGAAGCCGACGCATCGTCAATGGGTAATACCATTCATGTGCAGGTCGTTCCGTGGACTGTCCGCTCAGGCGTTGTCGGCGAGGAAGTCGTCGATGAGCGCGTTGACCTCGGCGGGTGATTCGAGGGCGGCCAGGTGGGCGGACTGTTCCAGTACGACGAAGCGCGCGCCCGGGATGGAGTCCGCCATCACCTCGGTCTCGGCGACCGGGAACGTCGCGTCCTCGGCGCCGGCCACGACCAGGACCGGCGTACGGATCTGGCCGAAGAGGGCGCGTTGGTCGGGGCGGCGCGGGACCACGCTGGTGACGGCGTGCATGCCCGACTTCACGTTCACCTGCTGGGCCAGTTGCTTGACTGTGGCAACGACTTCGGGCTTCTCGCGTTTGGCCGTCGGGCCGAGGAACGCGTCGACGACCGGACCGACCAGTGGGCCGCGGATCCCGCCGAGCAGCCGGGCGGTCGCGGTGAGGGCGCCGTACTCGAGTTTCTGGCGCGTGTTCGACGGCGAGGCGGTCGCATTCATCAACACAGCAACGCCGATCCGGTCCGGATGGAGCGCAGCGAACGTGCCGCCGATCATCCCGCCCCAACTGTTGCCGATGACATGGACCTTCTCGACACCCAGTTCGTCGATGATCGCCACGATGACGTCCGCGCACTGCTCAAAGCTGAACGGTCCGGCGAGATCCGAGCTGCCGCCGTGCCCCGGCGGATCGACCAGCGCCACCTGATAGCGGTCGGCGAAGTGCTCAAGCTGCGCGGCCCACAGCGTCCCGTCCATCAGCAGACTCGGCCAGAACAGCATCGCTTCCCCGGAGCCACGGACCCGGACCCGGATCCGCCCCAGCACCGTCTCGACGTACCGATCCTCGACCCCGGTCAGTGACATGACCGCACGCTACCGCTCAACTACTCGGTACGGCGAGGGTCAGCCGCTGTGCGAGGTCGCGGACATGGGTGATCAGCTCGGGTGGGGACTGGATCTCGAAGGGGTGGCCGAGGAGGCCGACGTACAAGGCCAGCTCGTCGAGGGAGTTGGAACCGGCCTCGACTGCGGTGGTGGTGGAGTCGATCGGGGTGACGATCGCGACGTTCGGGCCGAGCTGGTCGGCGACGACCTCGGCGGGGGCGTGGACGCGGAAGACGGCCTGGTAGCGGTAGCCGGCGGACGCGGTCTTCGGTTCGGGGACTTCGCGTGGGGTGAAGCGCGGGCCGGTGGGGATCACCGGGGCCAGGCGGTCGAGGCGGAAGGTGCGCCAGTCGGCGCGGTCGAGGTCCCAGGCGATCAGGTACCAGCGGCGGCTGGTGTTCACGAGGCGATGCGGTTCCGTCGTACGGCGGGCTTCCGTGCCGTCGTGATTGCGGTAATCGAACCGCATGCGCTGGTGATCGCGGCATGCCTCAGCGACTGCGAGGAGCACATCCGGTTGGACGGCGGCCGCGCCGGACGGGGTGACCGCGACGCCCTGAAGCAGCTTGACCCGATGCCGCAGCCGCGACGGCAGGACCTGCTCGAGCTTGGTCAGCGCGCGGACCGACGACTCCTCGATCCCGGCGACCGTGCCGCCGGCAGCTTGGCGCAGACCGACTGCCACCGCCACGGCCTCTTCGTCATCCAGGAGCAGCGGCGGCAACGACGCCCCGGCGCCCAACCGATAACCGGCCACACCCGGTACGGCGTCGACCGGGTAGCCGAGATTGCGCAGCTTCTCCACGTCACGCCGGACGGTTCGGGGGCCGACACCGAGCTCGGCGGCTAGGGCGGTGCCGCTCCAGTCCCTGGGGGATTGGAGCAGGGAGAGCAGCTTGAGGAGTCGTGCGGAGGTTTCCAGCATGCTTTCAATTCTTCCGATTGGTTAGGACAGAAGCTGACCTAACTGGCTGGAAGACTACAAGACATGACGACGATCAAGCCCTTCCGCATCGACATCCCGCAGAGTGACCTGGACGAGCTGGCCGCGAAGCTGGCAGCCACCCGGCTCCCCACCCCGCTACCCGGTGACGACTGGACGACCGGCGTACCGGTTGCCTACCTGGCCGAGCTGGTCGAGTACTGGCGGACCAAGTACGACTGGCGGGCCGCGGAGGCCGAGCTGAACGCGTTCCCGCAGTACACGACCGAGATCGAAGGTCAGCAGATCTACTTCCTGCACGTGACCTCGGCCGAGCCGAACGCCCTGCCGCTGCTGCTGACGCACGGCTGGCCGGGCTCGGTGGTCGAGTTCCTCGACGTGATCGGGCCGCTGACCGATCCGGTCGCGCACGGTGGTGACGCGGCGGATGCGTTCCACGTGGTCATCCCGGCGCTGCCCGGGTTCGGGTTCTCCGGTCCGGTCTCCGAGGGTGGTTGGACCGCCGACCGGATCGGCCGGGTCTGGGCCGAGCTGATGAGCCGGCTGGGGTACGACAAGTACGGCGTACAGGGCGGTGACATCGGTGGTGCGGTGTCGCCTGAGGTGGCGCGGGCGGCTCGCGAGCACGTGGTCGGCGTGCACACGAACGGCGGGCCTGGCCCGATGCCGCCGTACCCGCTGGCCGAGGACGAGCTGCGCAGCCTGAGCCCGCTGGAGCAGGATCGGGTCGCGCGGATCGGGAAGTTCATGCAGGAGGAGTTCGGCTACATCGCGATCCAGTCGACCAGGCCGCAGACAATCGGCTACGGCCTAGTCGACTCCCCGGTCGGGCAGCTGGCCTGGATCATGGACAAGTTCCACGCCTGGACCGACCCTCGCAACGTTGTGAGCAAGGACCGCCTGCTGACGAACGCGATGCTCTACTGGTTGACCGGTACGGCGGGTTCGGCGGCGTACGTCGGTTACGCGCAGGCGCAGGCGTGGGGAGCCGGGAAGGAGAACTCCGGCGTCCCGACTGCAGTTCTGGCGCTGGCCCACGACGTGCCGGTGCGGAAGTACGTCGAGCAGGAGAACACGGTCACCCGCTGGACCGATGTCGACCACGGCGGTCACTTCGCTGCCCTGGAAGAGCCCGAACTGCTGGTTGCCGACGTGCGGGAGTTTTTCAGCGGATTGCGTTAGTGCTCTAGTCGAAGTCGGTCGAGGTGGACAGGTGTGCCCAGGCTGCGGTCTCGTCGGCCCGCTCCTTCGCACCTTGCTCGGCGCGGGTCAGTGCATCCGTGCCGAGTAGGAGCCGGATCGGTGGCTTGTCTTCGGCGACGACCTGGAGGATTGCCTGGGCAGCCTTGGCCGGGTCGCCGGCCTGCTTGCCGTCGGTCTCGAGCCGGTAGTGGTTCATCGCGCCGACGGTCTCGTCGTAGTCGGCGTGGGTCGGGGCGATCGTCATCGACGAGCCGCCCCAGTCGGTCCGGAAAGCACCCGGCTCGATGATGGTTACCTTCACGCCGAACGGTTTCACCTCGTTGTTCAGCACCTCGGAGAATCCCTCGACGGCGAACTTCGCGGTCTGGTACGCGCCCATCCCCGGTGTCCCGCCGACCCGCCCGCCGATCGACGAGAACTGCAGGAAGTGCCCGCTCTTCTGCTCCCGGAACACCGGCAGCGCCGCCTTGGTCACGTTCACCACGCCGAACAGGTTCGTCTCCACCTGGGCACGGAAGTCGTCGTCCGGCGTCTCCTCGATCGGGGCGCTGTTCGCGTACCCCGCGTTGTTCGCGACCACGTCGAGCCCGCCGAACTCGTCCACAGCAGTCTGTACGGCGGCCTGCGCGGCAGCCGGGTCTGTCACGTCCAGCGCCACTGCCCGCACCTGATCGCCGTACTTCGTCACTAGGTCGGCGAGCTGCTCGGGGGTCCGTGCTGTCGCGACGACCCGGTCGCCGGCCGCCAGCACCGCCTCGGCCAGCGCACGCCCGAGTCCGCGGGAACTGCCGGTGATCAACCACACCTTGCTCATTGTCGGTCCTAACTAACCAAACGGTTGGATACATCTCCACTGTACAACTAACCGGTTGGTTGTAAAGTGGCGTCATGCAGCAGCGGAACGCCGACCGGACCCGAAGCAAGATCCTGGCCGCGGCCACCGAGGAGTTCGCCGAGCGCGGGATCGCCGGAGCGCGGGTGCAGCGGATCGCCGAAGTGGCCGGGTGCAACAAGGCGATGCTCTATGCGTACTTCGGTAGCAAGGACGGGCTGTTCGATGCCGTGTTCAGCGCGTCCGTCGAGGAGTATCTGGAGGTTGTCGGGTTCGACACTGATGACCTTCCGGCGTATGCGGGGCGGTTGTTCGACTATTTCGAGGACAACCCGGCGCGGCTTCGGCTGACCAGCTGGTACCGGCTCGAGCGGCCGGGTGGCGAGCCGCTCGAAGCGATAGTCGCCGTGAACCAGGCCCGGCTCGACGAGCTCGATCGGGCGCAGCGCCGCCGTACCGTCACGAAGCAGTTCTCGTCGGTCAGCTTGCTCCCGTTGATTCAGGCGATCGCGACCAGTTGGTCGTCGATGACTCCTGAGTACGGCACCGCCACGCCCAGCCGGGCGTCCCGGCGGAAGGTGGTCGTTGCGGCGGTGGAGAAGATTCTCAGCTGATTCATTGGTTCACCCGAGTCTGTTCTCAGATCCGCGAGCTCTACTCGTACCAGAAGGAACTGGGCTGAGGAGGGCAACGGCAATGAGCGACGGTGCAGGACAGGACGACCAGCAGACACAAGGACCGCGGGCTGAGGAAGAGACACCGCGGCAGGCGATTCCTCTTCCGCCCGGGCCGCCGCATCAGCAGCCTGCGCAGCAGCAGCCGGTTCAGCAGCAGGGGTGGCAGAATCCGGGGTGGCAGTTGCCGGGGGCACCTGTTCAGGGTCCGCAGTACCCGCAGCCGGTGCAGCATCCGCAGCAGGCACAGGTGCCGGCGCCGTACGGCGGTTGGCATGGTGGCGGCGGTTATCCGCCGGTGCCCGGCCAGGTCGTCGCTTCCGGTCCGGCCAAGCCGCCGCGGAGGAAGCGCCGGTTGTTCGCCGGCGTTGCGATGAGCATCGCGGCTCTGCTGGTCGCCGGTTCGGTTGCCTGGGGCATCGATCAGCAGGTCGGTGGTACGCAGGGGTCGCAGTTGTCACAGACGCAGTTCGACCCGGCCGCGGTCGCGTCGAAGGTGTCGCCCGGTCTGGTGAACATCAACACCGTGCTGGGCCTGGAGAACGCGAAGGCCGCCGGTACGGGCATCGTGCTGACCTCGGACGGCGTGATCCTGACCAACCACCACGTCATCGAGGGCGCGACGTCGATCTCGGTCACCGATGTGGGCAACGGCAAGACGTACGTGGCGAGTGTGGTCGGGTACGACGAGGACCACGACATCGCCGTACTGAAGCTGAAGGATGCCTCGGGTCTGGAGACCGCGAAGCTCGGGAACTCCGACAATGTCAAGGTCGGCGACCAGGTGGTCGGGATCGGGAACGCGGGCGGGAAGGGCGGTACGCCGACGTACGCGGCCGGCACGATCACCGCGCTGAACCAGGCGATCACCGCTACCGACCAGAACGGCCAGGACCCGGAGAACCTGACGAACCTCCTGCAGACCGACGCGAACATCCAGGCCGGCCAGTCCGGCGGCCCGCTCGCCAACGCCAACGGTGAAGTGATCGGCGTCGACACCGCCGGCAACAACGGCGGCCAGGGCAACCCCGGACAGACCTCCGCAACCACCAACACCAAGCCCAACCCCCAACTAGCCGCCGACGGCGACCCCTACGCCCCCGGCAACGGCTCCGGATTCGGCGACGGACAGGGTTTCCCGCAAGACCCGTACGGCAATGGCGGCCAGGGTGATGGAGGTCAGGGGAGTGGCGGTCAGGGTGGCGGCAGTGCCGGCCCTCAGGGCTACGCGATCCCGATCAACCAGGCGATGGACATCGCCAAGAAGATTCAGTCCGGCCAGGAGTCCGCGGACATCCACATCGGCGCCGACCCCCTGCTAGGCGTCTCGATCCTCCCGAACGCCGGCGTCCAAGGCGCCGCGATCCAGGACGTGATCCCGGAAGGCAAGGCCGACGAGGCCGGCATCACCGCCGGCGACGTCATCACCTCCTTTGACGGCAAGCCCGTCACCTCCCCCGAATCCCTCTCCGAGCTGCTCGACCAGCACCACCCCGGCGACAAGGTCGAGGTCACCTGGACCGACCAGCAAGGCGAGTCCCACAAAGCCACCGTCGAACTAATCACCGGCCCGGTCCGCTAACCCACCTCCCAACCGCCACGCCGTACCGGCAGCCAACCGCCTCCCAACCACCACGCCGTACCGGCAGCCAACCGCCTCCCAACCACCACGCCGTACCGGCAGCCAACCGCCTCCCAACCACCACGCCGTACCGGC
>NZ_SMKA01000319.1 GCF_004348455.1 Kribbella albertanoniae
GTGGTCAACCTCCTCAAACTCCACAACCACACCCTCCACCCAGCAACCTGACCCCGGGGCCACCCAGCCCGACCAGCCCGACAGATTCGATGCCCCGGCCGGCAAAACGCCATTTCGCTACAGGCTCATACCGGCAGCAGCACTCCGCAAAGCCGCACCCTGGGGCAGTTCCGAACGGTTACCCCGGGCCGGTACGACGTTGGGCACGGGTCAGCCATTGGTTCGGGCCGAAGGTGGTTGGTGGGTGCAGGTACGCCGCGCCAGCGACTGCATCCGGCTCGCTCAAGGTGAGCTGGTCGACCTTGAGCACGGTTCAGCCATTGCGCTCGGCCCGAAGGTGGTTGGTGGGTGCTCAAGGTGAGGTGGCCGGTCGACCTTGAGCACGGTTCGACCGTTTCGGCGGCGAGCGGGTGGTTGGTGGGTGCTCAAGGTGGGCCGGGCGGGGCAGACGGCCACGCCATCACAGGCGCGTGTTGAGGGGTGACCGCAGGCTTGGGCGGCGGCGGTTCGGTCGATTGTGATGGGCTGTCGGTCCGCGATTTGCGTCGTACTGGCTGGTGGATGTGGAACGACCGGCCGCCTCCGAGGGAGGGGCCGGTCGCCGGAACTGCTCGTGGGTTGGTTAGTGCATGGCGGCTGAGGCTTCCAGGGAAGCGTCGTTGTCTTCGGTGCGGCCGGCCAGGCGTTGTTCGGGGGTGATGATGGCCAGGACCAGGGCGATCGCGAGGAACGGCAGGGAGACCAGGAAGACGTCGCCCATCGCGTCGACGAGGCCGTGCAGGGCCCAGCCCTTCATCGGTTCCTGGAGGGCGTGCAGCATCGGGACGCTGTTGGCGGCTTGGCTCAGCTTCTCGATCATGCCGGGGGCCGCGTTCGGGACCAGGGTGGTCAGGTGGTCGGTGAGGCGGCTGGTCAGGACGGTGCCGAAGATCGCCGTTCCGATGGCGCCACCCATGGAGCGGAAGAAGGTCATCGTCGAGGTTGCGGTGCCCATGTGCTGGCGGGGGACGCTGTTCTGCGCGGCGGTGACGGTGATCTGCATCGACAGACCCAGGCCGGCGCCCATGACGAACATGTAGATGGCCAGGTGCCAGTACGGCGTGGTCATGCTCAGCGTCGAGAGCAGCAGCATGGCCGCGGCGACCAGGATGGCCGACAGGATCGGGTAGATCTTGTAGCGACCGCTCTTGCTCATCAGCTGGCCGCTCGAGATCGAGGCGGAGAAGATACCGACGATCATCGGCAGCAGCGCCAGGCCTGAGCGGGTCGGCGACATGTCCTTCACGGCCTGCAGGTAGAGCGGCAGGAAGATCAGGGCGCCGAACATCGCGACACCGAGCAGGAACGCGAAACCGGCGTACCCGGAGAAGATGCGGCCCTTGAAGAGGTCCATCGGGATGATCGGCTCGGCGACCCGGAGTTCGACGAAGACGAAGGCGACGGCCAGTACGACGGAAGCGACGAGCAGGGCGATCGTGGTCGCCGTACCCCAGCCGTTCTCAGGACCGCTCCAGGAGATGGCGAGCAGCAGCGTGGTGACGGCCGCGGTGACGACGGCGGCGCCGACGTAGTCGATCTTGTGCGAGCGCTTCACGTGCGGCAGCTTGAGGACCGCGGCCACGACGGCCAGGGCGACCAGGCCGATCGGCAGGTTGATCCAGAAGATCCAGCGCCAGCCGGGACCGTCGGTGAGCAGGCCGCCGAGCAGCGGGCCGGCCACCGAGGACAGGCCGAAGACGGCACCGAAGTACCCCATGTACTTGCCGCGTTCCCGCGGCGGGATCACGTCGCCGATGGTGGCGAACGCGAGGGACATCAGGCCGCCGGCGCCGAGACCCTGGACGGCCCGGAAGCCGATCAGCATCTCGATGTTCTGCGACAGCGCGGCCAGCACGGAACCGGCCAGGAAGGTGACGATCGCCGCGATGAACAGCGGGCGGCGGCCGTAGAGGTCGGAGATCTTGCCCCACAGCGGGGTGGAGGCGGTCGAGGTCAGCAGGTACGCCGTGACCACCCAGGACAGCTTGTCCAGGCTGTTGAACTCACTGACGATCTGCGGCAGCGCGGTCCCGACGATGCTCTGGTCGAGGGCGGCCAGGAACATGCCGGCCATCAGGCCGCCGAGAACGACGAGGATCTGCTTGTGGGACAGGTACTGCGGGGCGTTGTCACCCGGCCCGGAAGCGGGTGCGGCGCCGCCGGCAGTGGCGGGCTCGGTGGTGCTCATGTAGTGCTCTCCAGGTTCTTCTCGGTGTTCTCGCGGGCGGCGTCGTCATCGACGCCGGGCGCGGAGCTTTCGGTACGGCGGGCGGCCTGCATGGCTGCCCAGCCCTTGTCGGCCCACGCCATGCCTGGCGGGGTCTCGGTGCGGGCGGTGACGGCGTCTGCGAAACGCGTCATCAGTCGCCCGAAGGTCTCGACCTCGTCCTCGGACCAGCCCTCCAGCGCGGTGCTGAGCAGCTCCATCCGGCGGCGGGAGTTCTCTTCCCACTGCGCGACGCCCTGCTCGGTCAACTCGACGCGGAAGGCGCGGCCGTCGGCCGGGTCGGGGGAGCGGCGGACGAGGCCGAGCTGCTCCAGCGCACGGACGTGCCGGCTCGTGGTCGACGCGTCCAGCTCCATCCGGGCAGCCAGCTCGGACAGGCGCAGCGCGCCACTGCAGCGCAGCACGAACAGCACGATGTGGGCGCTGTGGTCGATGGTGTCGCCGGGCTGCTTGGCCTTCAGCCGGCGGCCGATCCGGGTGAACGCGTGCATGACGCCCTCGATCGAGGTCTGCGGGGTGTACGCGTCATTTACTTGCATGCTGCAAGCATATACATAGTTGTATTACGCACGCAAATAGTTTCCGTTACCAACGAGTGCGTTGCCACTCATTTGCCGTCCGTGCTCTGTCGGTCACTCAGTGGAGTCGAGGTAGGTCTGACACCACCCCTGAGGGTGGTTCAGCGCCCTGGTCGCTACTGAGCGTGGCCGCCAGGCTGAGGAGGTGACGACGAACGTGGTGGAGAGCAAGACGATGACAAGACGCCGATTGGTCGAGTTCGGCGTCCTCTGTACGGCGCTCACCTGGGTGCCGTACCTGTTTCTGGGCGTACTGAAGGCAGATCTCGACCAGCCGGTACCGCGGCTCGTCTTCGGACTGGCGGCCTCGGGACCCTCGCTGGCCGCCCTGGTGATGTGGCTGTGGCACCGGGAGCGGCGCCGGGGCGTCTGGTGGTCGATGGGCTGGCCGATCGCGGCCGTCGTACTGGGTGCTGCCGCTCCGCTGGTAGCGACCGCGCTGATCGGCAACCTCTCTGAACTGCCAGGCCACGCGAGCTCGGTGATCGCGGGAGCCGGCGGGATGTTGGGGGCGGCCGTCTACACGCTGCTGGCCGGTCCGATCGCGGAGGAGTTCGGTTGGCGAGGCTACGTCCAGCCGCGGCTACGCCAGTACTACGGACTGGGTGCGACGACTGCGATTCTCGGTACGGCGTGGTGGTTGTGGCACGTGCCGTTGTTCTTCCTGCCCGGCACAGGCCAGCACGAGGACGGGTTCTTCACGCAGCAGGGGCTGGTCTTCTTCCTGGAGCTGTTCCCGTTGACCTTCCTGATGCTGTTCGTGACTGAGCGGCTCCGGGGCGGCGTGCCGGCAGCGATCCTCGTGCACGCGGCGTGGAACCTATCGACTGAGCTGATCCCGCCGCTCGGCAATGCGGTCTGGCTGGAGCTCGCCGTGGTGACCGCTATGGCGGGTGCCGTCAGCTGGTACTGGCGGCGTACCTTGCCTGCATGAATCAGGTGGCAGTGGTGACTGGTGGTGGGTCCGGGCTCGGGCGGGAGATGGCGCTGGCGCTGGCGACGGCCGGGTACGACGTGTTCGTCACCGGCCGGACCGAATCCAAGCTCCGGGAGACCGTGGAGCTGGGTGCCGTCAAGGGGTACGGCGTTCTGGACGTGGTCGACGGTGCCGCGGTCAGGCAGTTCTTCGGTCGACTCGACCGGATCGACGTACTCGTGAACAACGCCGGGACCGGGGCGCCGGCGGCCGCCGTACCGGATGTTTCGGAGGAGGACTGGCGGCGGGTGATCGACACGAACCTGACCGGGTCGTTCCTGTGTGCGCAGGCGGCGTTCGCGCAGATGCTCAAGCAGGACCCGAAGGGTGGGCGGATCATCAACAACGGCTCGATCTCCGCGCATGTACCGCGGCCGCAGAGCATCGCCTACACGGCCAGCAAACACGCGATCACCGGGCTGACCAAGCAGCTCGAACTCGATGGCCGGCCGCACGGCATCACCGCCTGCCAGATCGACATCGGGAACGCGGCGACCGCGATGACCGAACGGATGGAACAGGGTGTGCTCCAGCCGGACGGGTCGATCGCGGTCGAGCCGACGTTCGATCCGAAGATCGTGGCGGACTTCGTGGTGCACGTAGCGCAGTTGCCGACGTCGGTCGCCGTACCGCATCTGATGGTGATGGCGGCGGGGATGCCGTACGCCGGGCGGGGTTAGCGGAACTCGAGATCCACGTCGGTCAGCGGATACCACTGGCCGGACGGGGGCTGATCGAGCATCGGGTCGTTCCAGCGTAGCCGGACGCGGTCGGGTTGCGCTTCGATGATGGTCGCCTCCTGCCAGTCGCCGTCGGTGCGCGCCCACCACGTCTCGCCGAGGCTGGATAGGCCTTTGTTTTCAAGGGTTTCGACGGCCGTCTCGCGGTCGGTGGCTGGACCGAGCGCGGATCCGAACACGGTGATCGGCAGCCAGCCCTCGGTCATCGGTACGACGTGGCCGAGCAGCTCGCCGTCTTCGCGGTACACGTCTTCCGGCGCGGGAAAGCCGGGCCACATGTCCTTGAGGGCGGTGATGATGCGGTCGGTGGTTTCGCCGATGAAGTGGATGCCGGCCAGTTCGACCTCGTCGCTGGCGGGTACGGCGATCTCTCCGGCCAGCCATGTGTGGCGGATCTGCTGCGTGGCCGTGATATCGGCCAACGGGTCGCCGTCGACCAGCAGCAGATCCGCCCGGGCACCAACTGCCAACCGGCTACGGTCGGCCAGCTCGAACACCTCAGCCGGAGCCACCGTCGCCGCAACGATCGCCTCCGCCGGAGTGAGCCCGGCCTGCACGAGGTGCTGCAGTTCGCGATGCAGAGAAGCGCCGAAGATCAGCCCTGGGTTGGGCGCGTCGGTCCCGGCGAGCACCGGTACGCCGGCCTGGTGCAGGGCGAGTGTGTTCGCCCGGGTGATGGTGTTGTCCGGTGCCTCGGGTGGCATCCAGCGCCGCGACTGCTTGTCGAGCACGCGCCGCCACCGCGCAGGCATCCGGGCCATCAGCGCCGCCTCCCGCATCAACGGCAGTTCGCCGACTGTCCCGAAGCCGTCCGTGATGTCGAGGGTGGCGATGACGGCTGCTCCGGCTGTGGCTATTGCTTCTACCTGGGCTGGCGTCATCAGATCCGACGGGGCGTGGGCGAGGATGTCTGCGCCGCACTCGACGACCTTGAGTGCGCCTGCTGCTGTTGAGACGTGGGCGACGACCTTGAGGCCCTCGCTGTGGGCGGCTTCGACGAGGGCTCGGATGGTCGGCTCGTCGAGGGTGGGGATGTTCATGGCGGCGCCGGAGCCGTCGTCGTAGATCAGCTTGAGGTGGTCGGCGCCCTCGGCGATCCGGTCAGCCACGAACTGCTTCGCCTCGGCGGCACCCTCGACGTGCGGGAAGGGCGCGTAGGCAAGGGTTGGGTGGCCGCCGGGGGCGGTGGCGCCGATGGAGGAGGTTCGGAAGTCGGCGCCGGCGGAGCGTTCGGCCGCAATCAGGTCCGGCTTGCTGAACTGGTCGATCAGAGTGGTGACGCCGTACGTGGCGGCCAGGCGGCTTGCCCCTGGGACCAGGTGGACGTGGGCGTCGATCAGGCCGGGGAGCAGGGTGCCGCCGTTGACGAGCTCGTCGCCCGGTTGGGCGAGGTCAGGGCCGCCGATCGCGGAGATGCGGCTGTCCTCGACCCGCAGGCAGTCGGCGGGCAGCACCTCGCCGCGGTCGATCAGACGAGTGTGTAGGAAGGTGATTGCCATGCTTTGGACGCTAAAGGCTGACGTAACGTCACCCTCCAGCGATTAAAGTCGGAAGTATGGAACGCACGGTTAGCCAGGTCGCGCGGCTGGCCGGGGTCTCGGTCCGGACGCTGCGCCACTACGACGCGATCGGTCTGTTGCCGCCGGGACATGTCGCGTCGAACGGATACCGGTACTACGGCCGCGCGGAGTTGCTGCGGTTGCAGCGCATCCTGCTGTTGCGGGAGCTCGACGTACCGCTGCCGGCGATCGGGCGGATCCTCGCCGAGCAGGACGACGAGATTGCCGCGCTGCGGGATCACCGCGAGCAGTTGGTCCAGGAGCGTCAGCGGCTCGATGCCGTGATCGGCTCGGTGGATCGCACTCTGCAGGGGCTGTCGGGCGACGAGAGTGTCGGGGACGAGGAGTTCTTCGCCGGGTTGTCGACCAAGCGATCGGAGCTGCAGGAGGACCTGACCGAGCGGTTCGGGCCTGGGGTGGGTGCGTCGTTCGAGGCCGCCGTACGGGCGACTGACGGCTGGGGCCGGGAGGACTACGAGCGGATGGCGGACGAGGGACGGCGGTTGCTGCTGCGATTGGGAGCCGCCCGGGCGCGCGGCGTACTGCCTGATTCGCCCGAGGCGCTCAAGTTGATGCAGCTGCACTATCAGGGGGTGTACGACCTCTGGCAGGCCGACGCGACCGGTTACTACAACCTGGGCGGGGTCTTGCTGGACAACGCCGATCAGCGCGCGTTGATCGCGTCGGTCGACCCCGAGCTGCCCCCGTGGCTGTCGGCCGCCGTACAGGCTTATGCGATTCGCAAGCTCGGCTACAGCAGCCACTAGTCGATGCGGTTGACGGCGGAGGCGGAGGCCGGGCAGAGAATCAGCAGGCAGCTCTCGACCTTCACGTCATCGATCACCGCGCCCCACTTGGTCGCCGACGTCCCGGCGAACTGCAGCACCGACGAGGTCGACAGCAGGTTGGTGAAGTAGAAGCTGCGGTAGACCCAGCCCATGGAGCTGATGTTCTTCCCGGCGATGCTGAAGGTGAAGGTGTCGACATCCTGGCCGTTGACCTGGACCTTGCCGCTCTTCACCACCGGCGGGCCCTCAGTGTTGCCGGCCACGGCGAAGGTCACCTTGTACGTCGTGAGCAGCTGCGTCGGCAGGGTCCGGGCGATCGAGCCGTCGAGGGAGCCGTTGAGGTCAAGGGATTGGCGTCCTTCGGCGTCCTGCCACAGGGTGACCGTGTCGACGGTGCCGGCGGTCACCGTCCAGCCGTCGAACTGCTGGCCGGTGAAGTATTCCTGCCACGCCGTGGACACCGGCGGGTGCTCGAATCCGGTGGCGTAGACCGTTGCGGCCGAGGCCGGTGCAGCTGTCAGGGCAACGAGCAGGGCGGACAAAGTGAGCGTGAACATCGAGCGGCGGAATTTCGGCATGGCAGTGCCTCCCCAGGCAGACGGACGGAGCCTCCGGATCAGCCTACGGTCGGGACGCGGGGCTGGTATCAGCCAACGGTTCGAAGCCACGACGAAATGTCGGGGCGTGCGGTTAGGGTCGTGGATGTGGATGAGCAGCGGGAGTCCTTGGTTCATGTGCGCGGCCTGAAGAAGTCGTACGGCGACTTCGAGGCGGTGCGCGGGATCGACCTGGACGTGTGGAAGGGCGAGGCCTTTGGCTTCCTGGGGCCGAACGGCGCCGGCAAGTCGTCGACGATGCGGATGATCGGCGCGGTCTCGCCGACCAGCGGTGGCACGCTGCGGATCCTCGGGATGGATCCGGCCATCGAGGGCCCGGCGATCCGGGCCCGGCTCGGTGTCTGCCCGCAGGACGACACCCTCGACACCGAGCTGTCCGTCCGGGAGAACCTGACCATCTACGGGCGGTACTTCGGCCTCAGCCGGGCCGAGTGCCGTGAGCGGGCGGATGAGTTGCTGGAGTTCGTCGCGCTGACCGAGAAGGCCAAGGTCAAGGTCGACGAGCTGTCCGGCGGGATGAAGCGGCGGCTGACGATCGCCCGGTCGCTGGTCAGCAAACCCGACCTGCTGCTGCTCGACGAGCCGACCACCGGTCTCGACCCGCAGGCCCGGCATCTGTTGTGGGACAAGCTGTTCCGGCTCAAACAGGCCGGTGTCACGCTCATCATCACCACGCACTACATGGACGAGGCCGAGCAGTTGTGCGACCGGCTGGTCGTGATGGATGGCGGTCTGATCGCGGCTGAGGGGTCGCCGGCGGAGCTGATCCGGGACTACTCGACGCGTGAGGTGACCGAGCTGCGGTTCGGGCCCGAGGTGATGATGTCGGATCACGATGCGCTCGCCGGGAAGGTGTCTGACCTCGCGCAGCGGATCGAGGTGCTGCCGGACCGGCTCCTGCTTTATACGGATGACGGTGAGCGCGCGGTGGCCGCCGTACATGAGCGTGGTCTGAGCCCGGCTGCCGTGCTGGTACGGCGTTCGACGCTCGAGGACGTGTTCCTGCGGTTGACCGGCCGGACGTTGGTGGACTGATGTCTGTCGCGCTGGAGAACGGACGCCGTCAGTACGACTACTGGCTGACGGTCTACAAGCGGACCTGGAAGGGCACGCTGATCAGCAGCTTCCTGCTGCCGATGCTCTACCTGGCCGCGATGGGGATCGGTCTGGGCTCGTTCGTGGACAGCAAGGGGACTGATGCGCTGGGTGGCGTGAGCTATCTGCAGTTCATCGCGCCCGGTCTGCTCGCGTCGACCGCACTACAGATCGCTGTCGGCGAATCGACGTACCCGGTGTTGAGTGGGCTGAAGTGGCAGAAGTTCTACCACTCGATGATCGCTACTCCGCTGCGTCCTGCTGATGTGGTTTATGGGCAGCTCACGTTCATTGCCTTCCGGGTGGCGACGACGTGCGTGGTGTTCCTGGGCATCATCGCGTTGTTCGGTGGACTGCATTCGCCGCTTGGCCTGCTCGCGTTGCCGGTGGTGGTGCTGGTCGGCATGGCGGCCGCGGCGCCCGTGGTCGCCTTTGCGAGTGGGCTGGAGAACGATTCCGGTTTGGCGATGGTGTTCCGCTTCGGCGTGGTTCCGGCGTTCTTGTTCTCCGGTGCGTTCTTTCCGGTGTCGCAGCTGCCGAACTGGATCGAGTGGCTGGCCTACCTGAGTCCGTTGTGGCACGGCGTCCAGCTGTCGCGGGACCTCAGCCTCGGCACGCTCCACCCCTGGCTCGTGCTGCTCAATCTCGCGTATCTGCTGGCCTGGTTCGGGATCGGGACCAAGCTCGCGATCCGCGGTTTCACGAGGAAGTTGATCGGCTGATGGCGACCCTGACCGCCCGGGTCGTCCCGGTCCCGCTCCGGCTCGGTGGCCGGCACATCGTCGAGCGCAACTTCCTGCTCTACAAGCGATCCTGGGTCGTGTTCCTGTCCGGCTTCACCGAACCCGTCTTCTATCTGCTGTCGATCGGGATCGGTGTCGCCCAACTGGTCGGCGACTTCACGCTCGCCGACGGGACCACAATCGGGTACGCCGCGTTCGTGGCGCCGGCGATGCTGGCCAGTTCCGCGATGAACGGGGCGATCTTCGACTCGACGTACAACATCTTCTTCCGGATGAAATACGCGAAGCTGTACGACTCGATGCTGGCCACGCCGATGCGGCCGTGGGACATCGCCACGGGTGAGGTGACCTGGGCGTTGTTGCGGGGCGCCTGCTACTCGGCCATGTTCGTGCTGGTGATGCTCGGGCTCGGCCTGGTCGAGTCGTGGTGGGCCCTCGTCGCGCTACCGGCCTCGGTGCTGATCGGGTTCGCGTTCGCCGGGGCGGGGATGGCGCTGACCACGTTCATGCGTAGCTGGCAGGACTTCGAGTTCGTCCAGCTGGCGACGATCCCGATGTTCCTGTTCTCCGCCACCTTCTACCCCATCGAGACCTACCCCGGCGCGATCCGCTGGCTCGTCGAGATCACCCCGCTCTACCAAGGCGTCCACCTCGAACGCGCCCTCACCACCGGCACCGTCAGCTGGACCCTCCTCCTCAACGCTGCCTACCTCACCGCCATGGGCGCCACCGGCATGTACATAGCCTCCCGCCGCCTAGGCACCCTCCTCCTCAAGTAACCCCCGCGCCCCGCTCCGCCCGGCCCCTGCGAGTAACAC
>NZ_SMKA01000031.1 GCF_004348455.1 Kribbella albertanoniae
CCCCGACCTCCACGCGCTACCGCGCGCCCCGCGGACTACCGCCCGCACTCAACTACCCGTGGTCGCCGTCACCTGCCGCCTTGGCCAGCACCTGGAACATGTTGGCCAAGGCGCACCGATGCTCGCCTCCAGCGAGCTCTTGGGCGCCCGTGGGCTAGGCCTTTCTACAGGTCAGGTCGCAAGTTCAGAGCCGGCGTCCAACTCCAACCGATCCCGTACCGGCGCTGGTATTGATCTGCAGCTGTCATCGGCCCATCCCTAGATCGGCGTCGTTCGAGACACCTAGGACCGCACGTAGGGCCTCACCGTAGGAGCCGCCTGTACGACGGACGGCTCCTCGTTCGAGCTTTGCGATGTAGTGGGCGTCCAGTGGGCGGTTGTCGCCCTTCGTGATCCACAACCAGGTGCAGACGGCGTCCGCCAACTCCGCGCGTGACATGGAACGGTCGGCGTCAGCCGGGGATGGGGTGCGGAGTCTTGCTTCGCGGAGCGCGTGATTCGGGGACAGCAGGGGTTGGTCCTCTGATGGAGAGCGGGGCGGGCGCGGATCTGATGTCAGCACGCCCGCCCCGCTTGCTGAGGAGGTTCCGAGAGCAGTACGGCGACCTGCTGAGCTCGGAGCAATTCGCGGAACTCGAGCGGGTTGCCGCTACCTGCGAAGTGGACGAGGCTGGGGACGATCAGAGCCCTGTCGTCCAGCTCCATGACCGCGGCCAGGGCGTTGTGAAATTCGTCGGGAGCGGTCGCAATCTCGTCGATGAAGAGGGCAACTAGTTCGCGATGATTGGCTGCCGCGCAGTCGACGATTCGCTGGCGACGCGACGCCACTTCGGCATCTGTCATCAGGAAGTGTTTCTTGAAGTAGCCAAAGGCGAACCGCATATCTGACCCCGTTGCTGCTGAGTTGCTGATGAACAATCAGCGTCGGGCAGGATGCTTTGACAGCGACATGGTGTGCTGCCGACGCAGTACTGAACCTGTACTGAACCGACACCCGTTGTTCGGCTGGAGCGGTGCACGCTTGAGTGCCAGACTGGGGCCCGTGATGGTGCAGGTCTGGTCGGGCCGTGAAGTGCGAGCTCTGCGCGAAAGCCAGCGGCTCAGCATTCGCGAGTTCGCGGCGCGGATCGGCGTGAGCGAGCGGATGGTGTCCCGCTGGGAAGCGGGCGGTGAGCGGATCCGGCCGAGGCCGATCAATCAGGAGGGGCTGGATTCGCTGCTGGCCGGCGCGAGCGACGACGTACGGACGCGGTTCGCCTCCCGCCTGGAGATTGCCAGGGAGCCAGTCCCTGCCGCTGTGAAGCATCGACCAGCTACCGCGCTTGCAGGACGACGAACCCACGATCCGGACGTTCTCGCGATGCGTTCGTTCCGATCCGCTGACCTGCAGGTCGGCGGTGGACACTTGTACGGCTCAGTGGTGAAGTACCTGCGCACAGAGGTCGGTCCGCGGCTGTTCGGCGGCGACGACCCTGTCGAAGATCCGGGTGTCTTCACAGCCGCTGCCGGTTTGACCGAGATGGCTGGTTGGATGGCTCATGACGCGGGCCGAGACGACCGCGCGTACAGTCATTTCCTCCGCGCGTTCCACCTGTCGAAGGCCGGTCAGGACCGACAACTCGGAGTCCACGTACTCGCCAGCCTCAGCCATCTGGCACACCACCGAGCCGACCCGAACGGCGCGATCCGCTTCGCCCAAGCGGGCGAGACGGCACTCGCTGAAGGTCCTGCAAACCCCGAACTCCGGGCACGACTCCTGGCCATGCAAGCGCGCGGACGAGCGGCACTAGGTGACGATCACGAGACGCGGACGTTGCTCGGCAGAGCCGAATCCGCAATCGGTGGATCGTCGTCAGATGCATCATCGGAGTGGATCAGTCACTTCGACAGCGGAAGCCTGGCGAGCGAGGCCGCGCGGTGCATGCGACAGCTCGGGCGCCCCGCGGAAACCCAAAGCCACGCCGAGGCGATCATTCGACTACGGCCGTCGAACCGGACTCGCAGTCATGCCTTTGGCCAGCTCTTCCTGACGGCTGCACTCATTGATCAGGGCGAGCCAGAGCAAGCATGTCGGATCCTGCACGACGTTGTGGAATCAACGCAGAGCCTGGGCTCCTACCTGATCGTTCAGCAGCTCCGGGAGATCTACGAACGCCTGACGCCGTACGCGGGCATCAACAGCGTCAGCGAAACCCGGCAGGTGCTCGCTGAGACTCTGCGCCAGCGGGCCTGGCTGCAGCAATGGATCATTTCTGGCACCGTCGAGACACAGCCCGAGCAACGATGACGGCCGACGAACCGCTGTACAAGCGCGACCCAGAGGCTTGGCGGGATCACCTGGCCGAGGGCAATGCCAAACAAGCACGCAAGCGTGTCGGTGCCGATGCGATTCTGCGAGACGAAGGCGGCCGGATCCTTCTCGTCGACCCTGACTACAAGCCCGACTGGGATCTCCCCGGCGGGATGATCGAGGCGAACGAGCCGCCGCTCGACGGCGTTCTCCGCGAGCTGAACGAGGAACTGAACCTTCAACTCGACCCGTCCGACCTGACGCTCGCCTGCATCGACTGGGTGTCGCCCCACGGCCCGTGGGACGACTCGTTGATGTTCATCTTCGACGCCGGCCGCCTCTCCTCAACGCAGCTCGCTCACCTCGAGCCCGACCTCAGTGAACTGCGCCGCTACACGTTCCTCGCGCCCGACGAAGCCCGTGACCGACTTCGACCGTACGTCTGGCTCCGCCTCGAAGCAGCCCTCAAGGCCGCCGAGTCGCACACCGTCGCCTACCTCCACGACGGCAGGAGTTGAGGTGTGAGTCGTATTCTGCATCTGATCGTTTGCGGCGCCGGCCCTGCGGAGCGAGTCGCGGACCTGATCGACTTGGCGCGGCAGAACGGCTGGGAGACGTATTGCATCGTGACCGAGGCCGCGGCTGAACACTTCGTCGATCTCGACGAACTGCGGAAGGCCGCCGGGCATCAGGTCCGAACTACTTATCGTGTTGAGGGTGACGGGCGGGTGCCGCCTGCCGATGCGGTGATCGTGGCGCCGGCGACCTACAACACGATCAACAAGTGGGCGGCAGGAGTGGCAGACAACTACGCACTGACGCAGCTCGCCGAGCTGACGGGAAGCCGGCGTTCGCATCGTCGTTGTTCCTTTCGTCAACCAGGCTCTGGCGGCGAACGCGGTGTTCCGTCGAAGCGTCGAGAGCCTCCGCGCGGCCGGGGTTCGCGTCCTGTTCGGGCCGGGCGAGCTCGAGCCTCATCCGCCTCGGACCGGTGGCTCTGCACTGGCCTGCTTCCCGTGGAGTCTCGCGCTACGCGCCGCCTCCTAGTGCGGCGCCCCGTCAGCTCGACCGTCCGGCTGCCGATCGGCGTCGCAGGACCCGGCGTCGATCGTGTGCTGAGATGCTTTCGCCCCCTTCGGCCTTGTAGGCATGGACGGCGAAGCGAGGGAACTGGACCAGATCGGGGTCGAGGTCCTTGACATCTGCCGCCAAGTCCTGGCGAACGATCTCAAAGGCTGAGGGCGCTGCTCGCTGCAGACGGCTGAGCGAGGAGGTGATCTGCCGGGCCACGATTTCCTGGCTCGGGCGGTCGTCCTGAGACTGGTAGGTCTGGCTGAGCACCTTCTTCAGCTTGGGGAACCCTGATTCGCATGCGAGTGTGTCGACCTGCGCGTAGATCGGCTGGTACTGGTTGCTAGGGCTGCCCAGGACCAGCAGAATCCCGCCTGGGGTGAGCGAGCGTGCCAACTCGCGGATCTCGACTTCGAAGGCGGCCGTCATGCTCGGCACAGTAAGGAAATTGCACAGGATGATGAGGTCGTAGGCGCTCGGCGGGAAGCCTCCTTGATCGAGTGCGAACTCACGGGCCTGACGTTCGCTGAGGTACTCGTCAGCTCGGTCGAAATCGGCTTGAATGTTGTTCGCGACAGCGCCGATGCCGTCGTGGTGCAGTTGGCGTGCTGAGAAGGCCTGGAAGTTGCGATATGTCGTTCCATACAGCCGTCTCCGCCCGTGTGTCGGGACCATTTCGGATAGGAATTGGATCAACGGCGCCCATGCCGGTCCGCGGTCGACCGAGCTAGGAATCACGGCCGGTGCTGGTTGGATCGGCTGCTCAGTTCGCCGACACCAGTCGGCGAACTGAGCGTAGTAGTCGCCGACAGCGTAGGAGGCTGGAGAAGGACCAGCGCCTACCTCCAACAGTGTGACCGCCGTCTTGCGAATAGGCAGATGACCCAAAGTACACAGAGCATCGAGGGCCTGCCGGATACGCCCATACCGGTCGAGCAGGTGCCAGCAGATGTAGGCGAGGCACTGCTCACGGGTGTCGAACGGCAGGCTGTCGCACCTCGCTAGGACCGGATTAAGTTGGTCGATGACCGCTTCAGCCTCCGGACGATCCCGCGCGTCGTACGGCATGAGCTGCTGGATACCTCGAGACAGATCATTCATATCGCCGTACCGTGCCGAGCCCGGTGACGTCGCTGCACCAATCCAGGTATCTGCAATGGCAAGCTGCCAACGCTTGGCGGTCGGTTGTGTCCCTGATCGCATGACGTCCCTCCGCGGATTGGCGGCCACATTGGCCTTGCTACTCTCATCGTCGATCCAGTGACATAACAGAGGTCACAGAGCCGTATGGTGATACGCGAAGCGCCAAGGGTTTGCCGGGGTATCTCTGGCGACCTGGTGGTGTTGACCTGAGTGGAAGAGTCCGGTCATGGACGTGCTGACGACCGCTAGTTTTGTCGGCTCTTGACGTAGTTTCGGAACGCCAGCAGACCCGTGACGAGAGGGATGGCCACGGCGGCACGAGCCAGATGCTGCCACAGCGACGTCAGAGAGGAATTGCCTGCGTAGAGCAGGCCAGTTAGCGGGCCGACGGCCTGCTTCCCAGCCTCCCCGAGAAGCGTGAGAAGCCCATGTGGGGTCGGATCAGGCTTCAACCCGAGACTGATCGCCGCCACGCAAAGAGAGACGGCCATCCATGTGAAGAGCGCGGGCATCGGCCGTTCGCCGTAGCCGAGCAGCCGGTACCCAGCGAGAACGGCGTACTCGACCCGGCTCGTGACGCCACGGTGGCGTAGACGGTAGGCGTTCCAGGCAACTTTGGTTCTCGTCGAGCCCGGGGCACCCTTCTCGATCACAAGGCGTTGTAACTCCCGCAGCAGTTCTGCGTCCTGGCGAAGCCCGCGATCGAGCTGACGGCGATGGCGATCGCTGGTCGACCGGTGTTGCTTCCAGCGCTTGAGCGGCTGAAGCAGCCCATGCTCGGATCCCGGAAGGTCAGCTGTATCGGGATCAACATGGTAGGTATCAGCCATCGCCGCGAGGACATCCCGTCCTGCCAGGCCGTGTGGTGTCCTGAAACCGGTCAGAACTGAGCCGGCGAGATGGTCTGCGGCACGGGGTACGTTGCGCGACGTTTTGATGTCCGCGATAAGGAAGCCGTCGGCCGAGCCGATCAGATGGCACTTGCTGACCATCCCGAGTGTAAGCGTCCCGCTGAGCTCATCAACGACTGAATCCTCATCCGCGGACAGGGTCGGATGCTGTTCACCGGTATCGATGGAACAGGTCAAGCTGTTGACCGTCGATCCCGTCCCGAGCGTGAGGTGTGCAGGTCCGCTGATCTTGCAGTCCTGGACGAACTTCGACCGGATCTGCACGGCCGACTGGGCTTCCAACCGCAGATCCGTGAGCATCTCCACAGTCCAGTCCCGACCGGCGTAGTCGGATCCGAATCGGAGCGTCGCCGCGTCACTCTGGCCGGTCAGCTGGACGACGATCGGTGCTTTCTTCGCGGGAAACCTCAGGTCGGCGGATCCGATGACTGTCAGCAACATGATCCGCGGGACGTTCCCGCCGGGGAGGTCGATCGACGACGTTCCTCGCACAGTCACGTAATCGCGATCGGATTCGAGCCGTAGAGTCGAACCGGTCACCGCGACATGAGCTGCCGCAGGAAAACCTCGCAAGAGAGCCAACGTCCCCGACTGAATCTCGACGCGGCCCCTGTACTCGTCGTGGGCGCCGATAGTTAGCGGTCTGTTCCCCGCGCCGGATGCCAGCGTCACGTCTCCGAGGAACGCGCTATCGAGATAGACGTCCACGCGGTCCGGTTGGGAGTTCACCTCCTCCAGGAGCAGGCTGAGGCGCGCCGATCGGTCTAGGTGGCGAAGGTGTACCGCATGCATACCGCCGACGAACGCGAAGCGCATCTGGGTGTTGGAGCCCTCCGGCAGGTTGGAAAGATCAAGGTGGGCAGGTCCGGCAATTGTCAGATCCAGGGCTGAGTCGAACCCCTCAGGAATATCTACCTTCGTTACGACGGGCACCTCGCGAAGTCCTTCGAGGTACGTCTGTAGCTGGTCTTCCCATGCCGGGCGACCGGTGGTGTTCGTTGGCACAGGTCGATCCTGGAGCGATGGCATCGCCTAATCAAGACCAATCGCCGGAGGTTGTGGCAGCTCAGCCGCCAATCAGGCTGGCGCGCCCGCATGGAGAAGCCGTCTGGCGCCGTTGTGGGCGCACGCGACCATTCCAGTCATCGATAGAGGTCCGCGTGTCCCGACATGATCGTGTTCAGAATCTCGATGAGCTCGTGTGCGCTTTCCTCCACCTCCGCGCGCGACCCATCGGGACTGTTGAACCAGGCGCAGACTTCTTCGACGAGCGCGCCTTTGAGGGATCGTTGTGCTTCCCAGGTAGCCCCAGCGGCGCGTGCGGTCTCGATCTCGGCAACTCGCTCTTCGAACCGGCGAGGGTAGTACTTCTCGATCATCGGCTCGGTCGTGGTGATGAACCGGTCGGCCGGCCACTTGCTGAAGGCCGTGGTCAGCGCATCTGTGGCCTTTTTGCCGGACTGGTCGCCGTCGACCAGGACCCATGCCCTCGGCGTAGGTTCGGAGTCATCGCTCTTTTGCACGAACAACATGAAATGCCTGAGATCCTCGAAGATCTTCCTCACACGGCCGGTGCCGCCGGCAGCGAGGGTGCGGAAGCCCGCAAGCTTCGGGACGAACGCAGGTATGAGCACCTCACGGAAGAATCTCTCCGCAGTGCTCTCCTCGAAGATCAGCCAACCGATCGGCTCAGTGATGTCATAGCCAAGGTCAGCCAGGGCCTCGCGACGGTCGAGTGCGCTGTCGAGGCGCGTGTACGTCGTGGTTGGCACTTGACCGTCGGACTGCTCGAGAGTTGTTCGGTACACGACAGCGCCGGCAGCAGACCCGAGCGTCCGCAGTACGAGGTCGCTATGTGTCGAAACAACAACCTGGTAGCCGAGCTCGTCAACCGCTTCGAGGATGACCTTCAACAACTCACGCAATGCCTCAGGATGTAGATCGTTCTCGGGCTCTTCGAGCAAGAGGACACGACGGCCGGGGCTCGCAAGCTCGGCGAGGATGGTGATGACGCTGCTGACCCCCTCCCCCATACGTTCGAGCGATACGTTCTCGTATTGCCTGATTGACAGACCCGGCTGCTGGCCATTCTGACTAACGAACGTTCCGATCGACGTCCCAGGTCCTAGAACCCGCCTGACGAGTTCGCGATAGCGCCGTCCCTCCGTATGGTCGCCTGACAGTGACTGCAGCAGCGCTGTCAGGTCTCGGTCGGTTACGTTGACGCTTCGGGAGCGGTCGTCGTCCACTCCGTGGTCGTATGCGTTGACCTTCCTTCTTGCGAAGACCGGCACGAAGAGATGGTGCGGACGGCGCGCGGCCAGCGGTGCAATGCCGGTCGCGGCCCGACCGTTGTCCCAAACCAGCCGCACGGTTGGCTGTTCGTCTGATGGTGCTGTGACTCTGATTCCGAGATTTGGTGGTACTGAGCTCGGGTCGGGAAAGGAAGTCGTTGCTGCTTCGACCGGTGGGTCCGCGAGCGCCATGTCGACCAGCACAGGGTCTGCGCTGCGGAGTCGATGGTCGTCCTGATGGAACTGAGCTCCGGCCTGTGCAAGGTACAGCGCTCGCAGGAGGGCTGACTTGCCGGAGTTGTTGCGCCCGATCAGCACGGTGACCGGGCCTAGTTCGAGCTTCTCCGTGTTGACGATCGAACGATACGACTGGACTCCGACCCACTTGACGATCAAGTCGCGCTACTTGGCGCCGGCGTTGGTCATTTGGCGGAGTTCTTTCTTGAGTTCGGAGATTTCGTCTCGGTAGCGGGCGGCTACCTCGAACTGGAGCTCGGCGGCGGCGTTGTGCATCTGGTCGGTGAGTTGCTGGATGAGGTCGGCGAGGTCGGAGGATGGCAGGCCGCCGGCCAGCTCGCGGGCCTTCTCGCCGGCGCGGCCCTTGCCGCCGCCGGGGGTCGGGGCCTTGCCGCGGGACTGGTTGCGGCCGGAGCCGAGGAGCTCGGCGGTGTCGGCGTCCTCGCGGGCGAGCATGTCGGTGATGTCGGCGATCTTCTTCCGCAGCGGCTGCGGGTCGACCCCGTGCTCGAGGTTGTACGCGACCTGTTTGGCGCGCCGCCGGTTGGTCTCGTCGATCGCCATCTCCATCGACGGCGTGATCTTGTCGGCATACATGAACACCGCACCGGACACGTTTCGAGCGGCACGGCCGATGGTCTGGATCAGCGACCGCCCGGAGCGCAGGAAGCCTTCCTTGTCCGCGTCCAGGATCGCGACCAGCGACACCTCCGGCAGGTCGAGACCCTCGCGCAGCAGGTTGATGCCGACCAGTACGTCGTACTCCCCCATCCGCAGCTCGCGGAGCAGCTCGACCCGGCGCAGGGTGTCGACCTCGCTGTGCAGATATCTGGTCCGGATGCCCATCTCCAGCAGGTAGTCGGTCAGGTCCTCCGACATCTTCTTGGTCAGCGTCGTCACCAGGACCCGTTCGTTGCGCTCGGTCCGGATCCGGATCTCGTGGATCAGGTCGTCGATCTGGCCCTTGGTCGGCTTGACGATCACCTCGGGGTCGATCAGGCCGGTCGGCCGGATGATCTGCTCGACGAACCCGTCGGACTTGTCCTGCTCGTACTGCCCCGGGGTCGCGGAGAGGTAGACCGTCTGGCCGATCCGCTCCAGGAACTCCTCCCAGCGCAGCGGCCGGTTGTCCATCGCCGACGGCAGCCGGAAGCCGTGCTCGACCAGGGTCCGCTTGCGGGACATGTCGCCCTCGTACATCCCGCCGATCTGCGGGACCGTCACGTGCGACTCGTCGATGACGAGCAGGAAGTCCTCGGGGAAGTAGTCGAGCAGGCAGTGCGGCGCCGTACCGGCCTCGCGGCCGTCGGTGTGCCGGGAGTAGTTCTCGATCCCGGAGCAGGTGCCGATCTGGCGCATCATCTCGATGTCGTACGTCGTCCGCATCCGCAGCCGCTGGGCCTCCAGCAACTGGCCACCGCGCTCGAGCTCGGCCAGCCGCTCGGCCAGCTCGGCCTCGATCGAGGCGATCGCGCGCTCCATCTTCTCCGGCGCGGTCACGTAGTGCGTCGCGGCACCGATGTAGAGCTCGTTCTCCTCGCTCAGCACCTCGCCGGTCAACGGGTGCAGCGTCATCACCCGCTCGATCTCGTCACCGAAGAACTCGACCCGGACGGCCAGCTCCTGGTAGACCGGGAAGACCTCGAGCGTGTCGCCGCGGACCCGGAAGGTGCCGCGGGTGCCGGCCAGGTCGTTGCGCGCGTACTGCACGCCGACCAGCTTGCGGAGCAGGCCGTCGCGATCCATCTCGTCGCCGACCTTCACGTGGATCATCCGGTTCAGGTACTCGTCGGCGGAGCCCAGGCCGTAGATACAGGAGACGGTCGCCACCACGACGACGTCGCGGCGGGTCAGCAGCGACCAGGTCGCGGAGTGCCGGAGCCGCTCGACCTCCTCGTTGATCGAGGAGTCCTTCTCGATGTAGGTGTCCGTCTGCGGAACGTACGCCTCGGGCTGGTAGTAGTCGTAGTACGAGACGAAGTACTCGACCGCGTTCTCCGGGAAGAAGTGCCGCAGCTCGGTCGCGAACTGCGCGGCGAGCGTCTTGTTCGGCTGCAGGATCAGCATCGGGCGCTGGATCTTCTCCGCCAGCCAGGCCATCGTCGCCGTCTTACCCGTACCGGTGGCACCCAGCAGTACGACGTCCTGCTCGCCGGCGTTGATCCGCCGCTCGAGCTCTGCGATCGCGGCCGGCTGGTCGCCGGCCGGATCGAAGTCGGACACCACCTTGAGCGGCGCCACCATACGCTGGAGATCCGTGACCTGTCTCATGTCACCCAACGGTACGGGGCGCCGCCGACAAAAACTGAAAACCGCAGGTCAGAAGCTCTTTTCGACGCTGGCGTTCATCGACTGGAGCTGGTTGAAGCGGCGCTCGTAGACCCGCGCCTCGAGCCCGGCGTCGGTGGCCGTCACCCGGTCCCACTTGTCCGAGTACGCCGTCACGAAGCCTTTGTAGTCGATCAGGCCGTTCTTCGAGGTCTTGATCTTGGCCGTGTAGTTCAGCGCGTAGCAGGTCTTGATCGCCTCGTTGGCGGGCTTGCAGACCTCACCCTTGCCGATCACCACGTTCTGCATCCCGTTCGACTCGATGTCGACCAGGTGCTCGGCGAATCCCTTCGCGTCGTACAGCTCGGTCTGCCGGACCCAGTAGTACCCGTCGATCAGGCCGCGGACGTTGAACTGCTGCAGGATGTAGTTCCGCCCGGACTTCGACCTCGGGTCCGGCAGCCAGCCCTTGGCCGGGGTGAACCAGATCCCGCGGCCGACCTCGACGCCGACGTCGTTCTCCTTCTTGGAGTCGTCCGGCTTCGAGCCGGCCGGCGGCGTGTACAGGGTGCCGGGCGCGTCCGGGGTCTGGACCGCGGCCGGCTTGTCGTCGCCACCGCCGGTCACCAGCAGGACGACGCCGACCGCGACCAGGACGATCGCGAGCGCCGCGCAGCCGATGATGATGAACTGCGACCGGTTCGACTTGGCCGGCCGGCCCTGCGGCCGGCCAGGACCGGGTCCCCAGCCGCCGGGACCCGCGGGTCCCGCGCCACCGGTGCCGGTTCCCCAGCCACCGGGTGCGGCGGCCGGCGGCGGTCCCGGAGGTGGTCCGTACTGCTGACTCATAGCTGTTCCTCGTGGTGTCGGGGGTTCGTCACAGGCTGTCGAGAACCGACGTCTTCATCTGGGCGGCGTCCGCCTCGGCCTTCGGCGCGAAGTCGGTGCGGGTCCGGAAGTCCAGCGCGGTGGCCACCTTGTCCTTGCGCAGGTAGACCTCCACGTAGCCCTGGACCGCGACGTCCTGACCGGCCTTGTCCTTGGCCGTGGAGGTGTAGCTCATCGCGATGCACTCCTCCAGGACGTCCTTCGGGCACGGCAGGTTCCGCTCGTCACCGAGTTTGGCGATCTCGTTCTCGGTCTCGCCCTCGATGATCGCGAGCAGGTACGCCTTCGCGGTCACGTTCTGCTTCTGGCGGACCCAGAAGAACGCCCGCGCCTCACCGTTCGGTGCGTAGGTGACGAGCTCCTTGCCCTGCTTCTCGGTCTCCAGCACACTCCAGCCCGGGACCGGTACGACGGAGACGCCGAACGCCACCGGGATCGCACCGGCGGGCGGCGTGTACGACGTGCTCGGCGTACTCACGCTCGGAGTCGTCGACGGGACCGGGTCGACGCGCTTGTCGTCGCCACCGGACAGCAGCACCAGGGCCACTGCGACCAGCGCGACGACGACCAGACCGGCACCGATCGGCAGCAGCACCGGAGGGATCCGGGGCCGCTTCTTCTCGGGCGGGGGGCGGCGCAGCGACGGCGGTCCGACCTTGTCGCCCCAGGCAGAAGACGTCTCGGTGGCCGGGCCGCCACCCTGCTCAGGCCCCGGCCCGGACCACGGCGACGCCGTACCGCCGGGTGCCGGTGGTACTTCGAGATTCCACGGGGACGGCGGCAGCGCCGGTGCAGGCGCTGCCGCTGGGTCCTCGTCGGGGCCGGGTTTGCTCACCCATGGGTTGCTGTCCCCGGCCCCCTTGTCGCGTTTCCCGGTCACTGGCTGTTGAGCACCGACTTCAGCATGGCAGCGCTGTCCGTCTGTGCGGTCGTGACCTTGTCCTTACGGGCGAGCACCCTGACCAGCGTGATGACGCCGTCCTTGCGCTCGATCACGCCGACGTAGCCGACGATCTCGGTGGTTCCCTGCTGGCCGGTCGACAGACCGGAGTAGCCCTGCGTGGCGGCCGTCTTGATCTGAGTCTTCTCGTCGGCGCCCGGCGTGGCCCGGACCGGCGCCTTCGTCTTCACGTCCTTCAGCGACTTGGTCTCGGCGGTCAGCAGCTTCGGCAGGATGGTGTCGACCGTCTCACCTTCAGCCTTGAACACCTGGACCATGAAGTAGGCCTCACCCGTCTTCAGCAGGTAGACGCCCTTGAAGTCCTTCAGTTCCTTGCGGACGTAGCCCGAGGCCGGCTTCACGAAGATGCCTTCGCCGACCTCGATGCCCTCGTCGGTGTTGGTCGGCTGGTTGGTGCCGTTGTCACCACCGCCACCGGTCTCCGGCGGCGGCTGGACCTGCTTCTTGTCGTCACCGCCACCGAAGATCAGCGCGAGCACGATGCCGATCACCGCGACGACGACCAGGCCACCACCGGCCAGGTACAGGATCTTGCTGTTGCCCTTGCCACGCGGGGCTCCGCCGCCGTACTGCGGCTGTCCCGGATACCCCTGCTGCTGCGGGAACTGCTGCTGCCCGGGATAGCCCTGCTGCTGCGGCGGGTACTGCTGCTGCCCGTACGGCGGTTGTCCCGGCTGCTGCCCGTAGCCGGGCGGCGGGCCCTGCGGGGGCTGCTGCCCGTAACCAGGCGGCGGACCCTGAGGCGGCTGCTGGCCGTAGCCCGGAGGCGGACCCTGCGGAGGCGGTCCGTAACCGGGCGGCGGCCCTTGCGGGGGCTGCTGGCCGTAGCCAGGCGGCGGACCCTGCGGCGGCCGGCCCTGCGGAGGCTGACCCTGCCCGTACGGAGGTTGCTGGTTGCTCATGCCTGCGTCTCCCCAGTCGTCACGTCGTACCCACTCGCTGTCGCCGGTGCGGTCACGCCACGGGCCGCCTTCGGCACCGAGCGGACGGAGTTGCCACAGGCGGAGCAGAAGTCCGAGTGCGGCAGCAGCGGCATCTCACAGCGCGAGCAGAAGGCCTGGTCGCCGGAGGCGTGGTTGGAGCCGCCGCGTGCGGCCGCCTCCAGCGCAGCCTCGAGCAGGCCCTTGTGCAGCACGGTCCGGACCCGGATGATCAGCGCGCCCAGCAGTAACAGGCCCCAGAGAGCACCGAGTACGGCGCCGATCGTCGAACCCTGACCACCGACGAAGCCGAGCAGGTAGACACCGCCCTGGAACAGCGCGTTCACCACGATGGCCTGCAGCAGAGCGACCACCCAGCGCGGCGTGAAACCGTCGTACCCGGCGCCGAGGCCGGAGAACTCCGCACCGGCCAGGCCGGTCGCCGAACCGTAGATCAGCGGCTTGATGAAACCGTGCAGCACCACGATCGAGATCCAGGTGCCGGCACTGCTGCCCGGACCGGCGAAGCCGCCGCTGATCCAGCCCCAGTGCAGTACGAGCGTCTCGAAGCAGGCGAACCCGACACCGGCCACCACACCGAAGGTGAAGCCGTCCATCAGGTCGTCGTACCGCGGCCGCGAGGCCAGATACAGCGGGCCGATCTGGCGGATCAGCTCCGAGACGACGGGCACCAGCAGGAGCAGGAGCAGCAGATCGCGCCCGGACGGACCGACGTCGTTCGACCCGATCGTGTCAGTGGTCAGCGAGATGCTGTCCGACCACAGCCAGGTGAAGACGGCCGCCAGTACGCCGGTCAGCACGAAGGCCGCCGCGACGACCGGGATCGGCTCGTCCTCCCACAGGTTCACGTCGTACAGATAGAGGATGTACACGATCGGCACCGAGAAGGCCGCCACCATGATCGCCACCGGCAGCGCACCGAGTGCGGCCGTCACGACGGTCAGCAGCAGCGCGATGCCGAGTGCGACCTTGTACGTGTAGGGCTGCTTCCCCGAGCCCTGCGGCATGATCGTGGAAACCAGCTTGAACGACGCGACCGACTCGTCGGGCCTCGCCGCGTACGCGTTCTTCCGCTCTGTGTCCCCGGACCGCAGATCGTTGCCACAGTGGTGGCAATACCGCGAGACCTCGGGGACGTCAGAGTTGCAGCGCGGACACACCACGCCATCCTCCCTACATCTGGGCTTTCGGACCGGACAGATTGTCGTACAACCGATCCCGGAAACATCATTTACCGCGCAGGGGTCACGGTTTCGTGTCCGGACCGTGCCCTGCGCGCTGCCGCAGAGTGGTCCACACCTCATCGACCCGGGTGTCCAGCTCGGCCAGCGTTCCGTCGTTCTCGACCACCACGTCGGCGACGGCGAGCCGCTGCTCGCGCGTGGCCTGGCTGGCGATCCGCTGCTCTGCCTCGGATTCCGCCATCTTTCGTTGCTGCGTCAGCCTTTCCAGCTGGACAGCAGCCGGTACGTCGACCACCAGCACCACGTCGAACCCGTCGGCCTGACCGGTCTCGACCAGCAACGGAATGTCGTGCACCACGATCGCATCGTCCGGCGCCGCCGCCTCGATCTCGGCTGCCCGGGCTCGCACCCGCGGATGAATGACCGCCTCCAACCGACGTCGTGCGTCGGCGTCGCCGAACACGATCCGCCCGACCGCCGGCCGATCCATCTCACCGTCGGCCGTCAGCACCCCGGGCCCGAACGCGGCCACCACCTCGGCCAGCCCGTCGGTCCCCTTGGCCACCACCTCGCGCGCCAGTACGTCGGAATCGATCACGATCGCACCCCGCGCCGCCAGCCGCGACGACACCGCACTCTTACCGGATCCGATTCCGCCGGTCAGTCCCACTCGTAGCACGGGAACTACTATGGCTTATGGGGTGGAGAAGACGACGCCAGGACCTGCGTGAGCTGCGGCATGTCCGGCTGATGGCGGAAGAGGACGCCATCGTTTTCGGCGAGGAACTGACCCGGTTCGGGGACGCGCACGAGCTCGGTCCCGATGCGCGCCACGACTACCAGACCGCACTGGACGCCTACGAAAGAGCCAAGCGGCTCGTCGACAAACTGAAGACCGTCGAGGCGATCAGCGCGGTGATCGATACCTTGACCGCCGGCCGCTACGCGCTGGCCTGTGCGCGGGCCCGGGTCGACGGGCTTCCACTGCCAGAGCGCCGTACACCGTGCTTCTTCAACCCGCAGCACGGACCGGCGAGCGTTGACGTGGTGTGGACGCCGCGCAGCGGCCCGACCCGCAAGGTGCCCGCCTGTGTGCAGGACGCGGCGCGACTCAAAGCCGGGGAGGATCCCCCGGTGCGCATGATCCGGTACGGCGCACAACAGGTGCCGGCGTGGGAAGCGGGTGCGCCGAACGAGCCGTACCGGATCGGTTTCTTCACCTCGAGTACGGCGCGCGCCGCGATGATCGAGCTGAGGGCCCGGATGAAGGGTGAGGGCGGCGGCAACTGGGGCAACGGCTTCCGCACCTCGAAACGCCGCGGGCCCTAGGCGTGCGAGACCCCCGCACCCAGAAGGATGCGGGGGTCTCGGCGAACTACTGAGCTGATCAGCCCTGGCCGGTCAGCTTCTCACGCAGAGCCTGCAGGGCCTCGTCGGAAGCGAGCGCGCCCTCGGCGGGAGCGTCGTCCTTCGGAGCCGCGCTGGCGCCACCACCGGTGGCCGAGGAGTACGTGGAGGCCTCGCCGGCCTCGACGTCCGCCGTCTTGGCGTCCTCGATCTGCTTCTTGTGGGCCTCCCAGCGCAGGTGGGCCTCGGCGTACTGCCGCTCCCACTCCTCACGCTGAGCATCGAAGCCCTCGAGCCACTCGCCCGTCTCCGGGTCGAAGCCGTCGGGGTAGATGTAGTTGCCCTGCTCGTCGTACGTCGCCGCCATGCCGTACAGCGTGGGGTCGAAGTCGTCGGAGACCGGGTCGACACCCTCGTTGGCCTGCTTCAGCGACAGCGAGATCCGGCGACGCTCGAGGTCGATGTCGATGATCTTGACCATCACGTCGTCGTTCACCTGAACGACCTGCTCCGGGATCTCGACGTGACGCTCGGCCAGCTCGGAGATGTGCACCAGACCCTCGATGCCCTCCTCCACGCGGACGAACGCACCGAACGGCACCAGCTTGGTGACCTTACCCGGGACGATCTGGCCCATCTGGTGGGTCCGGGCGAACTGCTGCCACGGGTCCTCCTGGGTCGCCTTCAGCGACAGCGAGACGCGCTCGCGGTCCATGTCGACGTCCAGCACCTCGACGGTGACCTCCTGGCCGACCTCGACAACCTCGGTCGGGTGGTCGATGTGCTTCCAGGACAGCTCCGAGACGTGCACCAGACCGTCGACGCCGCCGAGGTCCACGAACGCACCGAAGTTGACGATCGAGGAGACGACACCCTTGCGGATCTGGCCCTTCTGCAGCTGGGTGAGGAAGTTCATCCGCACCTCGGACTGCGTCTGCTCCAGCCAGGCGCGACGCGACAGAACCACGTTGTTGCGGTTCTTGTCGAGCTCGATGATCTTGGCCTCGATCTCCTGGCCGACGTACGGCTGGAGGTCGCGGACGCGACGCATCTCGACGAGCGAGGCGGGCAGGAAGCCACGGAGGCCGATGTCCAGGATGAGTCCACCCTTGACGACCTCGATGACGGTACCGGTGACGACACCGTCCTCTTCCTTGATCTTCTCGATCGTGCCCCAGGCCTTCTCGTACTGGGCGCGCTTCTTGGAGAGGATCAGGCGGCCTTCTTTGTCCTCCTTCTGGAGAACCAGGGCCTCGACGTGATCGCCGACGTTGACGACCTCGTTCGGGTCGACGTCGTGCTTGATCGACAGCTCGCGGGAGGGGATCACGCCTTCGGTCTTGTAACCGATGTCGAGGAGAACCTCGTCCCGGTCGACCTTGACGATGGTGCCCTCAACGATGTCGCCGTCGTTGAAGTACTTGATGGTCAGATCGATCGCCGCGAGGAAGTCTTCCTCCGACCCGATGTCATTGACCGCTACCTGCGGGGTGCTGCGTACTGCGGGGTCGAGAGGTGCCTCGATGCTGGCCGTCATGTGGTGGGTTGCTCCGTGGACTGGTGGTCTAGTCAGGTGCGTATGAGCCGTTGGATCGCATCACACCGCTGGACTGCCTGGAGAGCACAGATTCACCACCGACAAGCTGCGAGCACGAGCCTGCTCCGTCCGAGGTCGCGCAGGCCCATAGCGCATCTCACAGAATACCGGTCTTGACGGAGGCAGCACAACCTGGGGCACCCGGTCGCCACCGGCCGCCCGCCGAGGTGTCCCGACGTGCCACTCAGCTCACTGCTGAGTCGACTATATGGCTTCCAGATCCGGACGGTCTCCGGCCAACTTCCGGGTGTCCAGCATCCGGGCCACCAGCGCTCCCGCGGCGGCCGCCACCTCGTTCGAGGCGGAGCGCGACGCAAGCTCCAGGAGTGCCCACAGATCGGCGGCCCGGCCGCGCTCGACGAGCGGCTCCCCGAGCCCCAGTTCGCTCCACCGGAGCACGCTCAGCACCCCGCCGGCCAGCACCGGGTCGGTGCAGAACCGGAACAGGTTGCCAAGATCGGCGTACGGCGAGCCTGCGTGAGCGAACTCCCAGTCGATCAGCCCCGTGATCTTGACGCTGTCAGGGTCGATCAGCAGGTTCTTGGGGTTGAAGTCGCTGTGCACGAGGCAGACCCGGTCCGCCGCGTCGTCCAGCAGGTCCCCCGCCATCAGGGTGAGATCCGACAGCACCTCTCGCTGGGCCGGCCTCAGCTCCAGATCCAGCCCGGCGGCGAAGTCCGTCAGGTCGGCATACCCGAACGGCTCCACGGTCAGGTCACCGCCGCGGAACATCCCGGCGGTCAGGAACGGCATCCCGCTCAGCCGGGCGAGCAACTCCCCCAGCTGAGCTCCGACCTTCCGTCGTTCGTCCGGACCGGCCGTCTCCAGGTAGACCTGCAGGTTCACGCCGGGCAGCCGCTCCATCAACAGGTACGGCGGGTCCTCCCACGACCCCTCGCGCTTCAGATCGAGGATCCGCGGTACCGGTAGCAGCCCGTGCACCAACTGGAGCAGCGCCGCGTCGACGACCGCCCGGTCCGGGTCCTTCACGTACAACTTCAGGACGGCATCCTCGCCGCCGGCGGTCACCGCGAAGGTCTGACCCTGGTAGCCGCCGGTCAGCGGAACTGCGCTCGCCTGAAGTCCGTCCACCCCGCCGATACTGTCAGAGCCTGGCTTGCGTACCGATCGCCGCCAGGACCGTCGGTACGGCGTTGCGCAGGCCGGCCGCGTTCGGGTGCAGCGGAACCAGGCCGTTGGTGAGCGCGCTCGGGATCAGCCCCTCGATCCACCGCGTCCCGATGGGCTTGCACATGTCGTGGCCGACGCTGGGCGTGGCCAGATCGACGTACGTCGCGCCGTGCGCACTCGCCTGCTCGGCCATCCGGCGGTTCAGCCGGGTCAGCGCCGACTGCAGGTAGTCGGCATCGGCACCCCACACCGGCACGACCGGCCAGCAGCCGCCCTTCCGGATACCAGTCGGGTAGCCGACCATCAGGATCTTCGCGTGCGGCGCGCGGGCCCGGATCTGCTCGATCACCGTCCCGTACGTCGGCGCGAACGCGTCGATCTTCTGGGCCAGCTTGTCCACGCCGCCCGCGGTGTTGGTCGCCTTGCACGAGGTCCCGACCGGTTGCGGCAGCAGGTTCACGCAGGAGAACGCGAGCCCGACCAGCCCGATGTCGTTGCCACCGATCCCGACCGATACCAGCGTGGTGTCGGCGCTCAAGGCGTCGTACTGCGGTGCTGCCGTCCCGAGGATGATGCCCGGCTGCGGGTTCGCGAAGTGCGCGGTCGTCGCCGCGCCACAGGTCACGTCACGGAACTTCGCGGGCTCCAGCTCCGCGGCGATCAGGGACGCGTAGTTGAGCGCCGAGCGCGCACAGGTCAGCACCTCCTTGGCCGGCAGCACGAGCGACCCCGCGGCGAACGAGTCGCCCATCGCCACATAAACCAGCGGCGGAGCAGCCATCGCCGGCAGCGGCGTCAGCCCGCTGGCGAGCAGACCGGTCGTCGCCGCCACCGCTATCAACATTCTCTTCATGCCGCCGCCTTTGACGTTAAGTGACCAACCAGTAACAGCCCACAATGAGCAACTTTCAGCTTTTCGGCAAGACCTCGGCGCGGTTTGACTTATTTACGCTACCGCCGTAGCGTAAATGCCATGACCCGGGGACGACCGAGAGACACCGCGATCGAAGGCAGGCTGCTCGCCGCCGCGGCCGAAGAGCTGCGCCGCGGCGGCTACGAAGGGCTGTCGATCGACCGGGTCGCCGAGCGGGCCGGGGTCGCCAAGACCACGCTGTACCGGCGCTGGGCCTCCAAGGCCGAGCTCGTGGTCGCCCTGATCGCCTCGATGCGCGAGGAGATCCCGTTCGAGCCGTCCGACGACCCGCGCGGCGACCTGACCACGCTGGTCGTCACGATCGCCGCCGGTCTCAGCTCGACGCCGACCAGCTTGATCGCAGACCTGGCCGCCGCGTCCGCTCGCGATCCGCGGGTGGGCGAGAGCGTCCGCGCGCTCTGGGCGGACCGGCACGGAGCCGTCACCGCCGTCGTCGCAAAGGCGCAGCAGGCCGGAATCGTGCTCAGCCACGTAGCACCCGCCGTACTGGTCGATCAGTTGGTCGGCCCGCTGTACTACCGGCTCCTCGTCACTGGCGAGCCACTCACCCCTGACTACGCCCGGACGCTGATGCTCAGCGTCCTTGGACCTGAGGAGTCCCCATGATGCGTCGCCTGCTGGTAGGCCTAGGTGTCTTCGTCCTGCTGCTGATCGGCTACACCACCTACACGATCGTCCGGCCGACGGTGCTGCGCACCGAGGTCGAGATCGACGCCTCCCCCGACCAGGTCTGGACGGTCCTCGCCGACCGCGAGCACTACCCGGCCTGGAACCCGTTCATCGTCGCCTCGACCGGTGACCTGATCGTCGGTGCGACGATCACCAACGTGCTGCGCGACACCAAGGGTGCGGAGACGACCTTCACCCCCAAGCTGCTGGCCGTCCAGCCCGGCCGGGAGCTGCGCTGGATCGGGCGGATCGGATTCGGCGGGGTCTTCGACGGCGAGCACGCGTTCCGGATCGAGGCGCTGCCCAACGGGCGGTCGAAGCTGATCCAGGAGGAGATCTTCCGCGGCGCCGCCGTCCCGTTCACCGCCGGCATGCTGCGCGACACGATCGAGCCACAGTTCCACGCGATGAACCAGGCGATCGCGACGCGGGCGGTCCAAGGTCGCTAGTGTGACCCGGTGGTCGAGCCGCAACGTATTGAGCTGACCGAGGCCGAGAGCTCACAGGCCAGCCGGACCTACTGGAACTCCGCCGCTGCCGAGTACCTCGAGGACCACGGCGACTTCCTGGGGGACGACCGGTTCGTCTGGGGTCCCGAGGGCGTCGATGAGGAGTCCGCGCAGCTGCTCGGACCGGTCCGTGGCAAGCGCGTCCTCGAGGTCGGCTGCGGTGCCGCGCAGTGTGCGCGCTGGCTGGTCGGCCAAGGCGCGAATGTCGTTGCCTTCGACATCTCGCTGGAGCAGCTGCGGATCGCGCAGCAGCTCGATGCCCGGACCGGGACCGCCGTCCGGACGGTCGCTGCCGACGCGACGGCACTCCCCTATGCCAATGCCACCTTCGACATCGTGTGTTCGGCGTTCGGTGCGCTGCCGTTCGTGGCCGACGCCGGGACCGCGCTGCGCGAGATCGCCCGCACCCTCAAACCTGGTGGCCTGCTGGTCTTCTCGGTTACCCACCCGTTCCGGTGGACGATGCCGGACGACCCCTCCGAGGGCGGTCTGCGGATCGACAAGCCGTACTTCGACCGGACGCCGTACGTCGAGGTCGACGACGCCGGTACGCCGGTCTACGTGGAGCACCATCGGACGATCGGTGACTGGATCCGGGCGCTGACCGAGTCCGGGTTCGCCATCGACGACCTGCTCGAGCCGGAGTGGCCCGCCGGTCACACGCTGGTCTGGGGTGGCTGGGGCCCGCATCGCGGGCGCTACGTGCCCGGTACGGCGATCTGGTCGGCCCGCAAGGAGGACTGTGCATGAGAAGACTGGGGATGACGACGCAGCACAGGTTCCCCGCGCTGGACGGTCTGCGCGTTCTGGCCGCGCTGGCGATGCTGACCGCGCAGGTCGCTCTGCACAGCGATGCTGGAGCGCTGTCCGGTCTGCTGTCGCGGCTGGACGTCGGCGCTGCGGTCTTCTGCGCGATCTCCGGCTTCCTCCTCTACCGGCCGCACGTGGTGGCGTGGTTCGAGGGCACACTGCCGCCGCTGACCCTGCCGTACCTGCGGAAGCGGGCCGTGCGGATCCTGCCCGTGCTGTGGGTCGCCGTGCTACTCGCCGCCATACTGCTGCACTCAGCTGACTGGTCGACGTACCTGCAGCACGCGACGCTCACTCAGGTGTACTTCGAGGGACCGCCGGCAGCCGGTCTGACGCAGCTCTGGAGCCTGGCGGCGATTGCCGCGTTCTACGTGATCCTGCCGGCGCTGGCCAAGCTCCTGACCGGGTACGAGCGTCCGACTCGGCGCAGTGTCCGGTGGCGGCTCAGTGTGCTGGCAGGGCTGACGGTGGTCGGCCCGGTGTGGCTGACGCTGATGAGCGCAACGCACCACCCCAACGCCGGACTCTGGCTGCCCGGCTACATCGGCTGGTTCGCGGTCGGCATGGGCCTCGCTTTGTGGCAGGTGGCTCGCAGCACGGGCCGGCTCGGCTCATCGGCCCTCGACATCCTCACCACGATCCCCGGGACCGTCTGGGGTGTCGCAGCCGCGCTCTTGCTGCTCGCCGCGACTCCGCTGGCCGGTCCATACGATCTGTCGACCGCCACCCCCGGCCAGACCGCAGTGAAGAGCCTCCTCTACACCGGCATCGCAGCCTGCGTGCTGTTCCCGGCCCTGGCACCGAGCACACGCACTGCGAACTACTTGGGCAGCAGAACCGCCCGCCTAGCCAGCAACCTCACGTACGGCGTGTTCGCGTACCAGCTGATCGCGCTGACTCTGCTCGCGCGCATCAGCACGCAGTTCGTGTTCCTGTTCGTTACGACGCTTCTCGCGTCCATCGGGCTCGCTGCAGCCAGCTACTACACCATGGAGCGGCCTTTAGCTGGTGTCCGGACCGACGGGTCCGGCGGCGGTAGAACACCGCCATCGCCATCACGGCGAGCACTGCAAGCGAGCCGACCAGGAGACCGGCCCGATACACCCGGTCCGGCATGAACCGCGCGTTGACGAGCTGCTCCTCACCTGCGGGCAGCACCCAGCCCTGCTGCCAGCCGGCGACCCGGATCGGCGTCAGCTTCCGCCCACTGCCGTCGTACGCGACCCAGCCCTTGTTGTAGTTCTGCGCGACGGTCAGCACCGAGGGCTTGCTCGAGGTGGGCACTTCGAGTGTCAGCGCGGCCGGGTTCGGCCGCCACACGTTCACGCCGTGCACCGGCGTGACGGACACGTCACTGAAGCCTGCCTTGGTCAGTGTGACCTCGGTCGGGACCAGACCGCCGTTCGTCAGTACGTCGACCTCGTGCCGACCGGCCTGCAGTACGACGGGTCCCGGATCGCAACTGGTGAACCTGACTGGCCGCCGCTGCAGGAGGTCCCGCATCGTGCCGGTCACTCGGGTCATCGTCAGCTTGCCGTCCACCTTGACGACCGGTCCGGACCCGCAGGACTCACCGACCCGGTCGTCCAGCCGCAGCGCCTGCCGAAGCTCGTCAGCGCCGACGACGCGAATCTCCGAGATCGCTACTGGCTTGTCTGTCCGGGCGAGTCGAATCTCGACCGTGCGCGCCATCCGCTCCCCGAAGCGCACATAGCCGTCCGCATCCAGCTTGCTGGCCGTGGCCGGGCCGCCGTCGAAGCTGAGCGTGACTTCGGTGGGCGCCTCGAGCGTTGAGGCGGTTCGGAACTGCAGCCCACTCAGCTTCCTGGCCGTCGGCAAGGTCAACGTCAGCCTCGGGTCGCGGTCCGCGGCGTCTGCGACCCAGCTGGTGGTGATGTCCTGGTCGACGACCGCACCCGGCCGTCCTTCCGGCGCAGCGACCGCACGGGACGAGGCGGTGACGCCGATCGGTCCGGACAGCAGTCGATCGAGCGCAGGCCCGTCCTGCGGCAACGCCGTACCTTTCAGCTCGTACGACGCGGTCCGCGGCAGGTCCACCGTTCGCAGCAGACCACCTGGCTCATCGGCATCGCGCGCCGTACTCGGCTGGCACAGCGACCGACCGGCCACGTGCAGACAGGCAGAGCGCCCGATCTGCGGGTTCCTGAGTACCAGCGCACTCGGCTGCCGGTCAGCCGCGGGCACCTCGACCCGCTCGGCCCGACTGCCTGCCGGCTGGTCCACACCGAGTTCCCGACGCTGCAACCCATCAGTCTGGATCAACGGCAACTGCCCGTGCGCACCACTCACGTCAGGACTGGTGATCGCCTCCCGGTCACCGCCCAGAGCCGACAGCACCGCCGGTACGTCGCTCGTCGTGCCACGCACCTCGACGAACCGCGACTCCGGGATCAGCCGAGCGACACGCGCGCCACCGACGTCGTAGATCTCCACACTCGGGTACTCCCCGACCGGCGGACCGAAATGCGCGACCCGCCGCAGACCCGCCTCGTCCAGCGTCTCGTGGACGACCGCCGCGGGAGGTACTCCGGCAGCACGGTCGTTGCGGATGACGACGTACCGGACACCGGCGTGCACCAGGGCTTGCTGCAGCGTGCGGTCGCCGACACCTGAGGCGAGGCGGCGCTCCACCTCGTCATCCAGCCACTGCGGCTGCGCAGTCGGTACGACGAGCACGTTGCCGCTCGTGTTCTGCTTCTCGATCCACGGCCGCCACACGGCTTCGTCCAGATCATCCACCTCACCACGTGGCTGGGCGAACGCGGCCGAGCGGTCGGCCGGGGTGCCGTACTCCACGACCAGAAGCAGCGGGACGACCCACCAGACCGAGACGGCGAGGACACAGCCGAGCCAGCCCGCAGCGACCTTGAGCGTCCAGCGGTCGCGACGCCGGGTCAGCAGCCAGACAATCGGGAGGACGAGTGTCAGTCCGGCCGCGACCGGGTCCGCTCCACCGATCAGTGCGAACGCCATGGCAGACCAGCCGACCCGCCACCAGCCCGACCGCGCCCGTGGCGTCACCAGCGGCAGCAGCACCCACGGTGCCATGGCCAACGGCCACACCTCGGCCGAGGTGATCGACATACCGCTGAGGAGCAGCGGGCTCAGCGCGTACAACAGTGCGACGGCGAACCGCGTCCAGGGCACGCCGTACCGCCAGGCGTTGGCCAGCTTCCACACGCCGAGGAACGCGACGCACAGCACCACACACCACCAGAGCCGCTGCCCGACCCAGTCCGGCATCGACACTGCATGCATCAGCCACTGGAACGGACCGATCGGCAGCAGGTAGCCGAAGGACTGACTCTGCAGCTGCCCCAGCGCACTGTCCGGGTCCCACAGGTGCAGTGCGCCGCGCAGTAACGCAGTCGGGTCGTCGACCCTGGAACCGGGAGCAACTGGTCCCGGTGCGCGGTGAAAACAGAGTGCCGACAGCAACAGACAGCCCAGCACGAGCCTCGCTCGCCAGACCACCTGCTCGGACGTTCCTGCCTTCAGCACAGGCGGACACTAACGGATCAGGAGCACTCAGTCGCTGGGCGTGGCCATAGTGATATCGAACTTCCAGCCCCGTACGGTGAGTGGCGATGAATTCCGTCACAGAGCCAAGGCTCAGCTTCCTGCGCAGTGCCACCGTGGTCGCGGTCGGCATGGCGATCATGAACGTCGCCGCCTACGGCTTCACGCTGATCGGAACGCACCGGCTCGTGCCGGAGCAGTTCGGTGCGATCACCGCGCTGCTGGGGCTGCTGCTGATCGGCAACGTCGCCTCGCTCGGTCTGCAGGCCACCGGCGCGCGCCGCCTCGCCACCCACGCCGACGACGGGTCCCTGGCGCACGCCATGCTGCAGGCAGGTCGCCGTACGGCGGCTGGGCTGACTGTGGTCTGTTTACTCGCCACACCGCTGCTCATGTGGCTGCTGCATATCGACTCGATCGTGGCGGTCGTTCTGCTGGCTCCGACGCTCGCTGGGCTGACTCTGATGGGTTCACAGCTCGGTGTCCTCCAGGGCAGCCACCGCTGGACCGAGCTGGCCGCGGTGTACACCTCGGTCGGTATCGGACGGCTGGTGCTCGGCGGTGGCGCGCTGCTGATCCACCCGTCGCTGGACTCGGCGATGATCGGGCTCGCGCTCGGCGCCGCCGTACCCGCCGTACTGGGCAGTGTTCTGCTGCGTGGTGCTGCCGGTGGGACACGTGCTCTGGTCAAGGAGGTACTGCGGGAGACCGCGCACGGTACGCACGCCCTGCTCGCGTTCTTCGTCATCGCGAACGCCGACGTACTGCTCGCCCGCGGCCTGCTCGACGGGCAGCACAGCGGGTACTACGCCGCCGGAGTGATCGTGGCGAAGGCCTGCCTCTTCCTCCCCCAGTTCGTCATCGTGATCGTGTTCCCGTCGCTGGCCAACTCCCCCGGCGACACGGTCAAACTCCGCCGCGCGATCCTCGCGGTCGCCGGCCTCGGCGTCTGCACAGTCGTGGGCACGCTCGTGCTGCCCGACCTGGTCGTCGCCGTGATCGGTGGGCCGGAGAAGTACGCGTCGCTCGGCCCGTTCACCTGGATGTTCGCGATCGCAGGCTCGGCGTACGCCGTACTGCAGATGGTCGTGTACGCCGCCATCGCACAGCAGGAGAAACGTGCCGCCCTGCTCATCTGGGCCGGCCTGATCGTGCTCGCCCTCACCGCCGTCATCGTCCTCACCAACGGCATGACCGGCGTCAAGACCCTGGTCGCCCTCACCAGCGGCTGTGCCCTCCTGCTGTCGGCATTGCTGGCCGCCGGCCTACACCGCCAGCAGTCGACCGTTCGCTAGTCATACTCGGCACCATGACAAGCGACGCCCCGATGCCGGACCCTGTGTTCGCACCGGAGATGCCACCGGACGACCGGGACAAGCTGCTCAAGCACCCCGGCGCGATGGTGCTGGCGAGCCTGCCGACCCCCAAGCCACGGTCCGGCCTCAGGTCGGCGTCGAGGTCCAGCCTCGCTCTCCTCGCCGGGACCCTCGTGCTCGACATCGTCCTGACAATCGTCATCGGCGGCTACCTGTTCGAGGTCCTTCCGAAAGCACCGGCCGGCTGGGCAACAGCCGGGGTCGCCGCCATCGGGCTCGTGGCCTTCTGGTTCAACCTCCGCGACGCGAGCAAGAGTTCGCCGGAGAGTGAAGCCGCGATCAAGTACCACGGCAAGTACCTGCAGGCTGCGGACTGGGATGCCGACGCACAGCAGCTGATGCTGCGCGCGCAGGCTGCTGTCCAAGCGGTCGGGTCGGCTGAGGTCACCCGACGCGGTCTGCTCGACGACATCCAGAACGACGTCGTACTGCCGGAACAGCTGTGGGACATCGGGCAGATCCTGCAGAAGCTGACCGTACTGCGATCCCGGCACCGGGAGATCGATGCGGCCGCAGCATCAGTGCTGAGCGAGACAGTCACTCGGCAGGCCGAGGCGCTGCGGCGGACCGAAGCGGCGATGGAGCGCAAGGTCGCGACCTTGGAGAAGTACGCCGACCAGGTGCGCTCGGCGGATGCGCTGCTGCGCGCCGAGCGCGCGGCGGAGCAGGTACGCAAGGACGACGACGCGTACGTCGAGCTGCTGGCGAGCGCGGAGCCGGCGGCCGGGACCGCGCTCATCCAGGACTTGAGTGAGGACGCCATCGACCTGCACCAGCAACTGGCACTGCGCCTGGCCGCTATTCGTGAGACCGGCCAGGCGCTCACGCCGTCACCAGAGGCTTGATTTCGCGAACTTGCGGGCCAGGGTGTTGGCGATGACCAGCAGCACCAGGCCGATGACCGAGCGGAAGAGGCCGATCGCGGCGGCGTAGCTGAACTGCGGGACCTCGGAGGCGAAGCCGAGTTTGTAGACGTAGGTGTCGAGTACTTCCGACGTCTGCAGGTTCAGGGTGTTCTGCAGCAGCAGGACCTTCTCGAAGCCGGCGGTCATGATCGTGCCGATGTTGAGGATCAGCAGGATCACGGCGACCGGGCGGATCGCCGGGAGGTCGATGTGCCAGACGCGGCGGAGCCGGGACGCACCGTCGACGATCGCGGCCTCGTGCAGTTCCGGGGAGACGCTGGTCAGCGCGGCCAGGTAGATGATCGCCGAGAAGCCCATCGTCTGCCAGGAGCTGGACCAGACGTAGAGGTGCCGGAAGTAGTCCGGGTTGTTCAGTACGTCGATCGGCCCGACTCCGAAGATCCCGAGGAACTGGTTCAGGACGCCGGTGTTCGGGTCGACCAGGACCACGATGATGCCGACCACGACCACGGTGGAGATGAAGTGCGGTGCGTAGGTGATCAGCTGCACCGACCGGCGGTACCACTTGCGGCGGGCCATGTTCAGGCCGAGGGCCAGCAGGATCGGCGGCCAGAAGGTGGCGAACAGTTCGTAGACCTGCAGCACCAGCGTGTTCTTGATCAGCCGCCCGAACTGGTACGACTCGACGAACCGCTCGAAGTGCTTGAACCCGACCCACCGGCTGCCCAGGATCCCGTCGATCACGTTGTAGTCCTTGAACGCGATGATCGCGCCGTACATCGGCCAGTAGGCGAAGATCGCCAGCCAGACCAGCGGGATCGCCAGCATCGCGTACAGCTGCCAGTTCCGCCGCATCCGCGTCCCCAGCCCGACCTTGTTCCGGGCCGGGCGAGCCCCGCTGCGCACGGGCGTACGTCGTACCAGAGTTTCGGTAGCCATGGCGCATCAACCCTTCAGGGAGCCGACCATGGCTCCCTTGACGAAGTGCTTCTGGACAAAGGGGTAGACCAGCAGGGGTGGAATGGTGGCGATCACGATCAGCGAGTACTTGAGCTGCTCCTGGAGTTCCTTCATCCGGATCAGCTCGGCGGTGTCGCGGACCTGGGACGGGTCGAACTGGTTCTGCAGCAGGATCTGGCGCAGCACCAACTGCAACGGGAACAGGTGCTCGTTGGTCAGGTAGATCAGCGCGCTGAACCACGAGTTCCACTGGGCGACCGCGTAGAAGAGCAGGTTGACCGCGATGATCGGTTTGCTCAGCGGCAGCACGATCCGCCAGAAGAAGCCGAAGTCCGTACAGCCGTCGACCTTCGCGGCCTCCACCAGCTCCTCGGGGATCGTGGACTGGAAGAAGGTCCGGGTGATGATCATGTTCCAGACCGCGAGCGCGGCCGGCAGGATGATCGCCCAGCGGGTGTTCAGGATGCCGAGCTGGTCGGCCACCAGGTACGACGGGATCAGGCCGCCGGAGAACATCATCGTGAACACGAACAGCGCCATGATCAGGCCCTTGCCCGGCAGCCCCTTCCGGGACAGCGGGTACGCCGCGAACAGGGTCAGGACCGTCGCGAGCACCGACCCGCCGACGGCGTACAGGACGGAGTTCGAGAAGCCGCTGACGATCGAGTCGTAGTCGAAGACCGCCTTGAACGACTCGATGCTCCAGCCCACCGGCCAGAGCCAGACCTTGCCGGAGACAACGTTCTTCGGATCGCTCAGCGAGGCGCTCAGCACATAGATGAGCGGGTAGAGAACGGCCAGCGTGAACAGGCCGAGCGCGGTGTAGTTGCAGATCATCACGATCCGGTCGGAGCGCGTCTCCTGCACCGGAGCGGGTGTCGCGGTGGCCATCGCCATCACCCCTGGTAGGTCTCGTAGGCGGCCTGCTGGATCTCCAGGTACGGCGTCAGCCCGATCGACTGCACGCGGTCGGTGAAGTCGTTCCACTGCGCGTCGTCGTTCGGATCGAGCCGGCCGGTGACGAACCTGGCCATCGAGGTGGTCACCTCGCTCTTCAGGTTGAGACCGATCTCGGCGTCGAGCGCAGCCTGGTCGGCCTCGAGGGTGACCGGCGGGAACTGCCGTTCCATCGGCTGCTTGTACGGGAACAGGTGGTCCCGGGTCTCCTCGTACAGCGGCGATTCGAAGGTCGGCTTCTTCGGGTTCACCCGCTCGGCCAGCCGGAAATCACCGGACCGGTACATCACGGCGTACTGGTCCCAGGTCTTGCCCTTGGTCTCGTCGGTGTTCCAGGACTCCATACCGAAGACGGACTGCTTGCCGTTGATCCCCTTGTCACCCTTGGCCGACCAGCGGAAGTCGGGCCCGGCGTACGAGCGCAGGATCGCCTCGAGATCCATCTGGAAGTCGGCCCATCGCACCAGCAGGTCAGGACGCTTGCACTTGCGCGTGACCACGAGCGTCGAGACCTCGACACCGACGCTGAGGTAGTTCCAGGGCGCGATCTGTACGCCGTTCGGTCCTTTCAGCGGCGTCATCGTCTCGTACTGGCGCCACCGGGCCTTCGGGTCGTCCAGGTCCAGCGTCATGAACGTGCCCCAGTAGTAGACCCGGGCACCGCCCATGACCGGCCCGTCCGGGTTGTCGCCGTACCGCTTGATCTGGTCCTCGGTCGCGGTGAAGATGTCCTTCGCCAGCAGCCCGTCGGCGTACAGGCCGTGCAGGTACTTGAGGCCTTCGCGCCACTCGTCCTTCACGAAGTTCGCCTCGACCTTGCCGTCGGTGACGACCAGCCAGGGCCGGTCACCGCCGTTGAGGCTGTAGCTCGGGTTGTAGAGGAAGGAGTTCATGAAGAAGGTGTCCAGCGGCGCGTCCTTGTAGCCGCCGAACGGGATCGTCCGGCCCCGGCCACCGAGATCCGCCTTCTTGAACGCGGTCAGCACCTCACGGAACTCTTCGGTCGTCGTCGGCACCGCCAGACCGACCTTGCGGACCCAGTCGGTGTTGATCAGGGCGCGGCCGCCCGAGGCGCGACAGTGATAGCAGTCGTTGAAATCAGGGAAGCTGTAAACGCCGTCGTCCGGCGACTTGATCAGCTTCGGCGCCTCCGGGTAGTCCTTCATCGCCTCCTGCAGGTTGGGCGCGTAGCGCTCGAGGTACGGGTTCAGGTCGACGAAGAGGTTCTGCGCGCCGTACAGGTAGAGCTGCGAGCGGGTGAAGGTGATGCCGAGGAACGCGTCCGGGATGTCACCGGCCGCCATCATCGCGTTGACCTTCGTCATCGTCTCCGGGTCGTTGCCCTTGCCGGCCACCTGCCGCCACTGGATCCGGATCCCGGTCTGCTGCTCCATCCAGCGGGTGAACTCGTTCGTCGCCCAGTCACCGACCGTCAGGCTCTGCGGAACCACGACCGTGAACGTCACCGGTTCGGTCACGATCGTCTGCTGCCGCCGGGCTTTCGGCCCGATGTAGCCCGGCGGGTAGTTGACCCCGGACTTCAACGGCCCGAGCTCCGCGGGCGGCTGGGTCAGACTCTCCGGCGCGGCACCCGCTTCCGCCGTACCGGGACCACACCCGCTCAGTACGCCACTGCCACCGGCCGCGGCCACCCCGACGGCCCCGGCGACGAACGTCCTTCGCTTCACTTTGCGCATCCCGCCTCCAGCTACGGATTGTGAGATATCCGATAGGATCTACGATCGACTGACCGGCAGAATGGCAGAGATCGGATCTCTTCGAAAGAGGTCAGCCAGCGCCCACTGCAACTTTCCTGCGGAAAGAAAGTTGCCCCGCCTGTCGTTTAGGGTCTGGGTATGCCGACCCCGAAGTTCATCCTCGAACTGCGCGAGAAGGTCGGCCACGACCTCCTCTGGATCCCCGGCGTGAGCGCCGTCGTCCTCGACGACCACGACCAGGTGCTGCTCGTCAAGCGCGCCGACAACGGCCGCTGGACCCTGGTCGCCGGCATCCTCGAGCCCGGCGAACAACCCGCCGTCGCGATCGTCCGGGAGATCCACGAAGAGACCGCCGTCGAGGCCGAGGTCGAACGCCTCCTCTGCGTCCAGTCCTTCCCACCCCACACCTACCCCAACGGCGACGAGATCCAGGTCATCGACATCGCCTTCCGCTGCCGCCCTCTGCGCGGCGAGGCGCGCGCCAACGACGACGAGTCCACCGACGCCCGCTGGTGGCCCCTCGACAACCTCCCACCCCTGCGCGACGAGGAACTCCGCTTCATCAAGCGAGCCCTCTCCCCCGACGAAACGCCGTACTACGTCACCTGAGTTCGGGCACCCACGGCATCCTGTACCGAAGGACGGGTAGTAGTCGCGCCCGCGCAGCACTGGCCCGCCTGAGCCGTACCTGCCGAGCCGCTTCAGCCGGACCTCTACCCGTTCTTCGGTACGCCTTCAGCCACGCGCGGATCGGCGAACACCGTTCTGAGACGTCACTTCCGCAGGCTGACCTGCAGGTCCCGCAGCCAGCGTTCCTTGATCGCCGGCTCGTGGGTCAGCAGCTCGGCCAGCTTTCGCCGAACCTCCGGCGTCCGCCCCGCCGCAACCACCTGCACAGCCTCGGCCAGAGCCATCCGGCTCCGCTCGTCTCGCCGAGGCTCGTTCGCTGCCGGATCTGCCCAGGCCGTGCGGCGGAACGACGCCGCGGTCTTGTGCTGGTGGTTGCCGAAGTACGACCAGATCTGGCCGTCCAAGGAGACATTGCGAATTGCGGCAGCCGGCAGCTCCGCTGTGAAGTCCGCGTGCTGCTGCCAGCGGAATGCGTTGGGACTGGTCTGCCGCCGCCCGGTGATCCCGACGAATCTGAGCTGCCGCCTGATGACATCCCACTGCGCATGCTCGTCGTCGATCCACTGCCGCAGGACGGCGAACAGCCGCTCGAAGGTACCGCCCTCGCTGACGAGGTCCACGAAGACCGTCGGCTTACCGCGCATCAGATCTGCGGGTGCGAGCCCGTTCGCCGCCAGGTTGATCCGCAGTTGCCGAATCTCGGCTGCCGTGAACTCGCCTTGGTACTGCCAGCTCTGAGCCATCGATAGCGGCAGCGGATGAAGCCGCGCACCCCACTCGGTTCCGTCGAGCACGCCGCTCAACAGATCGAACAAGCTGTCCACCGAACGGCCGACGAAGTGCAACTCACCGTTCCCGCACTGCCCCAGCACGCGGGCGGCGCATCGGATGAGCTCGTCCAGGAAGAACAGTTCGCCAACCTCGACACCGTCAAGGAGAGAGCCGAGTTGATCCGGCCGGATCAGGTCCCAGCGAAACGGCCGGATCGGCTCCACAACTAGTGGGCGGCTTCGTGCCAGGTGCGGCCGACTCCGACCGAGACGTCGAGGGGGACGTCCATGGCGACGGCGGCGCCCATGTCTCGGCGGACCAGTTCTTCCAGGGCCTCGCGTTCGCCGGGAGCTACTTCGAAGACCAGTTCGTCGTGGACCTGGAGGAGCATCCGGGACTGGAGGCTGGAGGCCTTGAGGGAGACGTCGACCTTGAGCATGGCCATCTTGATGACGTCGGCGGCGGAGCCCTGGATGGGGGCGTTCAGGGCCATCCGCTCGGCCATCTCGCGGCGCTGGCGGTTGTCGCTGGTGAGGTCGGGGAGGTAGCGGCGGCGGCCGAGGATGGTTTCGGTGTAGCCGCTCTTACCGGCCTCGAGGACGATGCTGCGCAGGTAGTCGCGGACGCCGCCGAAGCCCTCGAAGTACTCGTCCATCAGGCCCTTGGCCTCGTCGACGCCGATCTTCAGCTGCTGACTCAGCCCGTACGCCGACAGGCCGTAGGCGAGGCCGTAGTTCATCGCCTTGATCTTGGCGCGCTGCTCCTGGGTCACCTCGGCCGGCTCGACCGAGAACACCCGCGACGCGGTCACCGAGTGGAAGTCCATCCCGGAGTTGAACGCCGCGATCAGGCCCTCGTCCTTGGAGACGTGCGCCATGATCCGCATCTCGATCTGGCTGTAGTCGGCCGACATCAGCGACTCATGGCCTTCGCCGACGACGAACGCCTGCCGGATCCGGCGGCCCTCCTCGGTGCGGATCGGGATGTTCTGCAGGTTCGGATCGGTCGAGCTGAGCCGGCCGGTCGCGGCGATCGTCTGGTTGAACGTCGTATGGATCCGGGCATCGCGCGGGCTGATCGTCTTCAGCAGGCCCTCGACCGTCTGCCGCAGCCGGGTCGCGTCGCGGTGTGCCAGCAGGTATGCCAGGAACGGGTGCTCGGTCTTCTCGAACAGCGCCTGCAGCGAATCCGCATCCGTGGTGTAACCGGTCTTCGTCCGCTTCGTCTTCGGCATCTGCAGCTCGTCGAACAGCACCACCTGCAACTGCTTGGGCGAACCGAGGTTGATCTCCTTACCGATCACCTCGTACGCCGCCGTCGCGGCCTCGCGCACGCCGGTCGCGAACCGCTCCTCCAGCTCCTCCAGATACGGCCGGTCGACCGCGATGCCGTCCCGCTCCATGCCCGCGATGACGTCGATCAGCGGCAACTCGACATCCGCGAGCAGCGCCGTACCGGCCTGCTTCTCGAGCTCGGCGTCCAGCGTGTCGGCGAGGTCCGCGATCGCGCGCGCCCGCAGCATCGTGTGGTCCGCGGCCGGGCCGCCCTCGATGTCGTCGAAGCTGAGCTGACCGTTCTCGACCTCTTCGGTCCGGAGCTCGCGCTTCAGATACCGCACGGTCAGGTCGGCCAGATCGTAGGACCGCTGATCCGGACGCGCCAGATACGCACTCAGCTGGGTGTCCGAGCTCAGACCGGCCAGCGTCCAGCCGCGCTCCAGGAAACCGAGCAGCGGACCCTTCGCGTCGTGCAATGCCTTCGGCTGCTTCGGATCCGCGAGCCACGCCTTCCAGGCGGTCTCGTCCTCGGGAGTCAGCGCAGTCGGATCGAACCAGGCCGCAGCGCCTTCGGTGTTGGCCAGCGCCAGCCCGGTGATCTCACCGGTGCCACGCCCCCAGCTGCCCTGCACTGCAACGCCGACCCGCTCGCCGGCGCTCACGTGCTTGGTCAGCCAGGCCGCGACCTCGCCCGGCTTCAGCTGCACACCATCCAGCTCGAAGCCCTGCTCGACGGTGGCGTCGACCTCCTCGTGCTCCGCGACCAGCCGCTCCCGCAGCACCCGGAACTCCAGGCTGTCGAACAGCGTGTGCACCTGCTCGCGGTCCCACGGCACCCGGACCAGGTCGTCGACGGTGACATCCAGGGTCAGGTCCCGGATCAGCTCGTTGATCTGCCGGTTCCGGATCACGTCGGACAGGTGCTCGCGCAGCGACTCACCGGCCTTGCCCTTGATCTCGTTGACGCGGTCGATCACATCGTTCAGCGAACCGAACTGGTTCAGCCACTTCGCCGCGGTCTTGTCACCGACCCCCGGCACGCCGGGCAGGTTGTCGCTCTTCTCCCCCACCAACGCGGCCAGGTCCGGATACAGCCGCGGCGGCACGCCGTACTTCGCCTCGACCGCAGCCGGGTCCATCCGGGCGATCTCGGAGACGCCGCGCTTGGGGTAGAGCACTGTCACGTTCTCGTTGACCAACTGGAACGCATCGCGGTCACCCGAGCTGATCAGCACCTCGAAACCCTGGTCCGAGGCCTGGGTGGCGAGGGTGGCGATGATGTCGTCGGCCTCCCAGCCGTCGATCTCCGTGGTCGGGATGCGGAGCGCGTCCAGCACCTCCTTGACCAGCGACACCTGACCCTTGAACTCGTCCGGGGACTTCGTCCGGCCGGCCTTGTACTCCGTGTACTGCTCGGAGCGGAAGGTCTTGCGGGACACGTCGAACGCGACACAGATGTGCGTCGGCTGCTCGTCGCGAAGCATGTTGATCAGCATCGAAGTGAACCCGTACACCGCGTTGGTGTGCTGCCCGGTCGAGGTGGAGAAGTTCTCCACGGGCAGTGCGTAGAACGCGCGGTAGGCCAGCGAGTGCCCGTCCAGCAGCAGGACGCGCGGGCGCCCGGTACTTGCCGCGGCAGCAGTGCTCTCCTGCTTGTCCTCGGTCATCGTCGAAGTGTCGGTATCTGGAGCCACATGCCGACTCTAGTGCTTCCCTGGGACAGTTTCCGAACACGGCGGTTAGGCTGCTGCGGTGACAGATATCAGCGCCCTCCCGCCAGGCATGGACATCGAGGGCAGCCTGCTGCAACTCATGGGCATCGTGATCAGTGAAGCCGCACCGGACCGGGTCGTCGCGACCATGCCGGTCAAGGGCAACACCCAGCCGTACGGGTTGCTGCACGGCGGCGCGTCCTGCGTGCTCGCCGAGAGCCTCGGATCGATCGGTTCCGCGCTGCACGCCGCGGCGTACGGGAAGGTCGCGGTCGGGGTCGACATCAACGCGACCCACCACCGGGCCGTTCGCGAAGGCCTGGTCACCGGGGTCGCCACCCCGATCTACCTCGGCCGGACCACCACGTCGTACGAGGTCGTCATCACCGACGACCGCGACAAGCGGGTCTGTACGGCGCGGATCACCTGCCAGCTGATTCAGGCTCCGGCGGGTAGCTGAGCGGTTCGGTCGGCAGCGGCCGGGCCAACTGGGCCCGGCGCGCGATCACCGAGCGTCGCGAGGAGAGCAGTGCCAGCAGATTCGGCGCGTGCTCGGCGGCGAGCCGACGGGCCACCGTGTGCGTGTTCGCGAAGCGCAGTACGCCGGCTTGTCCGAGCCCGAGCCTGGCGAGGAACCGATTCGCCTCGCGGGCGATCGCCGGCGCGACCACGGCCAGGTGTGGGCAGCTCTCGTGCTCGGCCCACGCGACAGCCTCGGCGATCATCGCCTTGCCGACACCGTGCCGGCGGGCGGCGTCACTGACGTGCAGATACTCCACCGTGAGCGTGGTGTCGTCGTGCAGCGGACTGACCGCAGCCCGGCGCAGGTAGGCCATCGCGTGCACCTGCCCGTCCAGCTCGCCGACGATCAGGCGGCCCCACGGGTCGGCCAGATGCTTGCTGACGGCAACTTCTACGGCAGGGACCGTGGGCACGCCCGGAAGGCGGCCGGCACCGGTCGTGGTCAGCTCGCGCCAGAGCGCGACCAGAGCGGCTGCATCCCCCGCCTGGGCGTCCCGCACCGCAATGGCAGCTGCCACAGCGACCTCCTGGTCTGGTCCACCCCCGAGGTGAACGGGACGGGCCCGATACGCTCGTCCTCGCGCAACAGTAGGCCCTCCAGGGTCACTTGCAAAGCTGCGCCCAGGTCATTGAGCGGAGAGCTGCTTTGTTCGTCGGAATCGGCACAGTTGTCAACGTTGCAACGGTTCTGATCGGGTCGACACTCGGCGTGCTCGTCGGGCATCGGCTCAGTCACCGGACCCGCGATCTGGTCACCGACGCGCTCGGTCTGGTCACACTGCTGATCGCGATCACCTCGGCACTCACTGTGGGCGCCAAGGCGCTCAGCGACGCGGTGGGGACCAGTGCACCGGTGCTGATCGTGCTCGGCGCGATGCTGATCGGCGGAATCGCGGGATCGCTGCTCCGGATCGAGCAGCGGCTGGAGGGCTTCGGCGCCTGGCTGCAGCACCGGTTCCGCCGCAGCGACGGGGAGAGCACCTTCGTGGAAGGTTTTGTTACCGCGTCAATGGTCTTCTGCGTCGGGCCGCTGACCTTCCTCGGCGCGTTGTCCGACGGGCTCGGGCGTGGCGCGGACCAGCTGTTCCTCAAGGCCGTGCTGGACGGGTTCGCCTCGATCGCCTTCGCCGCGTCACTCGGCTGGGGCGTGATGGCGTCGGCCCTCGTCGTACTGGTGACTCAGGGCCTGATGACCGCGGTCGGCGCCGTACTGGGCGACGTACTGCCCGAGGCCCACGTGACCGCCCTCGGCGCCACCGGCGGCGTGATGCTGATCGGCGTCGCCCTGCGCCTGCTCAAGATCAAGCAGATCGCCGTCGCCGACATGCTGCCGGCGTTGATCGTCGCGCCCCTCCTCGTTCAACTGCTGGTAGTAATCCGCAGCTGAACGAGGAGGTTCAAGCGATCAGTCCTCGCCGAGGTAGGCCTTGCGGACGTCGTCGTTGACCAGGAGCTCACGGCCTGTGCCGGACAGTTTGATCTGGCCGACCTCCAGCACGTAGCCGTAGTCCGCCCGCTTCAGGGCGGCCTGGGCGTTCTGCTCCACCAGCAGGATCGTGGTGCCCTGCCGCTGCAACTCGGTCACCGTCGACATGATCCGCTTCATCATGATCGGCGACAGACCCATCGACGGCTCGTCCAGCATCATCAGCTTCGGCCGGCTCATCATCGCCCGGCCCATCGCCAGCATCTGCTGCTCACCACCGGAGAACGTTCCGGCCGGCTGCTTGCGCCGCTCCCCCAGGATCGGGAACAGGTCGTACGCCGAGTCCAGGTCGGTGCGGACACCGGCCGGGTCGCGGCGCGAGAACGCACCGAGCAGCAGGTTCTCCTCGACGGTCAGCCGCGGGAAGATCCTGCGGCCCTCCGGCGAGTGCGCCAGCCCGCGGGTGACGATGTCATGTGCCGCGACATTGTCGATCCGCTCGCCCTGGAACCAGATCTCACCCTGGGTCGGCCGGAGCAGCCCCGAGATCGTCCGCAGCGTGGTCGTCTTACCGGCGCCGTTGGTGCCGATCAGCGACACCACCTGCCCCTGCTCGACACTGAAGCTGATCTGCTTCACGGCCACGATCTTGCCGTAGGCAACTTCCAGGTTCCGGACCTCGAGCATCGCCGTGAGCGGCTTGTCCTCAGTTGATTCGGTCATGAGGTCCCCTCCTCGGTGATGTCTTGGGGCCGGTCGTCCTCGTCGTCCTCGTCGTCGTCCTCACCGGAGCCGATGTAGGCCTCGATGACGCGCGGGTCGGACTGCACCTCACCCGGAGTGCCCTCGACCAGGGTCTCCCCGCGGACCAGGCAGAGCACCCGGTCACAGAGGTTGAAGATGAACCGCATGTCGTGCTCGATCACCACGACCGACAGGCCCGAGTCCCGGATCTTGAAGATCAGGTCCATCGCCTGCTTGGTCTCCTGCGGGTTCATACCGGCCGTCGGCTCGTCCAGCAGGATGAGCTTCGGGTCGGTGGCCAGCGCCCGCGCGATCTCGAGCCGCCGCTGATCGCCGTACGGCATGTTCCGGGCCAGGTGCTCGGTCGACCGGCCGAGACCGACGAAGTCGAGCAGCTCCTGGGCCCGGGCCCGGGTGGCTGCCTCCTCGCGACGGAACTTCGGCCCGTGCAGGACCGAGGTGAGCGCGCCCGCGCTGGTCCGGCTGTACCGCCCGACCATCACGTTCTCCAGCGCGGTCATGTTCGCGAACAGCCGGATGTTCTGGAACGTCCGGGCCATCCCCGCCCGCACCACGGCGCGCGGCTTCGGCGGCAACGGTGACAGCTTCGGCAACTCCGGCACCTGTACGGCGGCCGGTGCGGCCGGCTGTCCCTTCTTCGGGCGGACCGGCTTCGGCGCCTTCCGCGGGACACCGGCGAACCGGACCTGCCCGCTGGTCGGCTTGTAGAGGCCGGTCAGGCAGTTGAAGAACGTCGTCTTGCCGGCACCGTTCGGGCCGATCAGACCGACGATCTCGCCCTCGCGAACGGTCAGGTTCACGTTGCTGACCGCCAGCAGACCACCGAACCGCATGGTCACACCGGAGGCTTCGAGTACCGTTCCGCCGACCGCTGGTGCGGCCGGACGGGGTTCCGTGACCGTCATTTGGCCTCCTCGACGAGCTGGTGCTCGACCTCATCGGCCAGCTTCTCGTCCTCTTCGTGGAACTCGAGCTGCCGCCGCCTGCTCGCCACCAGACCCTCGGGCCGGAAGCGCATCATCAGCACCAGCGTGATGCCGAACAGCAGCAGCCGGTACTCCGAGAAGAACCGCAGCTTCTCCGGCAGCAGCTTCAGGATCGTTGCTCCCAGCAACACACCGGCGATGGTGCCCATACCGCCGAGCACGATCGCGGCGAGCAGGAACGCCGACTCCAGGAACATGTACTGGTCCGGGCTGACCGCACCGTCCTGGTGCGCCTTGATGGTGCCGGCCAGACCGGCCAGGAACGCACCGACCGCGAACGCCAGCAGCTTCAGGCCGAAGACGTTCACACCCATCGCCTCGGCGGCCTTCTCGTCCTCCCGGATCGCCACCCAGCCGCGTCCGATCCGGCTGCTGTTCAGCCGGGAGAAGACCAGGATGACGCCGCCGGTCAGCACCAGCAGCAGGAAGTAGTAGTTCGAGAACCGGCCGAGCTCGATCCCGAACGGATGGTGCACGGCACCGAAGTTGAAGCCGAACAGCTCCAGATCCGGGATACCGGGAATACCGTTCGGCCCGTTGGTCAGGTTCGGGCCGTTGTTGCCGTCCAGGTTGAACATCGCGAACCGGAAGATCTCACCGAAGCCCAGCGTCACGATGGCCAGGTAGTCACCCGAGACGCGCAGTGTCGGCGAACCGATCACCAGACCCAGCAGGGCCGCGACACAGGCACCGACCAGCACGACCACCAGGAACGGCGGCTTCCAGCCGATCGTCGCGAACGCCGACTGCGACAGCGTCGCCGCGACGTACGCGCCCGAACCCAGGAACGCGATGTACCCGAGGTCGAGCAGACCGGCCAGACCGACCACGATGTTCAGGCCCATCGCGGTCGCCGCGAAGACCAGCACCGAGGTCGCGATCGACATGTTCGCGTCCGACCCGTCCTGGGTGAACGGGAACAGGAACGCCACCGCGAACGACGCCAGCGTCAGCACCTTGCGGTGCCGCTGCCCGGCGTGGCTGACCCAGCTCATCGCCCCGGTCCGGAACAGACCGACGGCGATCGTCGCGATGAACACCAGACACAGGATGAACAACCACGCGTCATCCAGGCCGAGCGCGTACGCCGCCGTGAACAGCAGCGCCGCCATCAGCAACGCGATGGCCGCGATCTCGGCCCAGGCCGGCGACTTCGCCTTGCTCATGTCGCGCAACCCGTGCCGCAACGGCATCAACCAGGCCGCCACCGCGAGCAGCAGCGCGCCCACCAGCGTTATGTACCCGCCGGGGTTGACGTTGATCAGACCGTCGGACTCGACGCTGATCGCGGCCAGGACCAGGACCATGAAGAACGCCAGCCCGGTCCCGAGCGACCGCAGACCAGCAGTCGTGTCCAGCCACCAACCGAGTTTGCCCTTGTCCAGCACCAGCAGCACCAGCGAGACCACCGCGACGATGATCGCCAGGATCTGCAGACCACCGGGGTAGAAGTTGATCGACAGGTTGTTCAGGATCGAGCCGTCGTAGCTCCACGACAGGCACGATCCGACGATCACGAATACCGCACCGGCCAGGCCGAGCGGCCAGGCGATCGGCCGTTTCTTAGGAGCAGCCGCCGGCGTCACCGGGGTCTCCGTCTGTACGTCGGTCATGCGCGGTCCACCACCCTCGCGCCCAGCAGGCCCTGCGGCCTGAACACCAGAACCAGAATCAGGATCACGAACGCCCAGACGTCCTTCCAGGTACTACCACCGAACTGGCCCGGGATGTACTGCGTCGCCATCGCCTCGACCACACCGAGAACGAGACCACCGACGACGGCACCGTAGATGTTGCCGATACCACCGAGCACGGCGGCGGTGAACGCCTTCAGACCGGCCAGGAAGCCCATCCGGTACTGGATCTGACTGTTCTGCAGCCCCTGCGACACACCTGCGATCGCAGCGAGCACCGCACCGAGGGCGAACGCGACCACGATGATCCGGTCGACGTTGATCCCCATCAGCCGGGCGGTGTCCGGGTCCTGCGAAACGGCCTGCATACCGCGGCCGGTCCGGGTCCGGTTGATGAAGAACCAGAGCAGGATCGCCGACGCGGCGAGCGCCGCCATGGTGAAGATCGCCGACCGCTGAATGGTCACGCCGCCCACCTGGAGCGCCGCACCGGAGACGACGTCGATCTGCGGGAACGGGATACTCAGCTTGGCACTCGGCCACTCGACGTGCGTGATGAGCGTGCGCCAGAGCACCCACCCGATCTCCGCCGTCGCGACCGAGGTCACCGCGGCCAGCACGATCGGCTGGATGCCCAGCTCGACCCGCGCCTTGTTCCGGACCGCGATCGACAGCAACCACCCGGCCACGGTACCGACCGCCGCGCCGACGATGAGCACACCGGGAACGAGCAGCACGCTCAGCTCCCGCTCGACCAGCCGGGCCACGATCCAGAGCAGCAGCGCACCGGCCGCGGCACCGAGCAACGGGGCCCGGTCGAGCCACTTGGTCACCGGGTGGTCCAGGTTCGGACGGCCCGGCCGCGAACCCAGGAAGTACCCGAGCGCCAGCGCACCGCCGGCGAACACGACGATCGTCCACGCGGGCTGGTCGTACATCAGCCGGATGAACTCCTGCAGGAACACCGAGATACCGATCGCGGTGATCAGTGGTGCCAGTCGTGGCGCGTTCCGCAGGGGACGGTACGCGACACGTTCCATCAGGACGGCGGTGCCGACCGCCGCGACGATGGCGCCGATGATCATCACCGGCAGGATCCAGACCGAGGTCTGGCCCTCGAAGAACAACAGATATGTGGTCAGTGCGCCGAACGCACCGATCATGAACACCTCGCCATGGGCGAAGTTGATGAGCTGCACGATGCCGTAGACGACGGTGTACCCGACTGCGATCAGGGCGTACAGCGATCCCAGGGTCAGCCCGTTGATGAGCTGCTGGAAGAACTGGTCCACGTCGACCTCCCAACTACCTCGGTTCCGACATGCCTCGGGGGCGGGAGGATCACTCCCACCCCCGAGAACATGAGGTCGACCTTGCTTACTTGGTCTCGAACGCCTTGGTCTCGACCGTGGCCCAGTCGGCGCCTTCGGCCTTGTAGACGGTCAGCACCTTGGAGGTGCTGTCGCCGTACTGGTCGAACGCGACCTTGCCGGTCACGCCGTCGAACGAAACCTTGCTCAGGGCATCGATCGTCTTCTGGCGGGCGGACTCGGCGTCCGAAGCCCCGGCCAGCGAGGTCTTCAGGGCGGCGATGATCGCGTTGGCCGCGTCGAAGGAGTAACCGCCGTACGCTGCGGAGTCCTCCTTGTAGCCGGCCGCCTTGTAGTCGGCCAGGAACTTCTTGCCGGCCTCGGTCGAGTCGGTCGGGGCGCCGACGGACGTCGAGAGGTCGCCCGCGCTGGTCTTACCGGCCAGCGTGATGTACTTCGGGTCCTTGATGCCGTCGCCACCCATCAGCGGGACGTTCAGGCCGGCGGCCTTCATCTGCTGCGAGAGCGGACCGGCCTGCGGGTACTCGCCGCCGTAGTACACGGCCTGCGGACCGGACGGCTTGATCGCCGAGACGACCGCGCTGTAGTTGACGTCGTCCGGGTTCACCGTCTGAGCGGCGACGATCTGGCCACCGAGCTTCTTGAACTCGTCGGTGAAGGTGCCGACCAGACCCTGGCCGTACGCCTTCTTGTCGTGGATCGTCGCGACCTTGGTGATCTTCGCGGTCTCGAACAGGTAGCGGGCCGCGAACGGGCCCTGGACCGCGTCGGTCGTGCAGGTACGGAAGTAGTTGGCGTACGGGCGCTTCGGCGCCGTCTGCCAGGCCGCACCCTGGGTCAGGCCCGGGCCGGTGTTGGCCGGCGAGACCTGGACGATGTTCTTCGGCGCGAGCACCGGCTGGACCTGCTGGGCGACGCTGGTGTTCAGGGTGCCGACGACACCGATCACATCCTTGTCCCCGGCCAGCGCCGTGGCGGCGTTCTTGCCCGGCTCGGTCTTGCCCTCGTCGTCCTTCGGCACGGCCTCGAGCTTCCAGCCCGGGATCGCGTTGGTGTCGTTGGCCTGCTTGATGGCCAGCTCGACGGAGTGCTGGATACCGAGGCCCAGCGCCGAGAGGTCACCCGACAGCGGCGCAATGATGCCGATCTTGGCGACCTTCGTGCTGCCGCCAGTCCCCCCGGCGTTGTCGCCGCCACTGCGAGAACCGCAGGCAGTCAGGGCCAACGACGCAACGATCAGCGACGCGCCGACCCTTACTACGGAACGCTGGTGCACTGTTCCTCCCATGTCTGGATAGTCCGGCCGATCCCCGGACTCCCGCGTTTGCCGCGAGCATCCGCAGGTTAGACCGCTGAATGCTTCCAAGCGAACAGCGCACTGCCTGTGTTGTGAGGTCGTTACCGCCGTAAGGAGCATCTTGCAATCTGAGAACTGTCTCAGCGGGGACTTGATGACTCAGCGTCAGCTGATCATCCCGTTTGCGTGAAGAATCGCCGGTCCGGAAATGCCGTACCCGGCACGGTCCGTGACAAATCTTCACCAGATATCACCTTCGGGTGACAATCCGTGCCCCTACGGGCCCCACACCGCCGGTACGCCGCCCGTCCGCACCCGCCGGCGCCCGCCCCGACGGGCAGTTCCCCCGATGGATGCCATCGGCAACCAGCTCGTGGAGTCGCCGATCCGGTTTTGCGCAGCCCGTCAGCTGTCTCCGGCCTCGTCGACCACCAGCTCGGCCACCTGCCGCATCGACACCCGCTTGTCCATCGCGGTCTTCTGGATCCACCGGAACGAGTCCGGCTCCGACAGCCCGAACTTCGTCTGCAGCACCGACTTCGCCCGGTCCACCAGCTTCCGCGTCTCCAGCCGCTCGGCCAGATCAGCGACCTCACGCTCCAGCTCCGCCAACTCGACGTACCGCGACGCAGCGATCTCGATCGCCGGCAACAGATCCGCCTTGGAGAACGGTTTCACCAGATAAGCCATCGCCCCCGCGTCCCGCGCCCGCTCCACCAGCTCCCGCTGCGAGAACGCCGTCAGCATCAGCACCGGCGCGATCCGCTCCCCCGCGATCTTCTCCGCCGCACTCAGCCCGTCCAGCTTCGGCATCTTCACATCCAGGATCACCAGATCCGGCCGATGCTCAACAGCCAGCCGAATGGCCTCCTCGCCATCGCCCGCCTGCCCGACGACGTCGTACCCCTCCTCGGCCAGCATCTCGGCCAGATCCATCCGGATCAACGCCTCGTCCTCAGCGATCACCACACGCTTAGCAGTCACAGGGGCCACTGTATCGATCCTCCCCCTAGGACTTAGGCCCCACAAACGTGTCGAGCCTCTCCACGCCCTCCTTCCGGCTCACCGCAATCGCATTCCGCCGCGGCTGCCGCCAAGGAATCCCCAGCACATCCAACGTGTCGGTCAGGATCTTCCGGATGTCCTCGGACTCGTTCGAGAACATGTACCGGAGGTAGTGGAACCGCCGGCCGTCCGGCTTGCTCGCCCAGTTCACGAACCGGCACCCGTCCGAATGTAACAACCCGCGCAGCAACTGTTCGGGGTACTTGGCAACGATCTTCAGTTGCCAGTCCACCAACTCGATCGTCCGCAGATGCTTCCGTCCTGGCCCATGCTGGGGAAACAGACAAGGCCAGTGCTTCCACCTGGCCTCGGTCATAATCGCCCCTGGCCTTCGACGCGGAACCGGACTCGCGGTTGGCTTCACCCGGATGATCGTCTCGGCGATCTCCCGATTGAGGTCCGGATACTTGGCGTCGTTGGCGATCTGCAACGTGAACACACCGCGCCGCGCCTTGGCGATGGAGCCATCCCCTAGATACCACCCGAGCAACAACGCGTACGCCGCCTCGTCGAGGTCAGCCCCGTCACACCGCGGACACGGCGTCGGCTGAAACCCCGTCCCCCGCGGCAGCCCGAGCTCCAGGTACACCCGGCGCCACCGCTTGATCGTCTTGAGCGCAACGCCATGTATCTCCGCGTTCGCCCGATCACTGATGCCGTTCTTCGCCATCCGCAACGCGGAATCAACCGTCTCCTGCGACCTGATGTGCCCCATGCCACATGCTCCCGAAGCCCACCGACAGTTTCGGCGCCCAGAGCCGAGCTCAACAGAAAGAGCCGAACTCACAAATCGTGAGTCCGGCTCTCTATGGTGCCGAGTGTGGGATTCGAACCCACAAGCCCTTGCGGGCAATGGTGTTTGAGACCATCGCGTATGCCGTTCCGCCAACTCGGCAAAGTCCTGCACGCATACTGTAACCGCTCGATCTTCGGTTCCGAAAATCGACGCTCGGAACGGTCCATGACCCTTGAACCGACCAACCAGCGCACCTCCTTCCAAGGGCGCTGGACGGCGTCGCGCGGCCCTGGCGGGCTCGAACACTCAGCAGTGGGCTTGAACAAGTAATGCCTTGTTCAAGCCCACCGTTTCCTGTTCAAACCCACACCAATGCCGCGTGAGGCCTACGGGTTGGGAGTCCGGTACGCCGGGGCGATGCCTTCGATGGCGTCGCCGATGCGGTGGACTCGGAGGGCGTTGGTGGAGCCGGGGATCGATGGCGGGGAGCCGGCGACGATGACCACCAGGTCGCCCTTCTTCAGCTTGCCTAGTTCCAGGAGGCGCTGGTCTACCTGGCGGACCATTTCGTCGGTGTGGTCGACGGTGGGGACGATGTGGGTCTCGATGCCCCAGACGACCGACAGCCAAGAGCTGACCGACGGGACCGGCGTGAAGGCCAGGACCGGGATCTCGGTGCGGTAGCGGGCCAGGCGCAGCGCCGTGTCACCGGACTGAGTGAAGGCGACCAGGAGCTTGGCGTCCAGGCGCTCGGCCACGTCAGCCGCGGCGCGGGCGATGACGCCGCCCTTGGTGCGCGGCTCCCACTCGATCTCCTTGACGCGGGACAGGCCGTGTTCCTCGGTGGACTCGACGATCCGGGCCATCGTGTTGACGGTCTCGATCGGGAACCGGCCGACGCTGGTCTCACCGGACAGCATCACCGCGTCGGCGCCGTCGAGGACGGCGTTGGCGACGTCGGAGGCCTCGGCCCGGGTCGGGCGCGGGGCGGAGATCATCGACTCGAGCATCTGGGTGGCGACGATCACCGGCTTCGCGTTCAGGCGGGCCTGGTCGATGATCAGCTTCTGGACCAGCGGCACCTCTTCGAGCGGGAGCTCGACGCCGAGGTCACCGCGGGCCACCATGAACCCGTCGAAGGCTTCGATGATCTCGTCCAGGTTCGCGACCGCCTGCGGCTTCTCGATCTTGGCGATGACGGGGACCCGGAGGCCCTCCTCGTCCATGATCTTGTGCACGAGCTGGATGTCGGCCGCGTCCCGGACGAAGGACAGCGCGATCATGTCGGCCGGCAGGTGCAGGGCCCAGCGCAGGTCCTCGACGTCCTTCTCGGACATCGCCGGCACGCTGACCGCGACTCCGGGCAGGTTGATGCCCTTGTGGTTCGAGACCGGCCCGCCGACGGTGACGCGGCAGATCACGTCGGTCGCGGTCACCTCCTCGGCGACGAGCCCGATCCGGCCGTCGTCGATGAGCAGCTGGTCACCGGGGTTCACGTCACCGGGCAGACCGTCGTACGTCGTTCCGCAGATGGTCACGTCACCCGGCACCTCCCGGGTGGTGATGGTGAAGCGCTCGCCGTAGGTCAGCGTGACCTTCCCTTCGGCGAACTCGGCCAGCCGGATCTTCGGACCCTGCAGGTCGACCAGGATGCCGACGTTCTTGCCGGTCTCCGCGGCGGCGGTACGGATCCGCTGATAGATCCGTTCGTGCTCGGCATGGGCACCGTGGCTCAGGTTGAGACGAGCCACGTCCATACCGGCTTGGACGAGTTCCAGGATGCGCTCGGGGGCGGCAGTAGCCGGGCCGAGCGTACAAACGATCTTTGCGCGACGCACGTCACAAAACCCTACTCCTACAAGACCACTGTGCTGCTGGTCCACCCCCGTTACTAGTGAGTTAACACCTTGTGACGACCGGCCCCGAAGCCTGAAACGTCAGGAAGGCAAGGGGGTGTAGGGGCCGACGGTGATTTCGCCCGCCAGCCCGGCCGTGACCGTCTGGAGCCCGATCGGCTTGCCATCGGTGTAGGTGACCAGCGTCATCTCCCCCGGCCGCCGCAGCGTGTAGCCGAGCGCGAACGCGTACGCCGCTCCCCCCGTCGTCCCGTTCGTGTACGTCGTGACCGGCCGATCGTCGACGACCTTCGTCTCGGGGCCGACCTGCCGGTGCAGATGTCCGGACAGCAGCAGGGTCGCGCACCCCCGAGTGGCCGTTTCGGCGAACGACGACGGGTCGTGGACGACCATCGTGGAGATCCGCTCGTCCTCGGGCTGCCCGCAGGCGACATCGGCGAGCCGCTTGGACTGGTCAGCGATCGTCTCGTCACCGGGAGTGTCCGCGCTGCCGAGCCCGGTCTTGGTCGGGTCGCTGTCGCCGAGGAACCGGATTCCCTCGACCTCGACCGGTTTGCTGTCGAGGACGGTGAAGCCGTTCTTCCGCATCGCTTCCTCGATGTGGCCGCCGGCGTCATGGTTGCCGGCGACCGCGACCACCTTGAGGTCCTTGAAGTGCGCCCGCAGCGAGTTGATGCTGAACACCTCCCACGACTGCCCGGACGAGGAGTCGTCCCCGGCGTCGATCAGCACCTTGGCACCGGCCACCTTCGCGACCTCGGCCACGACCGGGTCCATCCCGATGTTGTCGTGCCGGTCCGAGACCAGCAGCGCGACCGTCTCGTTCTCGGTCGCCTGGTGGATCCGCCCGCCGACCCGCGGGACCTGGTCCCGCAACCGCCCGTAGAACTCGGTGGAACGCTCGTACGTCTCGACCGCCGTCTTGATGATCCCGATCCCCCCGGTGGTGGAGAACCCGGACGCGACCTCGACCTTCTTCAGCCGCGGGTCGAGCGACAACTGCGGCAGCAGCGCGGACAGCGGCCGCCACTCGGTCGGCGGAACCTCCGCCGTACGCATCCGGCCCGGTCCGAAGATCGACGCGATGGTGATCAGCATCGCGACCAGTACGACGATCGCCCGGTGCTCGAACCGCCGCTCGTGCCGGTGCACGAGGTCCCACAGTTCGCGCCGGCGCCGACGCCCGAGGGAAGTCCAGATGGTAGCGACCACCACGACCACGAGCAGTCCGGAACCGGCGCCCGCGACCAGGTTGTCGACCGCCATCTCCTGGATGACCTGCTGGATCCGCGCGATTTCACCGTCAGGCTGCGAGGCGATCAGCGCGTCGCGGGTGAGCAGCTCGCTGAGGTTGGCGGCGTCGGTCTCCTGTACGTCGACATTCACCCCGATCCCGCCCGGGGTATCGGTCGCGATCCGCAACCGCGGCAGCACGGCCCCGAGATCGAGCGTCGCATGCCCGTCGAACGTCGGCGAAATCGTTGCCGCATGCGCCCCGATCGTCACCCGCTCGGAGTCGTTCGAAAACCCCACCGCCCCGATCACCAACGTCGTCGCCGCCCAAAGCACCAGCAACCCGGCCCACGGCGCCACCGCCCGGACCCGCCTCCGCGTCACCAACCGCGTCGTACCCACAAC
>NZ_SMKA01000320.1 GCF_004348455.1 Kribbella albertanoniae
GGCTAGCCGAAGCTGGGTGGGTCTACTTGGATGCGGACAGAGCCGGGGTTCTTCTTGGTGGTGCGGGCGGCTTGGGCTTCTTTGAGGGCGCGGACGAGTTGGGTGCCGGCGGCTCGGGGGGTGCGGACGACGGCTCGGACGGTTTCGTCGTCGATGTCCACCGGGCCCAGGACTTCCAGGCCTGCCTCGGGTTGGAGGAGGGGGCGAAGGCGTTCGATCAGGTCGGTGACCGCGGCGGAGGGGCCGGTCAGTTCGGCGAGTTTGGCGGCCGGGGCGAGGCGCGCCGTACGGCGTTCTTCTACTTCGCGGGTTGCCCAGCCCTCCGGGCTCCAGCGCACGATCGCCTGCAGGGGCAGCGCAGACGGGTCGCCGACCAGGATGACCGTGCCGCCGGCGGGTGCCGGGCGGACGAGGGCGGCGGCGTTGAGCCAGCGGCGGACGGCTTCTTCGGGGGCTCGCAGGTCGGGGCGGGCGAGCATCAGCCAGCCATCGAGCAGGAGAGCCGCGGTGTAGCCGCCGTCGGCGACCGGCTCCGAACCCGGGGTGGCCACGATCAGCGCCGGTTTGTCGGACACGCGATCGAGCATGTGCTCGCTGCCCGAGGTCCGGACGACGATGCCGGGAAACGCCCGCCCCAACTCCTCCGCCGTACGGCGAGCGCCCACGACCGCGGCGCGCATCCTCGGGTCACCACATTCGGGGCAGCGGTGATCGGCGGCCGGTCGGCCGCAGATGCTGCAGCTCGCCGGTCCGGTTCGACCCATCAGACGCAAGGTCCCCGCGCAGGTTGCGCACCGCGATGGCGCCCGGCAGGTCTGGCAGACCAGGCTCGGCAGGTAGCCCGCGCGCGGGTTCTGGACCAGGACCGGCCCGGACAGTAGACCTTCACGGGCGATCTCGAAGGCGCGGTGCGGCAGCCGGGCCGCGCGCGCCGCCGGGTCGCGAGCCAGCTCGCGATCCGATTCCCCGGTGATGTGCACCTCCGGCGCCGCGGCCCGGATCACCCTGCGATCCGCGATCAGCTCCCCCGCGAAGCCGGACTCGATCACCGCGGCCGCCTCGGCCGAGCGAGCGAACCCGCCGAGCAACGCAGCACAGTTCTGTTTGAAGGCGCGCAGCAGCAGGACTTCGCGGGCATGCGGGTACGGCGCGCGCGCTTCGGCGTACGAGTCGTCGCCGTCGTCCCACATGGCTACGAGACCGAGGTTCGCGACCGGGGCGAACGCGGCCGCGCGGGTCCCGATCACCACGCGCGCGTTGCCACGCAGTGCTGCCAGGAACGCCCGGTACCGCGCGGTCGGTCCGAGGTCGGCCGACAACGTGACGAACCCGCCGTCGCCGAGCACCGCCGTACAAGCGTCTCCGAGCAACTTGAGATCACGTGCATCAGGCGCCAGCAGCAACGCGCCCCGGCCCGCGGCCGCACACACCGCGGCCGCCTGGGCGAAGGCGAGCGTCCAATCAGCACCCGGTACGGCGGTCCAGATCGCGCGCGGCGACTCCGAACGTTCGACCGCGTCCAGAAAACCGGACGGGTACGGCGACCAGGCGGATCGCGAGGTGGAGAGCGGCGGAGGCGGCGGCTGGTCGCAGCGCAGCGGCTCGCCCTCGACCTTGGCATGGCGTGGCGGGACGGCCAGGCGGGTGACGTCGGGGAAAACACCCGCATACCGGTCGGCGACGGCGCGACACAGCTCGGCGATCTCGGGGGTCAGCACCTGCTCGGGGGACACGACCTTGCGGATCCGGCTGAGTTTGCCGTCGTGGTCGGACTCGGCCAGCCGCTCCAGCACGAACCCGTCCAGGTCCTTGCCCGCGAACCGCACCTTGACCCGGGCACCGGGCTGCGCGGCCTCGGCCAGATCGTCGGGGACGAGGTAGTCGAACGGCCGATCCAGGTGTGGCAACGAGACATCGACCGCGACCCGGGCCACCGGCAGCGACGACGTGATCCCGGCCGGTTCCTTGGTCCGGGATTTGCGCACGGTGTCCCGCAGCAGCGTCAGTTGCTCCGGCGGCTCCGATGTCACTGGCAAATGCTAGTCGGCCCGGCCGACAGTTCGTCGCAGGCCACCCGCGGCCTGTGGATAACGCGCCCCAGGACAAAGCGACGGCCCGGCTGCCGAGGGGGCAGCCGGGCCGAGCGTGCGCCGCACCTATTTGCTGACTGTCTTACTTGCTGACTGCGGCCTTCAGGGCTTCGACGCGGTCGGTGCGCTCCCAGGTGAAGTCTTCGCCGGTGCGGCCGAAGTGGCCGTTCGCGGCGGTCTGGGTGTAGATCGGGCGGAGCAGGTCGAGGTCGCGGATGATCGCGGCCGGACGGAGGTCGAAGACCTCGGCGACGGCGTCGGCGATCTGGGCGACCGGGATCTTCTCGGTCCCGAAGGTGTCGACGTAGAAGCCGACCGGGGCGGCCTTGCCGATCGCGTACGCGACCTGGCACTCGACGCGGTCGGCCAGGCCGGCGGCGACGATGTTCTTGGCCACCCAGCGCATCGCGTACGCCGCCGACCGGTCCACCTTCGACGGGTCCTTGCCGGAGAACGCGCCACCACCGTGCCGCGCCATCCCGCCGTACGTGTCGATGATGATCTTGCGGCCGGTCAGGCCGGCGTCGCCCATCGGGCCGCCGACCTCGAAGCGGCCGGTCGGGTTCACCAGCAGCTTGTAGTCGGCCGCGTCGATGTCGAACTGCTCGAGCACCGGGTCGACGACGTGCTTCTTGATGTCCGGCGACAGCATCGACTCGAGGTTGATGTCGGCCGCGTGCTGGCTGGACACCACCACGGTGTCGATCCGGACCGCCTTGTCACCGTCGTACTCGACCGTTACCTGGGTCTTGCCGTCCGGGCGCAGGTAGGCCAGCGTGCCGTCCTTGCGGACCTCGGTCAGGCGGGCCGACAGCCGGTGCGCGATCGTGATCGGCAGCGGCATCAGCTCCGGCGTCTCGTTGGTCGCGTAGCCGAACATGAGCCCCTGGTCGCCCGCCCCCTGCAGGTCCAGCGCGTCCTTCGACGCGTCCGAGCGCGTCTCGTACGCCGTGTCGACACCCTGCGCGATATCCGCCGACTGGCTGCCGATGGCGATCGACACCCCGCAGGACGCGCCGTCGAACCCCTTCAGCGACGAGTCGTAGCCGATCTCCAGGATGCGCTTGCGCACGATCCCGGGAATGTCGACGTACGCCGAGGTGGTGACCTCGCCGGCCACCACGACCAGGCCGGTCGTGACGAGTGTCTCGACCGCCACGCGGCTCTTCGGGTCCGCCGCGAGCAGCGCGTCGAGAATGGAATCGCTGATCTGGTCAGCGATCTTGTCCGGGTGACCCTCGGTCACGGACTCGGACGTGAAAAGGCGCCTGCCCACAATTCTCCCTCGGATTCCTTTTGTGCCACGCGACCGACCCCACGACCGCGCGATCCCCCCATGCACCGGCGGTTGACGATGCATCTTCGGCGAGTATGCCAGCGTTTCCGGGCAGAGTCCCGGGGACGCTCCGATTCTGTCCGGATCCCGGGATTGTTGTCCAGACTCTAGACAACGGCCCGATCTTCAGGCGTGCGGACCCACCGTGATCTCGCCCACTGTTAGGCTACCCTTAGTGCTTTGAATTGTCGCCATCCGGTCCACCGCGGCGGCCAGCGCGGCCGTCCTCGCGCGGTTCAGCCGGACCAGCGGCTCGACGGTCACCTGCAGGGTGCGGCCGCTCTTCTTCTGGTGCCAGACGCCCGCCACGGAGCCGTCGATCAGCAGCAGCGGGTAGTTGCCGGCCTGACCACGGTTCGTGGCGCGCTCGAGCGCCTTGCCCGGGAACACGAGCTCGCGCGGGAAGCACCCGACGCCGTACGCATCGAAGTACGGGAGCAGGTGCACACCCTCCACCGGCTCGTCGGTGAAGTCCTCATCGCCCGGGGCCACGAAGCCGAACTCGGTCTCCGGGAGCCCGTCGAAGTACGGCCTGACCACGGTGACCGTGGACTTGATCCAGCGCGCGAACTGCTGCGGGGTCGCGGGCCCGTACGCGTACAGGTAGCTGTGCAGCAACGCAGAGAGCGCTCTCTGCTGATCCATCGGCTCAAAAGATCCGTGCCGCTGGGGAGACGTGTACGTCGTGAGTCGCCCGCGGTTCACGCCGTAACAGAGCACGCCCGCGTTGGCCGCGGCGGGAATGACCTGCCGCCAGCGCGGCCAGCGGGTCTGGAACGCCTCCATCACCAGGTCCCCCGCCCACGCTCCGGTACGGCGGACCACCTCGACCGAGAGTTCGTCCACCGTGAGCTCCGCGTCAGAGAGCGCTTCCCCGATCGCCGAGATCACGGCGTTCTGCTGATCCGCCGTCATCCGCATGATCTCGGGCGGCGGCGGACCCGCGGGCAGCGCAGAGAGCGCTCCCGTCCACATCGGCAGATCCTCGCGCGGCAGCAGATGCACCGTTCCCCGCGGCCCGAAGGTCTTCACCAGACCCTCGTCGTTCTGAACGGTCTCGCGGGTCGCGTCCTTGACCCGCAACGCCACGGACGCCTCCCCCGCCGTGAGGACCTGAGCATGCGCACCACACATCGCCCGTACGGCGTCAACCGGGCTGGACGCAGGTTCAGTCAGGAAGTGCCGGCGCATCCGACGCGCGACCACCGCAGGCCAAGAGATCTCCATGTCCACCGACCCTAGGTGGAGTAGCGGTCAGGAGTTGTCCTCAGCTCCAGTGGGCTGCGACCAGGTTCCAGATGACGCCGGCTAGGGCGTCCTTGCTGCCGGACGGGACCGGGAGTGCGTTGCCGGAGCGGTCGAGGATGACGGCTTCGTTGTTGTCGCTGCCGAAGACCTTGCCGCCGGAGACGTCGTTCACGACGAGCAGGTCGCAGCCCTTGCGCTCGAGTTTGGCGCGGCCGAGGTCGAGGACCGAGTGCTCCGCGTCACCGGTCTCGGCGGCGAAGCCGACGATCACCTGACCGGTACGGCGGCGGTCGTGGGAGACGGTCTGCAGAATGTCCGGGTTCTGCACCAGGTTCACCGCTGGGACCGAACCGTCCGCGGTCTTCTTGATCTTGTGCTCGGCGACGTCGGCCGGGCGGAAGTCGGCGGGTGCGGCCGCCATCACGATCGCGTCCGCATCCCCGGCGCGGCCGGTGATCTCGTCGTACAGGTCGCGGGTGCTGGTGACCGGGACGACCTGGACGCCGGCCGGGTCGGGGAGCTCGGAGTTCGCTGCGACCAGGGTGACTTTGGCGCCGCGGGCGGCTGCGATCCGGGCCAGCGCGTAGCCCTGCTTGCCGGACGACGAGTTGCCGAGATAGCGGACCGGGTCGAGGTGCTCACGGGTCCCGCCCGCGCTGACCAGGACATGTTTGCCGGTCAGGTCGGCGACCGACTGGCCGGCCGCGCGGGCCGCCTCGTCGGCAAGCATCAGCTGACTGATCGCGAAGATCTCCGAGGGCTCGGGCAACCGCCCGCGACCGGTGTCCGTGCCGGTCAGCCGGCCGACGGCGGGCTCCAGCACGGTGATCCCTCGCGAACGCAGGGTGGCCACATTCGCCTGGGTGGCCGGGTGCTCCCACATCTCGGTGTGCATGGCGGCCGCGAACAGGATCGGGCAGCGGGCCGTCAGCAGGGTGTTGGTGAGCAGATCGTCGGCCAGGCCGTGCGCGGCCTTGGCGATCAGGTTGGCCGTGGCGGGCGCGACGACGACCAGCTCGGCCGCCTTGCCGATCCGCACATGCGGCACTTCCTGCACGTCGTCGAACGGATCCGCGGTGACCGGCTGCCCGGACAGCGCCGCCCAGGTCGCGGCACCGACGAACTCCAGCGCGGCCGCGGTCGGCACCACCCGCACGCTGTGCCCGGACTCGGTCAGCCGCCGCAGCAGATCACAAACCTTGTACGCCGCGATGCCTCCGCCGACGCCCAGGACCACGTTCGGCCGTGCCTTCACGGGAACGCCCGAAACCCCCGGGGCGGTTGCCTCGCCGGGGGTGGGGTGCGGTGTATCACCGGACACGGACAAGGGAAGCTCCGATCACCGGCGTCATCGCGGGCTAGTTAGGCGGTCTTCTCCGCGGCCGCGGCTTCCGCCTCGGCCTCGGGGTCGATGTCCGTGCAGGTCAGGACGCCCTCGTTGATCTCGCGCATCGCGATCGAGAGCGGCTTCTCCTGGACGTGGGTCTCGACCAGCGGACCGACGTACTCCAGCAGGCCCTCGCCGAGCTGGGAGTAGTAGGCGTTGATCTGCCGCGCACGCTTGGCCGAGTACAGAACGAGCTTGTACTTGGAATCAGTGTGGGTGAGCAGGTCGTCGATCGGCGGAGAGGTGATACCGATGGCGACAGGCTGGTTGCCAGACAAGTTCAGCTCTTTCCAGAGATTTGGGGTGATCGGATCAACTTTACCAATTGATCGGCCGCTTCCCGAACCGAGGCGTTCACGATGGTCACGTCGAACTCCTTCTCAGCGGCCAGTTCGAGCGTCGCCGTCTCCAGCCGGCGCTCGCGCTCCTCGGCCGTTTCGGTCCCGCGACCGACGAGGCGCCGTACCAGCTCGTCCCACGAAGGCGGGGCCAGGAACACGAAATGTGCCTCCGGCATCGTCTCGCGGACCTGCCGGGCACCCTGCAGGTCGATCTCCAGCAGCGCCGGGCGTCCTTCGGCCAGCTTGTCGAGCACGGGCTGCTTGGGCGTCCCGTAGCGGGCCGCTTTGTGCACGACCGCCCACTCCAGCAGCTCACCGGCCGCGACCATCCGGTCGAACTCCTCGTCGGAGACGAACAGGTAGTGCACACCATGCACCTCGGCCGGCCGCGGCTTGCGGGTGGTCGCCGAGACCGAGATCCAGATGTCGGGGAACCGCTCGCGGATAGCGGCTGCGACCGTGCCCTTGCCGACCGCGGTCGGTCCGGCCAGCACGGTCAGCCGCGCCGGGTCGGGCCCGGTGTCGGTCGTCGGAGGCTGCGGGGTTTCCCGGCTCGGGTTCTCGGAGTCCATGGTCATCGTCACACCAGTGTCCAACGAGCCGGCCAGGGTTTCGGTGCGGCTCACTCGGCGAATTCGCGCAGCAGCGCGGCGATCTGGTTGGACCCGAGGCCGCGGACCCGCCGCGTCTCGGAGATTCCGGCCCGCTCCATGATCTGCTGGGCCCGCACCTTGCCCACGCCGGGGATGCACTGCAGCAGCGCGCTGACCCGCATCTTGCCGATCACGTCGTTGGTCTGCCCCTCGTGGAGCACCTCCGTCGGAGACGCTCCCGAGTGCCGGATCCGGTTCTTGATCTCGGCTCGCTCGCGCCGCGCCGCCGCGGCCTTGTCCAGAGCCGCCGCTCGCTGCTCCGGGGTCAAAGAAGGAAGTGGCACCGTTTCACCTGTCCCGTTGTATGGCTTCGCAAGGGAACCTAACACGGCTCCGGCCACCCACAGGACCCCGTCACGTCGTGCCTTCAGTTCAGCGCCGGGACGTCGACCTTGCAGGCGTCCTTCGCGTGCGTGGTGATCGCCTTGTAGGCCGTCAGCACGGTGCCGGTCTCCTTGCTCAGCCGAGCCAGCTCGACGCGGTCCGAACCCGCCTTCTGGGCCTGCTCGGCGAACTTCACGACCACCGCCCAGTCGTCCTTCACATCGGCCGGCGCGGACTCCTGGAGCTTCTTCGCGTCATCCAGGATCTTCACGTAGTCGGCCGGCTTGGTCGGGTCGACCCCGGTGGCGCCGGCGGCATAGCCGGCCAGGTCCACGCAGTAGGCCTGCTCCTCGGTGCACGAGGTCAGCAGGGCGGTCGTTGCGAGCAGCGTCACGGCTGCGGCGATGGTTCGCATACCCAGAAGCTACCGGCCGTGATCAAACGATCCGAAACGAAAACTTTCCGAGCCCGTGCCCACCGCGGTACGGCGGGCACGGGCAGCCGGATCAGGGGTTCTCGAGGTCGATCTTGCAGGTGTCCTTGGCGTGCTTGGCGATCGCGCCGGAGGCCTCGCCCATCTTCGCGCCCTCGGCCTTGCTGAGCTCGGTGAGCTTGGTGGTGTCGCCCTTGGCGTCCTGGGCCTTCTTGGCGTAGGCCAGCAGGGTCGACCAGTCGTCCTTCAGGTCCGACGGCGCCGACTTCGAGACCTTCTCGGCGTCCTTGAGCGCCTTGCCGACCGCGTCGGAGTTCTTGGCGTCGAGGTTCTTCGCCGACAGCGCGTACGCCTTCAGGTCGCTGCAGTAGTCGCCGCCCGAACAGGCCGTCAGAGCGACAGCACTCATCGTCACTGCCGCCGCCAGGGCTCCCAGCTTCCGCATCGCATTCCTTACTTTCCACCGCGGGCAACCCATCGCTGCCCGTCACCGACACCCTCCCGAACCACAGGGTCATCCGGTCTGTCCGGCACGCCGTGAAGAAGCTCGCACCCCGCGACTGGAACCGGTCCGTGATGTGGCGCGTCGGCCGGCCCTTTTGGCAACACAAGTGACGGCGACACAGTTCGCGGCGACGATGACGCCGATCGCGATCCAGTCCGGTACGGCGAGGTGCTGCCGCAGAACGACGTACCCGACCATGGCCGCGAGCACGGGGTTGATGCTCATGAAGACTCCGAAGAACTGGGCCGGGACCCGGCGTAGTGCCAGCAGATCGAGCAGGAACGGGACGGCCGAGGACAGCACGCCGGAAGTCAAGGCGTAGGCGATGGCCGCTGCGGTCGGCGGGTGGTGATGCAGTACGACGATTCCGACCGGCACGTACGCGAGTCCGGACACCGTTGCGGCGGCCGCTGCGCCGGTCGCTCCTGGCAGTTCGCGGCCGACTGTGCGGTTGAGCAGGATGTAGCAGGCCCAGCAAGCTGCAGCGAGCAGTCCGGCCGCGATACCGAAGTAGTCAGTGGACGCCTGCGGCCGCGTCAGTACCAGTACGGCGGGCGCCGCCGCCAGCGCGCAGATCAGATCGATCACCCGCCGTGAGCCAAGCAGCGCAACCGCCAGCGGGCCGAGGAACTCCAGCGTCACGGCCAGACCGAGACCCACTCGGTCGATCGCGGTGTACAGCGAAACGTTCATCACTGCGAACACGAGGGCCAGCCCCAGCACCGGCCGCCACTGCCGTGCGGTCAGCTTGTGCAGCCGCGGCCGCCCGATGGCGAACAGCACCACGGCCGCCATCCACTGCCGGACAGCCACCACACCCACCGGCCCGATCACCGGGAACGCCTGGGCAGCGACCGACGCACCGATTTGGTTCGAGAGGCCGCTGGTCAGCATCAGCAGCACCCCGCCCAACCTCCGTTCGCCGGTGTGGGTAGGGACGCTCGGCGCGGGGCAGGCGGGTGCGGGAGCGGGCGGGGTGCTCATGGGGTGAGCGTGCGCTCGTTGAGTGGTCAGGCAAAATGCGGTGACGCGGGGATCTATACGCTGGGGTTATGGATGTGGAGCTTCGGCAGCTGCGGTGCCTGGTCGCCGTGGTGGAGACGGGGACGTTCACCGATGCCGGGATCGAGCTAGGCATCAGCCAGGCGGCGGTCTCGCGGAACGTCCTTGCCCTGGAGGGGCGGCTCGGCGTGCGCCTCCTGCACCGCACGAGCCGTTCGGTGACGCCGACCAGCGCGGGTATTCGGGTGCTGGCACGAGCCCGCCAGGTGCTGACCGACGTCGAGGAACTGGTGCGCGAGGCAACCAGCGGTCACACGCGGCTGCGGCTGGGCCACGCCTGGTCGGCACTGGGCCGCCACACCGCCGAGTTCCAGCGCCGCTGGGCGGCCGAGCACCCTGGCGTCGAACTGCAATTCGTCCGCACGAACACCACGACCGGCGGCCTGGCCGAGGGCCTGTGCGATCTCGCGGTCGTCCGGACCCAGCTCGACCTGCGCCGGTTCGCCCACATCACCATCGCCCAAGAGGACCGGTACGCCGCTCTGCCCGCCGACGATCCCTTGGTCCGCAAACGCACGGTCACCCTCGAGCAGCTCCGCGACCGCGTGCTGAGCATCGATCGCCGTACCGGCAGCACGACCATCGACCTCTGGCCCGCGACTGAACCCCCTGGAAGAGGCCGGCCGCGGATCGAGTTCACCCACGATGTGGACGACTGGCTCACGGCCATCGCCTCCGGCCGCAGCGTCGGCGTCACCGCCCAGGCCACCACCACGCAGTACCGGCGCGACGGCATCACCTACCGCCGCCTCCGCGACGCACCCCCGGTCGACGTCCACCTCATCTG
>NZ_SMKA01000321.1 GCF_004348455.1 Kribbella albertanoniae
CACCAGACCAGCGCGGATCGACGGCGCCTCGCCACCCTCGGTCCGGGCCTCGCCACGGATCCCGAGCCCCGCAAGCCCCGCCGCGAGGACCGCGCCCGCCTCGATCCACAGCAGCCCGTTCGTCACCCCAGCAGCCACCGCCAGCGCACCCAGCACCGGTCCGACGACCATCCCTACCCGCCGTACACCGTCCTGCCAGGTCAGCAACGCGACCGCCTTCCCCGCACCCCACCGATCACCGATGTCGGCAAGCAACGCCGTCCGCCCCGGCGACCCCAACGCGTCGCCGCACCCCAGCAGCAACCCACTCACCACCAGCAGCCACGGCGACAACCACCCCAAGGCCGCCGCTGCCGGCACCATCGCCAGCGCGATCGCCGACACCACAGCGATCACCGCCAGCCGCGGTCCCGAATCGACCCACTGCCGAGCCCGGCGCGCCCACCACGGCGACAACAGGACCGGTACGCCGGCCGCTCCACCCACCAGCCCAGTCGCAGCGACTGACCCCGTCTCCTGCAATACCACCAGCGGCAGCGCAATCTGCGTGAATCGATAGGCCAGGTCGGCCAATCCCCCACCGGCCAGCAACACCAACGCCTCGCCCCGTGCTCTCATACCGTTGATTCTTTGGGGCTTCAGCCCGTCCAGGTAGCCTGCACGGCTTGCACCCTTGCCATAGGCTGAGCCTATGACCTCATTACCCGCGGTCGAGGACCTACGCCTGGTGCAGGCAATCGTGCGGACCGGCGCAGTCGGTACGGCGGCCCGCGAGCTCCGCATCTCCCAGCCCTCCGCGTCCCAGCGCCTGGCCCGGCTGGAACGCCTCTGCGGCACCAAGCTCTTCGAACGCGACACCCGCGGCGCCCGCCCAACCCTGGCCGGCTCCGAGCTCGGCCGCCGCGCCGACCACATCCTCAGCCACCTCGAGGAGGTGTACGACGCCACTCGCGCAGCCGCCTCGGGCCGCCGCCTCGTGATCGGCACCTTCGCCAGCATGGCGCCGATCCTGTTCCCGGTCCTCGACGCCGATCTCCCCGAGACCGACATCGTCCAGCAGGTCGACCACGGCCACTTCCTGGTCGAGCGGGTCGCCGAAGGCACCATGGACGCCGCCTTCATCGCGATCGCCGAGCAGATGACACTGCCCCGTGGCACGGTGTCCCGCCGGGTCGGTCGCGACGACCTCGTCCTGTTCGTCCCGAACGGCGTACCACTCCCCGGCCCAGGCAAGCAGCCCCTCAAGGACCGGTTAGTCCCCTTCTCGACGTACGACCGAGGCAGCGAAGAGGTCCAGGCCCACCTCGTAGCAGCAGGCGCCACCGCCCGCCGCGGCGTCACCCTAGGCACCACAGTCACCATGGCCCGCCGCCGCTCCCACCTGGCCGTAGTCCCCCGCAGCGCCCTGGCCACCGAGCTACTCCCCGGCGAACGCCTGATCCCCGCCCCCTTCCGCTACAAACTCACCCTCTTGGTCGTCACCACACCAACACCCCCAAAGGTCCTCATGACCCAGCTACCCCGCATCCGCAAGACCCTGAACTTGTTGCCCTAGGCATGAACCTCTCCGCGGTTAGGGTGCGGGTGCCTGAAGATCAGCCCCCCATCTGAAAGGTCATGATGTCGATCACTTCTCGTGTTGTGGCAACAGCTGCAGCCCTTGTCGCCGTACTACCCCTGACTGCTCAAGCACTGCCGACCGTTGCCGTAGGCCCCAATGTGACCCCGGCCCGGTTCGCGGCGGAGGTGCGCACCGCCGGCCTCTCGGCCGACGAGCAGAAGGAACTGCAGCGCGCGGTCAACGCCGAGCTGGCCAAGCGCGGCGGCCACCAGATTGCCGCTAACAAGATCCTGTGGGCGGACGGCGGCGCAGCGACCACCATTCCGTACCCCAACGAGCGGAAGGCCCGTGCCCTCGGCGCCTCGATGGGTATCCAGGGCGACCCTGCGACCTGCAGTTACGGAAACTTCTGCGTGTACGCGAACGTGGGCTACAACGGCGCCCGGACCGACTTCTACAACTGCCGGGTGTACTCCTACTACGACGACTTCTGGTCGTACGTGAACAACCAGTCCGACCGCGCCGCGGCCCTGATGTACTGGGACCAGCCGGGTGGCGGCCCGGACGTCACCCCGCAGGCGTGGCACGCGCAGTACACCTGGCAAGGACTGAACTACAGCGGCATCAAGCCCTGCTAGCTGTTCGTGAACTTGTTGTGAACAACCGCTCGACCGGCCAGTTCGTCCGGCAGACTCGGCCCTATGAACCTGGGGCGGCTGGCGACTGACCGGCGACGGTTGACGGCGTACTGGAGCGCGGCCGTGGTGCAGGTTGCCGCGGTCGCGCTCGACGTCAAGATCCTCCGGCAGAGCAGCAAGATCGCGCTGATGCCGCTGCTGCTCTCCTGGACCCGTAGCCAGCAGGCGCACCCGCTACTGCAGGCCGCGCTCCTCGCTTCAGCGGCCGGCGACCTACTCCTCGAAACCCGCTTCGAGCTCGCCGGCATGGCCGCCTTCGCCGCCGCGCACGCCTGCTACCTCGCCTTCTTCGTCAGCAAACCCGGCACCCGCAACTGGCGCACCCTCGCCGTGTACGGCGCCCTGTGGGCAGCGCTGATCGCCGCCCTCTCCCCCGGCCTCGGCAACCAGAAGATCCCGGTCGCCGCCTACGCCTTGTTGCTCACCGCAACAGCCATCGTCTCCCGCTGGCACAACCCCCGCTCAGGCCTCGGCGGCCTGCTTTTCCTCATCTCGGACGCCCTCATCGCCCTCCGCATGTCCGGCCGCGACTTCCCCGGCCGCGGCCCCCTCACCATGTCGACGTACGCTGCCGGCCAATACTTCCTCACCGCAGGAACTACCTCACAAAGACCCGTCAGCCGCGAGCAATAGTGATCACCTCGTCAGCTGTCAGCGGGCTGGCCGGGTGGTGGCTCAGACACATCGGGACCCGCACGCGCGTGAAGCTGGTTCCCTCGGTAGCCGCGTAGAACTCGCCTGCAGTCAGACGAGCAATGTCGTCGACGCTGCCGCCTTTCGCCTTGGCCAGCTCCTTGGCAGCGTTGATCTGTACGGCGACATTGAGCAATCCGTAAAGCTGTGTCGTGGCATTGCCCGGGATCCGGTTGTGCAGAGCCTTCGGTGCCTGGGTGGCAAAGACCAGCCCGAGCCCGTACTTCCGCGCCTGGGTCGCGAGAGCCAGCGTGCTCTGCGTGCACGCCGTGGCCGCCCCCGACGGCGCGAACGTCTGTGCCTCGTCCATCACCAGGAGGCCGCCCAGCGGCCGGTCCCCGGCCGGATTCCGTTTGATCCAAGCGAACAATGACATCTGGAGCTGGTTCACAAAGCTCTGTCGTTGTTCGTCGGCCTGGAGGCCGACAAAGCTGATGACCGAAATCCTGGCCCGGCGTCCAGCCGCCGGGGTGAGCAGAACTCCGGGATCGAGTGGCTCGCCTGCACCACCGAACAAGGGATCGTTGACAGTGTTCGCGGTCAGCGAGTCGGCGATGTCCTCGGCCAGCTTGTGGGCGCTCCGGATCGAACTGACGTCCGACGGCAGATCCGCAAGAAGTTCGATGAATCCGCGCAGTGTCCCGCCTCCGCTGCGCGCGTAGCGCTCCAACGCCTGGCGCAGCACAGCCTCACCGTTGCGGGCTCGCCTGCCGGTCAGATGCGCCCGCGGCAGCAGTCCCGCGACGGCGGCCTCCAGTGCATCGGAGAATTCATCGGGATCGTCCAGTACGCCGCTGAAGTCCGGAAGCGGCTGGAAGGCCAACGGGCGCCCTTTGGTACGGCGGGGTGTCCACACCACCACCTCGGTGCCATCCAGGTACTCGCGCGCCTTGGCCGCGTCGCCCGGCCCCCATCCCGTGGGCGCTTGGGGCCAGGGTTCCCCGAGTCTCGCCAGGTCGTTGTTCGGGTCGAGAACGATCGACGACACGCCCTGCAGCGCGCACTCCTCGATCAAGCGACGCAACATCACGGTCTTCCCGGAGCCCGAGCCGGCGAACGCCACCGCATGCTTTCGCAGCATCCCCAGCGGGATCTCGAACGGCCGGCCTCCCGCCACCGGCACGCCGAGCGAGATCGAGGATTCCTGCTCCGATCGCTGTTCGCGCCGTACTGGTGGATCGTCCACCTTCGGTGCGTCATCGGCTGCGACGGCCTCGTCGAACACCTGCCGGAACAACTCCGAGTTCCCCACCGGACGGCGAGTGCGCAGCCAGTCCAGGAAGCCTGGATCGGGATGGCGCCGCAGCAGGTCCAGCGCGCCGAACGTGCGGAGATCGTCCTCGGTGATGACCAGTGACAACCCGCCGGCCTTCTCGATCTCGGCGAGCTCCTCGGTAGTCTTCGGACCGCTCGACCACCCGGTGTTGCGCAGTACGACCAAGCGTCGCCGGTCCGATCCGGTGTCGATACCGGACTCGGTCCGGGCAGCGCGCAACCGAGTCAGCGCCGCGCGCGGATGGTGGCTGGCAATGGCCCGGAAGCTCCACTGCATCTCGTCGTCGGTCTGTTCGTCGAGCGTACGGCGAAGGCGCGCATGCAGGGCGGGCTTGCTCCCAGGACGAGGATCGAGCTCGAAATCCTGCCCGCGCTCGCCGAGCTCGCTGACATAGCAACTGAGCGCGGCCGCCAGCACCGCAGGCATGACGGTGTCCTCGGTGGCAGGATCCACCGCCGCGTCGACCTCGACAGCCGCCCGCAGCTCCTCGAACCGGTCGTCCAGACGCTTCAGCCCAACAGGTGCCGCGTGCCGGCCGGCTGCCGGACGCAGCGGTGCTTGCTCCCCGAAGTCGGCCATTTCCACGAGCTCGTCGGTCTCCAGGCAACGCCGGATGTGGGCGTCCACTCGTTGCAGGATCCGCCGCGGCGTATAACTCCGCACCTGCCGATCGGCGAACGCCGAGGTGAGCACCGGCCAGGTGGGGTACGGCGGTGTGAACCCGGCGCCGCCGTACAGGCCACTCAGGCGGCTCTCGACGAGCTCTTCGGCGATGGCGGCGGTCGGCATCACGGACTGCATCGACACAAGCCGAAACCGGTCGGCCGCTGCTCCGACGGAAAGCTCCTGGATCAGATTCCAGGTCGCCGGCAGACAGGCGACCACCGACACCGTCCGGCGCGTTCGCTCGCGCAGCTCCATCAAGCCGTCAGCGATCTCGTTGACTTGGCTCGTACGAGCTGTCCGCTGCTCGTCGGCATCGGCTCGCGCGGTGGAGATCTGGGCCAGCAGGCTGTCCAGCTGATCAACCGCGATCACGCTTGGTCCGGTCAGTGCGAGCACTCGGGACAGGTCGCCCAGGATCTCCGGTGGCAACCGAGGACCACCCCTGAACCCCCACATCTCACGGTCCGGGTCCTCAACGGTTCCGTCGAGTTCGAAGTAGCTGTATCCGATCTCCTGAGTCGCGTCATCCGGGCTGAGACTGAGCGCCAACGCCCGGATCGTGTTCCCGCACTCCAGCGCAATGGTCGGGTCGACCCTGCGGAGCCCAGCCAGAAAGGCGTCGAGGTCGACCCGTCGGATGGGTTCAGCGCCGACCAGCCGTGCCCGCGTCCCTGCGTCGACTCCGGCCTGATCGGCGAGCCGATCGAGCAGCGTACTCAGCTGCCGGCTGCGTGCCGCGCGGAAGCCGTCCATCATCCCGCGCACCGCGCTCGGCCAGAAGGCGCCGCCACTGACCAGCTTGATCAGGAAGAAGTACCCCTCGGTGTCCTGCACCCGCTGCCGCAACCAACCCAGCAGATGGGTCTTGCCGACGCCCTTCTCACCCTCGAGCGCGATTCCGATCGGGCTGGATCCGTGACTCCGCCGTGCCATGGCGACCGCGGACAGGACCGATCGGACGGCGTCCTTGTGCAGCTCATCGACATGGTGCTCCACCGGTCCCCAGATATCGTCCGGGGTCACCGCCCAGTTGAACTGCGCAGCGGCCAGCGCAGCACGCTCGTCGGGTCTCATGGACGCTCGATCTTCAAGATATGGCGGCTGCTGCCGCCGAACCGCACCGCTGCGTCGTGATCGGCCTCGGTCAGGCTCTGCTGGTTCGCTTCAGCCTGCACATGAACACCGGCCGTCAACGACATCTCCTCCAGGACCTCGTCGAGTTCGTTGCGAGGTACGTCGGCCAGATCTTCCCTGAGTGCGGCGAGGCTGATCCAGGACTCACCGGGCCGCTTGCTCAAGCGCTGGTAGGAGTCCCGCACCCGCTGGGGCAGGTCGGGGCCGGAGGGCGCCTGGAACACCTCGGCCAGGTGCAGGCCACTACGCCGTACATAACGTTGCAGCGACCCGAGAATCGCATAGAGGGCGCCGCCGAAGGCTCCCGCGCGGGCGGGGCGTTCGACCGACAACTCGTCCTCGCACCAGGCCGCACCTTGTTCGGTCAGCGAATGGACGAACAGTCTGCCCCGCTTCTCGGAATCGACCAGCTTGAGGTCGTTCAGTCGCAGCCGGCTCGTGCCGTCGAGTTTGAGACCCGCGACCTCCTGCAGGTCCGCGTTGGACATCTCCCGCCCCTCGGCCAGCAGGGTGAGCAGGACGGATCGTTCCTTCGGGTTGAGGTCTTGTTTCGGCACGGTCTTGGTCCTTTGGTCGGTGCGGTTGAAGCCCTGGTTGTCAGGAATCCGGCAGTACAGTCAGTCCATCCGGATCAGCGCGTAGCCGCACGCGGCCGTCCGGCGTCCACTGCCCGCTGATCCGTACCCGCAGGTGACGGCGGTGTGCGTCCCAGGCCTGCTCGTACTGCTCCTGGCTCGCGAGCCCGGCCCAGACCGAACGTGGGCGAGTGTCGTTCGCGACGGGGCCATGGACCCGGACCCGCCAGCGGTTGTCCCGGTTGCCGGCATCCTGAAGCCCCACGACCCGGCCTTCGAGCGTTCCCGGGCCACTCGGCGCAGGATCGCGCGGTGACTTGCCGCGCTGTTCGAGGCGGCGCGTCACCCGGCCGATCTGCTCGCCGGCTCCGGCTCCGAACGTCAGCTGGGTATCGGGCGCTTCGGACGGTAGGCCGCGGGCCCAGCGAAACTCCAGCTCGAAGGCACCAAGACCACCCGCTGACAGGCGGCCAAGAGCGACGCAGAACGCAGGCGCCACCCCCGCGTCGACAACCTGGTCCAGTGATTCCGTGGCGAGCGCGGCGTGCACTGCGGCCGTCGCGTCGTACAGCTGCCGCAAGATCCGTCCATCCCCCTGGCCCGGAACCAGGATGGTCGCCAACTCGCGCTCGTCGAAGGCCGTGTGCAGCAGTACGCCGGACAGCGCCGCCGGTTGCGGGGCGACGGCGTACAGCATGTCGTGGAGACCGCGCAGCGAGTCGATCCCCGTCGGGAGCGCCACGAACCCATCGACGGCTGATTCGGCGTCACCTCGGTACGACGCTCGGTCCAGGAACGGATAGGCCAGATCGCGCGCGATCTCACCGGATCGGCGGTCCTCGACCTCGGCGAGGGTCCGCAGGAGCTCGTGGACCCGGGACTCGGCATCGATCATCCCGTCGCGCGGCGGCACCAGCACTTCGTACTGGCCCTGCTCCCAGATCACGCCACCGTGCCAGGTGTTTCCGGTAGGCGACCAGCCCGTCCTGGTCAGGTAGGTGACCAGTGCACCGAGCTCGATCGGCCGCATCACGCGCCGCCCGGTCCGAGCAACCTGCGCAACGCCGGCACGGTCAGCACGTTCGCCACCGGCACCCGCACTCGGACCTTACGATCCTTGCGTGGCTCGTCGAAGGTCTCGCTGTCCCGCAACGACACGTAGTAGCCGACTTCACGCAACAACAGGCCGCCAGTGCGCAGTGCCGCGTAGTCCGCGCTGACGATCGGTACGACGATCAGGAACAAATAGCAGGGCACCATGACATCCGCACTCGCCAGCCGGTTGAACTGCACCTGGTCGAGACCGTCGAAATCCAGCACCGCCGCCCGTCGACGCGGCCGCGAGGTGGTCTTGACCTGCACATCGATGCGCGGCGAGAAGCTCGAACCGATCCGGCCGGGCTGTTTGATGCAGAGGTCTATGCCGTCGTGATCGACGTCGTCCTGTGACACCAGCAGGCCGGCCGCCGAGGCCAGCACCCGGACGTAGTCCTCACCGAACTTGCCTTGATGAACTCGTGCATCAAGCATTCGACCCCCGGCGTTGCGGTCCGCCATCCCCGAACGAGGCTAGGCCGCCGGGAGCCGATTGTCAGTCCGACGCGTTTCGCACGCCGGCAGCGACCCCGAAGAAATACCTAGGCTTTGTCGAAGAACTGGTCCAGGACTCGCGAACCGAACTCGAGCGAGGCGGTCGGGACGCGTTCGTCGATGCCGTGGAACATGCCCATGAAGTCGAGTTCCGGCGGCAGCTGCAGCGGCACGAATCCGAAGCACCGAACGCCCAGACGGCTCCACGACTTCGCGTCCGTCCCGCCTGACATCAGCAGCGGCGCCGTACGGCTCTGCGGGTCTTCCGCCGCCAGGCACGCCTTCATCGCCTCGACCAGGTCACCGCTGTACTCGGTCTCCAGCGCGATGTCGGTGACCACGCTCTCGCGCATCACCTTGTCGCCGAGCAGCTCGTCGATGGTCGCGTTGAACTCGTCCTCGTACCCCGGCAGGAACCGCCCGTCGATATGCGCCTCGGCGTCCCCCGGGATCACGTTCACCTTGTAGCCGGCGTTCAGCATCGTCGGGTTGGCCGTGTTCCGGATCGTCGCCCCGAACATCCGGCTGAAGCTGCCCAGCTTGGCCAGCGTCTCGGTCATGTCCTCCGGATCGAGCTCGACCTCGAGCACGTCCTCCAGCGTCTTCAGGAACTCCCGCACGGTCGGCGTGATCCGCAGCGGCCACTGGTGCCCACCGATCCGGGTGACCGCCTCGACCAGGTTGGTGACCGCGTTGTCCGTGTTCACCATCGACCCGTGACCCGCCGTACCGCGGGCCTTCAGGCGCATCCAGTTCATGCCCTTCTCAGCCGTCTCGATCAGGTACAGCCGCAGGTCGTCCTTGACCGTGACCGAGAACCCACCGACCTCCCCGATCCCCTCGGTGCAGTCGGCGACCGTGTCCGGATGGTTGTTGATCAGCCACTGAGCGCCGTACACGCCACCGGCCTCTTCATCAGCAGTGAACACCAGCCGCACCGGCCGCCGCGGCTTCACCCCCGCCCGCTGGCGCGCCCGAACGACCGACAGCACCATCGCGTCGAAGTCCTTCATGTCGACCGCGCCGCGCCCCCACACGCACCCGTCGAAGATCTCCCCCGCGAACGGATCGACCTTCCAGTCCTTCGGATCCGCCGGTACGACGTCCAGGTGCCCATGCACGAGCAGCGGATCCGCGCTCTGGTCCTCGCCCTCCCAGTGCGCCACCAACGTCGCCCGCCCCGGCTCCGACTCGTAGATCGTCGACTCGATCCCGACCTCGTCCAGCTTCGCCGCGACATACTCCGCCGCCACGCGCTCCCCGTTGCTCTTCCCATTGCCGTAATTCGTGGTGTCGATCCGGATCAGCTCACTGCAGAGCTCCACCACTTCAGCATCGGCGCGGTACGACGAACCAGTCATGCCACCCATCTTCCCTCAGAGCACGCTCAGCCCGTACATCTCCCCCAGCGGATCCGAGATCAGCTCCACCCGCGCCCCATCCGGATCCCGGAAGTAGATCGACGTACCGCTCTCCTCCAAGTACTCCACGCCCGCCGCATCCAGCCGGTCCCTCAGCTCGGCCCACTTGGCCGGCTCCACCGAGATCGCCAGATGATGCAACCCACCCAGCACCTCCGCGTACGCCCCCAGCTCCAGCCCCGGAAAGTCGAAGAACGCCAGCAAGTTCCCGTTCCCGATATCGAAGAAGAAGTGACTCGACCCCTCGTAGTCCCGATTCCCCACGATCTCCGTCAACGGAAACCCCAGCACCCCCTGATAGAACCGGATGGTCGTCTCCACATCCGCACACAACACCGCCACATGATGCAGCCCCCGCGCCGTACTGGCAGCCCGCTCCTCCCGCAGGTACTCCCCCCGCAACCGCTCCCGCTCCGCCTCAATCCCTGCCACATCAACAGTCCCCAC
>NZ_SMKA01000322.1 GCF_004348455.1 Kribbella albertanoniae
GTGGCGGCTCGGGTGATGCGGGGGCGGAGGGTGGCGGCGTTCGGGCCCCAGTCGGTGGAGGCGGCGTACACGCCGGTGGGGACGGGGAGGGCTTTGAGGTAGGCGAAGAGCGGACGCAGGGCGTAGTCGAGCACCAGGGAGTGGCGCTCGGTGCCGCCGGTTGCGCCCAGCAGGACTGGCTTGCCGGCCAGGGCCTGGTCGTCGAGGACGTCGAAGAACATCTTGAAGAGACCGCTGTACGACGCGGAGAACGTCGGCGAGACCACGATCAGTGCATCGGCCGTGGTGACGGTGGCGAGCACCTTCTCCAATTCTGCCGACGGGAAGCCGGTGAGCAGGTTGTTGGTCAGATCGTGCGCGTGGTCACGAACCTCGATCACCTCTAGGCGCGACGGCTGACCACGCGCCGACAACTCATCCTGTACGGCGGCCGCCAGCTGATCCGCGAGCAGCCGCGACGACGACGGCGTGGTCAGCCCAGCCGTCACGACTGCGATCACTCGTTCGGTCATAGCGTCTCCAAATCGCGTGCACGCTGAGCCGCGGTCTTCAGCGACTCGTGGGTCGGCGCGTCCGGCACATGCGCGGGCTTCAGGGCCGCAAACTCCTTGCGTAGCACGGGAATCACCTCTTCACCGAGGATGTCCAACTGCTCCAGCACCGTCTTCAACGGTAGCCCCGCGTGGTCCATCAGGAACAACTGCCGCTGGTAGTCACCGAAGTGCTCCCGGAACGTCAGCGTCCGCTCGATGACCTCCTGCGGGCTCCCGACCGTCAACGGCGTCTCCCGGGTGAAGTCCTCCAGCGACGGCCCATGTCCGTACACCGGCGCGTTGTCGAAGTACGGCCGGAACTCGCGCACCGCGTCCTGCGAGTTCTTCCGCATGAACACCTGCCCGCCGAGCCCGACGATCGCCTGGTCCGCGGCGCCGTGGCCGTAGTGCTCGAACCGCCGCCGATACAGATCGATCATCTGCTTGGTGTGCGAGGCCGGCCAGAAGATGTTGTTGTGGAAGAACCCGTCCCCGTAGTACGCCGCCTGCTCCGCGATCTCCGGTGAGCGGATCGAACCGTGCCACACGAACGGCGGTACGTCGTCGAGCGGGCGCGGGGTCGACGTGAACCCCTGCAACGGCGTACGGAACTTGCCTTCCCAGTCGACCACGTCTTCGCGCCAGAGGCGACGCAGCAGCGCGTAGTTCTCGACCGCGAGGGCGATGCCGTTGCGGATGTCCTGACCGAACCACGGATAGACCGGGCCGGTGTTGCCGCGGCCCATCATCAGGTCGACGCGACCGCCGGCGAGGTGCTGCAGCATCGCGTAGTCCTCGGCGATCTTCACCGGATCGTTCGTCGTGATCAGCGTGGTCGCGGTGGACAGCACGAGCTTCGAGGTCTGCGCCGCGATGAACCCGAGCATGGTCGTCGGCGACGAGGCCACGAACGGCGGGTTGTGGTGCTCCCCGGTCGCGAACACGTCGAGCCCGACCTCTTCGGCCTTCAGCGCGATCGCCACCATCGCCTTGATCCGCTCACCCTCACTCACCGTCTTTCCGGTGGTCGGGTCCTCGGTCACGTCGCTGACGCTGAACACCCCGAACTGCATCGGGTCCTCCTTCGGGTCGAGTAGTTCACTATTAAACTACCATGCCGCTCCAGGTTCCGGAACCGGCGAGGTCTTGTCAGCCGGTGGGTCCACGTGGTGAAACTGACTTCCGCCCCACGAAACCTCCCGCCCGAGGAGTTCGCCGTATGCCTCCCCGTTTCAGTCGTCGAATGCTGCTGGGCACCGCCGCGGTGGTACCCGCTGCAGGTCTCATCACTCCGGCCGCCGCATCGACTGCTCGTCATGACCTTTCCAGCCAACTGCTCGACGAGTGGGCCGCAGCGCCTGGCGCGCATCCGCTCATCCCCGACATCTCGCACGCTGGCTACCGCGGTGGCGAACGTCCGCGCCGCCCGCGCGTCGTCGCTAACGTCAAAGACTTCGGAGCCCAACCAGGCGTCGACGCCGCAGCAGCCTTCACCGCCGCACTCCGGTACGCCGGGGATCGGGGTGGCGGGACTGTCGTCGTACCGGCTGGGACCTATCGGCTCGACTCGCCACTGTGGATCCACTGGTCGAACGTCGTCCTGCGAGGTGCTGGGCGGGATCGCACGATCCTGCACTTCACCAAGCCGCTCGACGAGTCGTACCGGCCGAATCTCCAACCCAGCCTGCAGAGCCGGTGGTCGTGGACCGGCGGGCAGATCTGGGTGATGTCCGCCGAGCGCAAGGCCAAGTCCGAGGCGGAGGGCTACGCCACCTCCGAAGGCTGGCTGCTCGGCGAGACCCTGGCCTCGGTCGGTGCTGCTTCGCGAGGGCAGCGGACGCTACTCGTCGACTCGACCGAACACCTCGCGGCCGGCGACCTCGTCGTACTCGAAACCGACAATCTCCCGGATGCCGGCGTACTGCGGCATCTCGCGGGCGACGTGGCCGGGGCGTCCGGCTACGACTGGGCGAAGCGTGCTCCGCAACTGACTGCCGGCTCAGGCGGTCAGTACATCCAGTACGCGAGTCTGCAGTGGCCCGTCCGGATCGAGGCCGTCCTTGGTGAGCGGCTGGTGCTCTTGGCACAGCCCCTGCGGTACGACCTGCGGCCGAGTTGGCCGTCGCGGCTGCGGGAGATCGGACCGACTGTGCACGACGTCGGCATCGAATCCCTGACGATCCGCAACGAGCTGCGGCCGATGACGATCCACAACCGGCATCCAGGTTCGAACGGACTGTGTTTCCAGGCGGTGCACGACTGCTGGGCGGACGATGTCCGGGTCGAGAACTGCGACCTCGGCTTCGGGTTCACCACCACGAAGGCGGTGACCTTGACGAACGTCGCGGTCGGCGGCCGCTCCGCTCACCACAGCTTCGCGTGCCGCATGCAGGCGCACGACAACCTGGTCGACGGTTTCGAGATCGAGCCGTTCACCGAGCCGCTGCCCACCGGCGCCCTGCATCACGGTCTGAATCTCGAAGGACTCTCGGCCGGCAACGTCTGGCGGCGCGGCCGGATGGCCGAAGGCGCCTTCGACACCCACCGCGCCATGCCCTTCGAGAACGTCCGCACCGACATCACCCTGGTGAACAAGGGCACCGTCGGCGGCTCCACAGCCTCCGGCCCGTTCTTCGGCGCCCGCATCGCGCACTGGAACGTCCGCGTCACCGGCGGTGCGCCGTACGCGATCGATTTGGCCGACGTTGCGCCACGCAGCATCGGCATCGGCCTCCAAGGCCTTACCTCCGCCGGCAGCGGTCTACCCCGAGACTTCGCCGGTGACCTGGAGAACGCGACCTACCTCCAGGACACGGCGCCCGCCGTACCAGACCTTTACGCAGCCCAACGGAGTTGCTCCTAAGGACAGGAGGTGTGGCCCGGTTGCGCGGTCTGCAGCCGGGCCCTGAGCGTGCGGACGCCATGTAGTAGGCGTATACGTCCTGTCCTTAGGCGGCGTCGAGGGTCGCGACCTGGTCGGGGGTGAGGGTGAGGTCGACGGCGGAGTAGGAGTCGCGGATGGTTTCCGGGCGGCTGGAGCCGGGGATCGGGATGACGACCGGGGACTTGGCGAGCATCCAGGCCAGGGTCAGCTTCTGCGGGCTGACGCCGAGCTCGGCGGCGAGGGTGTGGAAGGCGGGGTGGTTGTTGCCGAGGTCGCTGGCGTTGGTGATGCCGCCGAGCGGGGACCAGGGCAGGAAGGCGATGCCGAGTTCGTCGCAGAGCTCGAGCTCCGGCTCGCTGGAGCGGAACTTCGGCGAGAACTGGTTCTGCACCGAGACCAGCCGGCCGCCGAGGATCTCGTTGGCCTGACGGATCTGCTCGGGGTTGGCGTTCGAGATGCCGGCCTGGCGGATCTTGCCGGCGTCGAGCAGGTCGCGGATGGCACCGACCGACTCCTCGTACGGCGTCTTCGGGTCGGGCCGGTGGAACTGGTACAGGCCGATCGCCTCGACACCGAGTCGCTTGATCGACGCCTCGACCGCCTGCTTGAGGTAGTCCGGGGAACCGTTCAGCGTCCAGCTCCCGTCGCCCGGGCGGAGGTGACCACCCTTGGTGGCGACCAGGACGTCCGACGTGTCACCGCCGTACGACGCGAGGGCCTTGGCGATCAGGGTCTCGTTGTGACCGTCGTCGGTCGCGGTCAGGTGGTACGCGTCGGCGGTGTCGATCAGCGTGATGCCGGCGTCCAGCGCGGCGTGGATGGTCGCGATCGACCGGGCCTCGTCGGGCCGGCCCTCGATCGACATCGGCATCGCGCCGAGCCCGATCGGGCTGACCTGGACGTCGCCGATGGTCCGGGTGTTCTTCGTCTGGGTTCCCATGTCTTCCAACTTCCCCCACCTGAACCAGGAACTCCAACAGGAATATGCGAACGCACCCAGCACTCCGGCTACTGAATCAGCTCCTGGGTACCGATCACGGCCAGCAGCTTGAGCGCTTCCTCCGACGGTGATCCGGGGGGCGCGGTGTAGAGGATGAGTTGCTGGTCGCGGTCCGGGATCGCGAGCGCATCGCAGTTCACGCTGATCAGGCCGACCAGCGGATGATCGAAGGTCTTGCAGAGCGCCGGTTCGGCCGCGACCTCGTGGGCCTGCCACAGTTCGGCGAACCGCGGGCTGCCGACCAGCAGATCGGCGATCAGCCCCTGTACTTCCGGGTCATCCGGATACCGCGCCGCCGTCGCGCGGAGGTAGTTGGTGGCATTCCGCGCGAACTGGTCGCCGTCGGAGGCCCCGAAGACCCTGCCGCCCGCCGAGCGGGGACCGAGAAACTCCCGCCGTAGCAGGTTGCGGTCCTGTCGCGACCGCTGCGAGAAGTCCTCCAGCAGGGCGGCGGCGAGGTGGTTCCACGCGATCACCTCGTACGTCGCGGACAACACGATCGCGACCGTGGTCGGCAGCCGCTCGATCAGGTCGAGGATGCTCTGCCGCACGACCCGCGACGGGCCGGGCGGCGTCACCGGTACGTCGGCCAGCCGGTACAGGTAGTTGCGCTCGGCATCGGATAGCCGCAGCGCCCGGGCTATCCCGGCCAGCACCTCGTACGACGGATGCGGGGCGCGGGCCTGCTCCAGCCGGGTGTAGTACTCGGTCGAGATGAACGCCAGCTGGGCGACCTCCTCCCGGCGAAGTCCCGGCGTACGGCGTCGTCGTCCCGCGGGCAGACCCGCTTCGGCCGGGCCGATGCGCTCACGGCGGCTGCGGAGGAAGGCGGCCAGCTCGGGTTTGTCCACGTCGTCCAGTGTGCGCCGGGGCGCGCCGTACAGCCAGGTACTCCTGGTGCCTGGTTGCGGACTTCGCAGATGGTCAGGGTGGGCTGCATGGAGAGATTGCTGGAAGGAAAGACGATTTTCATCACCGGCGCCGGGCGGGGGATCGGTGCCGCGGCAGCCCGGCTGTTCGTGGCCGAAGGAGCCCAGGTGATGCTCGCCGCGCGGAGCGAGGAGCAGTTGGCCGGGGTCGCGGCGGAGACCGGTGCCTCGTACGTCGTCTGTGACCTGGCCGACCCGGACGCGATCCGAACCGCGGTCGAGCGGACGGTGACGCAGTACGGGCGTCTCGACGGTGCCTTCAACAATGGGGCGAGAGGGCAACCACCCGGCCCGATGGACGAGCTGTCCGTCGACGTGATGGACGAGCTGTACGCCGTCAATCTGCGCGGACTGTGGGTCGCGATGGTTGCCGAGGTCACCGCATTTCGCGCCGGTGGTGGTGGCGGGAGCATCGTGAACACGTCCAGCATCGGTGGTCTGATGCCTAACCCGGCACTGCCTGGGTACGGCGCGGTGAAGCGGGCGGGGCACAGTCTGACGGCATCGGCCGCGGCGACGTACGGGCCGGAGAACATCCGGGTGAACGCGATCGCGCCGGGGACGACGCTCACCGAGATGCTGCGCGACTGGGACCGCGCGACGCCCGGGGTGATCGACGGACTCAACGCTCAAACGCCTTTGCGTCGGGCCGCGCAGCCCGACGAGATCGCGCAGGCCGCCGCCTGGCTGCTCAGCGACCGATCGTCGTACGTGACCGGAACCGTGCTGCCGGTGGACGGCGGCCTCGCAGCCTAGGCCGAGTGGACGTGCGGGTTGCGGTCCTCCACGATGTACGTCGCGCGCGTGCTGATCGTTGCGCCCGGAGTCTGCACGTACGGGAGGACGCGGAAGTCGGAGCGCCACTGCTTCTGGTCAACGGTGACGCGGACGTAACCGCGCTGGCTGTTGAAGAACTTGAGGTGCGGGTTGGCGGCCAGGAACTGCTTGCCCTGGTCCGTCAGGTCCGCGCCGTCGCCGCCGCTGGTGATCGACGTACCGACGAACTCGGTGCCGACGGCCGCGGACTCCGGGGCGTCGTAGTCGCGCTTGAGTTCGAGGGCGTAGTTCTGGTGCCGGTCGCCGGTGATGACGACCAGGTTGCGGACGCCACTGTCCTGCGCTGCCCCGAGCACCTTGTTGCGCTCGGCAACATAACCGTCCCAGGGGTCCAACCAGACCCGCGTCTCGGGGCCAGGTGTCCAGTCGGTCTGACCCATCGGCGCCTGGTTACCGAGGATCTGCCAGCGGGCGTTCGACCGCTGGAAACCGTCCAGCAGCCAGGCGCGCTGCTTGCCGCCGAGCATCGTGTTGTCCGGGTTGAACCGGTCGGTGCAGGTCGACGAGTCACCGTCGCCGCACGGCTGGTCGGAGCGGTACTGCCGGGTGTCGAGCATGGTGATGTCGGCCAGCCGCCCGTACGGAAGGCGCCGGTGCAACCGAACCGCCGGGCCGGACGGCATCTGGTCGTGCCGCAGCGGCATGTTCTCGTACATCGCCTGGAACGCGTCCGCCCGGCGGGCCCGGAACACCACCGGATCCTGGTCCGGCTCGGTGTCGGCCTGAGACAGGTCGCCGGCCCAGTTGTTCTCCACCTCGTGGTCGTCGATCGTGTGGATCCACGGGTGCGCGGCGTGCGCGGCCTGCAGCGGCGCCTCGGTCTTGTAGAGCGAGTACTGCAGCCGGTAGCGAGCCAGGTCGAACGTCTCACCGTGGAACCGCGGATCCGTCACGACACCGCGCCTGTTCGTCTTGACGCCGGACTCGTACAGGTAGTCGCCGAGGTGGACGACCAGGTCGAGGTCCTCGGTGGCCATGTGGTCGTACGCCGTGAAGAACCCGTCCTGCCAGGCGTTGCACGACGCGAACGCGAACCTGAGTTGCCGCGGGCTCGCGAACGGGTGCGGCGTGGTCCGCGTCCGGCCGATCGCGGACACCTGGTTGCCGGTGCGGAAGCGGTAGTAGTAGACGTGATCCGGCAGCAGCCCGCGGATCTCGGGGTGCACCGAGTGGCCTAGCTCCGGAGTCGCGATCACTGAGTCGCGGCGAACGACGTACCGGAAGTGCTCGTCAAGGGCGACCTCGTACTGGACGCGGACGTTGCGACCGGGCATCCCGCCCTTGCCGTCGACGGCGAACGGGTCGGTGGCGAGCCGGGTCCACAGCACGACGCTCTCGTACTGCGGGTCGCCGGAAGCAACGCCGAGCGTGAACGGATTACCGGCGGCAGCCGGCGCGGCGTACGTGGTCGAGGCGTCCCAGGCGCCGGTGCCGAGCAGTACGGCGGCCGAGCCCGCACCACCCGCGGCGAGGAAGCGGCGGCGTGAAACGGTCATGAAAAATACCTCCTGGACGAGGCGGGTTCAGGGAAGGCTATTTACCTTTCTTTGGCGGCCTTCACTGTTCTCGCGCCAGGTGTCGAAGGTCTGTCGCTGAGGTGAAATCAGTGCGCTGGCAGGATGGCGGCATGACCGTACGCCGTGCCGTTCTCGAAGACGTCCCTGCCATCGTCGAGCTCGTCTACGCCCTGGCCGACTACGAACGAGCCCCCGACGAATGCCACCTGACAGCCGAGCAACTGCAGACCGCCCTCTTCGGCGAAACCCCCGCCGTCTTCGCCCACGTGGCCCTCCTCGACGACCGCATCGTCGGCTGCGCCATCTGGTTCCTCAGCTTCTCCACCTGGCGCGGCGTCCACGGCATCTACCTCGAAGACCTCTTCGTCCGCCCCGAAGCCCGAGGCACCGGCCTAGGCAAAGCCTTGTTGACCGCCCTGGCCCAAGAATGCGTCACCAACAACTACGAACGCCTCGAATGGTCAGTCCTCAACTGGAACACCCCAGCCATCGACTTCTACAAGTCCCTAGGCGCCACCCCCCAAGACGAATGGACCGTGTACCGCCTCACCGACAAAGCCCTCGCCAAGCTTGGCTCATGAACGCTCAGGACTATCTCTGGTTCAAAGACACCCAGCTGAGCTACGCCTATTGCCTGACCATGGTCGAAGGTATTGATCCAACGGAGGCGCTTCGCCGCATCGACGCCAGACCAACGGAACACGTGTCCGGGCTCAGCGCGTTCATTACCTTCGCCGAGAAGAGCTTCCCCCGCCGCTACCCCGACGGCGACGGCCGCTACGGCATCGGCGCCACCCAACTCGACGGTTGGACGCTGCTACTCGAATGGATCGGCATCCTGGGCATCAGCATGCCTGTCCTGCTGCCGCTGTCGGAGGGCACCCGCGTGCTCTCGCACTACAGCAACGTTGATGCCGAGGACTGGTTCTACTGGCTGGAGGACGGCAACCTCCGCCTCCGCTTCGAACCGTTCGTCGCCGACCGCCGCGAGGGCAGTGACCCCGACGGTCTCGTCGACATCATGGAACAAGTCGGCTTCGACCTCCGCCCACTCAACGAGCGCGACCCCTCCTTGCGCACCCCCGCCGCCTTCGCCCTCGCCGAACACCTCACCGGCATCCGAATCACCCAAGACTTACTCGATACCAGCACCTACCTCTGCGGCCGCGCGCCCCGCTGACGTCCGCACGATCCTCACCTGTGCTCCAAGGATCCGAACCCAGACAGGGGACAATTCCTGTATGTACCTTCGGCCGTTGATGATCACCCGGGTGGCGAACCTGGTGATGCCGCTGGCGTTGGTGGTGTTCGGCCTAGCGAGCTTCGACCTCAAGTCGTTGCTGGTGACGGCGCCGCTGGCAGCATGGTTGACGGTCCGCGGCTTTCGGCTGGGGGTTTTGCTCGACGGCTCGGAGATCGTGGTTCGAGGTTTCTTCTGGTCGCGCCGGATCAAGCGGTCGGCAATCCGGAAGATCGGCTTGTTTCCCTCAGTCGTTTGGGAGTCGAAAGGACACCAGCGGTGGACGCCGATCGCAGCCTTTGCCGACGTGGGCGGCATGGCGCCGGGCGTCACTGCGCGCAACGACTGGGCGGTCGAGCAGATGGAGGCGTGGGCCGGGCGCCGCTGAGCTCAATGCTGGCGACAATCTCGGTCGCCTCAGTGGGTAGAGGCATACGACACTGGTGGGATGTCGTCGCCGAAGCTCACTGAGGATGCGTTCCGGAGCACTGTCGAAAGTCTGTCCGGCGTGCGCCTGGCGGCGGTGAGGTACTACCCGCTGAACATCAGCGACGATGGCATCGAGGTTGACGAGTGGGATTTCGGCGGGTGGCACGAACCCACGATGGGTGTCGGCCTGCTCGCCGAGAACGGAGTCCAGTACTCCGCAGTGTGGGGCTGGAGTTTCGACTACCACGGCCTGGAGGTCTACCGGGAGCCCATGTCCAGCCAGCTGTCCTTGATCGGACAGCCTGGGGGAGCAGCAGAGGTGGATGTAACGGAGCATCCCTCGTGGTCAGCGCTTGTCGGGGTTCCCCTCCTAGGAGCCGACATCCTTTGGTCCGAAGGCGACTACGGACACCGCCTACCGATAGCCGTCGAGCTTCGCGCACCTGCAGCCACCGCATGGCTTGTCGCAGGCCGCGCCGCACAGTGGCCGGCGGATGGGCGCTTCTATTTGGGGACCGACGACGTGATGGCTGTCTTCTCGCAGGAGTTCGCCGATGCCGTCGGGCTTCCTGCGACCAGGGGACGAGCCTGACGCCAGCTCAGGGGCGGTGGTGTTTGGCGTTGTACATGGCCTGGTCGGCCGTGTGGAGGAGGGTGTCGAGGTCGGGGGAGGTGGGGG
>NZ_SMKA01000323.1 GCF_004348455.1 Kribbella albertanoniae
CCCCTCCGGATCCACCGCCCACCAGGCCTTGGCGTCGTACGTCGAATCCGTCGCCGCCGACCCGTGGAACGAGCGCTGGCCCCTAGTCCTCCAAGACGTCCGCCCAGCCCGGTACGGCGAAGGTTGGGCCCTCGTCGATCTCGAAGGCGACGCCCTCGAACTCCTCCCCGGCATAGACCCGTGGAAGCTCCTGGCCGTCTCAGCCGGCGACCCGATCACCGTCGCCGGCGAATGGAACCGAGCCGGCTTCCGCCCTATGACCTGCTGGCACGCCGACCGCCCGGTGCTGCTGTGAAGGGGTGGGACGGGCTGGTGAGTTCGGCGTTGTTGGGGACTGAGCGGCGGCCCGCACACTTCGAGGAGTTGCCGGAGGCGATTCAGGAACGCCTTGGTGACGGGGGATTGCTGGACGCGGCGGCGTTGGCGACGCTCTATCGGCGGGCCGGGCGTCAGCCGTTGAGTGAGCTGGAGCCGTTGCCGACGGTGCCTGGGGAGGATCGGCCGTTGCCGCGGCCGGTGGCGATCCGGCGGTTGGCGGCGATGCTCGGTGGGTTTCAGACGACCGCGCTCGGGGAGTGGTTGCGGGCTGCGGACGCGCGGGGCTGGGGCGTGCCACCGGAGTACCTGCCAGCACTGGCCGACCATGCGCGCAACCGAGCGGAGTACCGGCCTCTCGTGATCGCGGCCGCCGGGCGCCGCGCGCACTGGCTAGCAGACCTCAACCCAGACTGGCGTTTCCTCCATGCAGCGGTTGCCGACAGCAACAACCCCGAACTATGGACCCACGGCGATCCCCTGCAACGACGCAGCTGGTTGCGTGACCTCCGTCGTACCGATCCTGCCGCGGCCTTGGATGCGCTCAGCGAAGTCTGGCCGACCGAATCCGCAGCAACACGCGCCGATTTCCTCGCACTGCTCAGAGAGGGTCTGTCCGCAGCCGACGAGGAGTTCCTCGAGTCAGCGCTCGACGACCGCTCTCGAGAGGTACGGCGAGTCGCCGCCGGACTGTTGACCCGCCTGTCGGGCAGCCGCCTCAGCCACCGCATGACCGAGCGCCTGCACGCCCACCTGCTCGTCAGCCAAGGCGTTCTCACCGTCGACCTGCCCCGACAACTCAACGCAGCAATGGAACGCGACGGCCTAGTCTCCGAGGCGATGGAAGGAATCGGCAAGCGCGCCAACTGGTTCCGCCAGATCGTTGCCGTCACCCCCTTATCGGCGATGGACCAGGCCTGGCTGCAACTACCGGTCGAAGGCTGCGCACCCGAAGTCCTGCAAGCCGGGTTGACCGAGGCAACCATCCGCGAAGCCTCCGCCGACTGGGCCCGCGAGCTTCTGCGAACCAACGCCAGCACCGGCACCCGCAGCCCCGCCGAGCTTCTCAAACTGCTCCCGTCCGACGAGTGGGCCCACGCAGTCGAGTCCCTGCGCAAAACCGTCGACATCACCGAGCTGGTCGGCGGCCTCCCCGTCCCTTGGCCGGCCTCGCTCGCGACCATGCTGCTCGACCAGCTGGCCAAGGTCGGCACCGCGCGCGACTGGGCCCGCCTGGCCAGCGTGACCGCCCGCGCCGCGCCGCCCGACGTACTGGACCATCCGATCACCCGCGAACCGACCGGCGAAGAAGACACCTGGCGCCGCCGACTCGTCGAAACCCTGACCTTCCGCCGTGAACTGTATGAGGAGCTCTCATGACTGAAGTACTGCGGCCGCATGCCGAGACCGAGTACGCCGGGGAGCTGGCCGCGCTGGCGGCGGCGGACGACCGGGCGCGCCCGCCGGCGTGGCTGTTGTCGCCCGCGGCGGTGGTCACCTACTTGCTGGGTGGGAAGGCCGGGGACACCGAGATCTCACCCAAGTACGTCGGCCCGCGCCGGCTGATCGAGGTTGCGGTCGCGACGTTGGCGACCGACCGGGCGCTGTTGCTGCTCGGTGTCCCCGGTACGGCGAAGACGTGGGTGAGTGAGCATCTCGCGGCGGCGATCAGCGGGGACTCGACGTTGCTCGTGCAGGGGACCGCGGGGACGGCCGAGGAGGCGATCCGCTACGGGTGGAACTACGCGCAATTGATTGCCCAGGGCCCCAGTGAGGCGGCGCTGGTGCCGAGTCCGGTGCAGCGGGCGATGGCCGACGCGAAGATCGCCCGGATCGAGGAGCTGACCCGGATGCCGTCCGACGTACAGGATGCGTTGATCACGATCCTGTCCGAGAAGACGCTGCCGATCCCCGAGCTGGCGACGGAAGTCCAAGCCCGTAAGGGATTCAATGTCATTGCCACGGCCAACGATCGCGACAAGGGCATCAACGAGCTCTCGTCCGCGCTGCGCCGCCGATTCAACACCGTCGTACTGCCGCTGCCGGACAATGCCGAGGACGAGGTCGAGATCGTGTCCCGCCGGGTCGCGCAGCTCGGGTCGGCGCTCGAGCTGCCGCAGGCCGATGACGCCCTCGACGAGATCCGCCGGGTGGTGACGATCTTCCGCGAGCTGCGTTCGGGCCGGACCGAAGATGGTCGCACGGCGGTCAAGTCGCCATCCGGCACGTTGTCAACGGCGGAGGCGATCAGCGTGGTCACCGGCGGTCTCGCCCTCGCCGCGCACTTCGGGGACGGCGTCCTGCGGCCGACCGACGTGGCCGGTGGCATCCTCGGCGCGGTCGTGAAAGACCCGTCCGCGGATCGCGTCGTCTGGTCGGAATACCTCGAGACCGTGGTCCGCGAGCGCGACGACTGGGCGCCGTTCTATCGTGCCGCGCGAGAGATTTCCGGATGACCGTTCACCTGCTCGGGATTCGGCATCACGGTCCGGGATCGGCGCGGGCGGTCGCGGCTGCACTCAACGAGTTGCGGCCGGATATTGTGCTGATCGAGGGGCCGCCGGAGGCCGACAAGGTCGTCGGGCTGGCGGCGTCGGAGGAGATGGAACCGCCGGTCGCCTTGCTGGCTTATGCGATGGACGATTCGACGCGGGCGGCGTTCTGGCCGTTTGCGGTGTTCAGTCCGGAATGGCAGGCGATCAAGTACGCGCTAGCGGCCGACGTACCGGTGCGGTTCTGCGATCTGCCGGCGGCGCATCAGTTCGCTTCGTCCGGTCGCGAGGGTCGGCGAGGTGTGTCGATGGATCCGTTGGCGACACTGGCGAACGCGGGCGGGTACGACGATCCCGAGCGCTGGTGGGACGACGTGATCGAGTCGCGGCGGGATGGCGCCGAGCCGTTCACCGTGATTGCTGATGCGATGCGTGAACTGCGGCATGACGAGGAAGCGAGCGGCAGGGAGGCGCAACGCGAGGCCTATATGCGGACCGTACTGCGGAAGGCGATCCGCGAGGGGTTCGAGCGGATCGCCGTGGTTTGTGGCGCCTGGCATGTTCCCGCGCTGGAAGCTCCATTGCCTACGGCCGCACATGATGCCCGCATCCTGAAGGGCTTGCCGAAGCGGAAGGTCGCTTGCACCTGGGTGCCGTGGACGCACGGTCGGCTCGCGGCGGCCAGCGGGTACGGCGCCGGTATCACCTCGCCCGGTTGGTACCACCACCTGTTCACCGCGCCGGACCAGATCACCACCCGCTGGCTGACCAAGGTGGCCCAGGTGCTGCGCGCCGAGGACCTGCCGGTGTCGAGCGCGCATGTGATCGAGGCGGTCCGGCTCGCCGATACCTTGGCCGCTTTGCGCGAGCGTCCACTGGCCGGGCTGAGCGAGGTGACCGAAGCAACGAGAGCAGTGCTCTGCAACGGAAACGATGTTCTCCTTAACCTCGTCACCCGCGAAGCGGTCGTCGGTGAGCTGCTCGGATCGGTACCAGGTGAGACTCCACAAGCGCCGGTGGCCGCCGATCTCGCGGCCCAGGCGCGGTCGCTACGACTGCGCCGAGACGCGACCGAGCGCGTGATCGAGCTTGACCTGCGCAAGGCGAACGACCTGCTGAAGTCGCGGCTCCTGCATCGCCTCCGGATTCTCGGCGTGCACTGGGGTGTCCCGGCGGCCGACGAACGACGCGCGCAAGGCACCTTCCGGGAGATGTGGAAGCTGATCTGGGATCCCGGTCTCGAGGTTGAACTCGTTGCCGCGGGCGCCCACGGTACGACGGTCGTCGGCGCCGCGACCACGGTCATGCTCAAGGTCGCGGCCGATTCGTCGACGCTCGCACAAATCACTGCTGCGCTGGAGAAATCCCTCCTCGCCGACCTGTCCGACGCTCTGCCCGATCTTCTGCAGGGCGTCGACACCAGAGCGGCCGCCGATGCGGATGTCGGTCACCTGATGGAGGCGTTGCCCGCGTTGGCTCGTTCGTCCCGGTACGGCGATGTTCGCGGGACCGACACTGCCGGGCTCGGTACGGTCGCGAGCCGGATGGTGTCGCGGATCTGCGCAGGCCTCGGCCGCACCGTCCACGGACTCGACCCGGAGGCGGCGAACGCCGTACAGCAGTTGATCGACGGCGTACAGGATGCGACCGCACTGCTGGCCGAAGAGGTTCGGGCTGAGTGGTTGCGCACCTTGGAGGGTCTCAGCGATCGGCCTTCGGTGCCGCCGTTGATCCGCGGGCGGTTGACGCGGTTGATGCTCGACACGTCACGGCTTCCGGATCACGAGATCGCGCTCAGGTTGGGTCGTGCGTTGTCGCCCGGTACGCCGACCGTCGATGCGGCCGGGTTTGTCGAGGGCTTCCTCGCCGGTGGCGGTCTGCTGCTCGTGCACGACGAGCGCCTGCTGGGGTTGGTCGATGCTTGGCTGGGTGCGATTCCGGATGATGCGTTCGTCGAAGTTTTGCCGTTGCTGCGAAGGACTTTTGGCACTTTCGCGGCTCCAGAGCGGCGTACGATCGGGGCTCGAGCGAAGGTGCTTGCCGATCCCGGGAGTGTGGTGGTTGCCAATGACGACGACCTTGACGCCGAGCTGGCTGCCTCCGTGCTGCCAGTGGTCGCGCAGTTGCTGGGGGTTTGATGGACGAGCGACTACGCCGCTGGCGACTCGTGCTTGGCAGCGAAGCCGACCCCGAGACCGGTACGACGCTGTCCGGTGCAGACCAGTCGATCGACAAGGCGCTCGCCGCCCTGTACGACGCTGTACCCGGCGATCAGGGTGGTCAGCGGGCCGCCGGCCTGGGGTCATCGGCGCCACGGGTGGCTCGTTGGTTGGGTGACATCCGGCAGTACTTCCCGAGCACGGTTGTCCAGGTGATGCAGCGGGATGCGGTTGATCGCCTCGGGATCACTCGGATGCTGATGGAGCCTGAGCTGCTGAACGCGGTTGAGCCGGATGTGCATCTGGTGAGCACGCTGATGGCGCTCAACGAGGTCATGCCCGAGGAGACCAAGCAGACCGCTCGTGAGGTGGTCGGCCGTGTGGTCGCGGAGCTGGAGGCGCGACTCGCCGAGCGCACCAAGGCGGCGGTCACCGGTGCCCTCGACCGTGCCGGGCGCACCGGCCGGCCGCGGCACTCCGATATCGACTGGGACCGGACGATCCGGGCCAACCTCAAACACTTCTCACCCACACTCGGCACGATCGTCCCGGACCGGCTCATCGGGTATGCGCGGCGGAATCACAGCGTGCAGCGGGACGTCGTACTGGCTATTGATCAGTCGGGGTCGATGGCTGAGTCGGTCGTGTACGCCGCGTTGTTCGGGGCGGTGCTCGGGTCGATCCGGACGTTGAAGACGAGTCTCGTGGTGTTCGACACCGCGGTGGTCGATCTGACCGATCAGCTGGACGACCCGGTCGACGTACTGTTCGGGACTCAGTTGGGTGGCGGGACGGATATCAACCGGGCGCTCGCGTACTGCGAGCAGTTGGTCACCAAACCGTCGGAGACCGTTCTCGTGCTGATCTCCGATCTCTACGAAGGTGGAGTCCGGGAGGAATTGTTGCGGCGGGCCCGTGGTTTGGTCGAAGCAGGTGTGCAGGTGATCGCGCTGCTGGCGCTGGCCGATTCCGGCACCCCGTCGTACGACGCCGAGAACGCGGCCGCGCTCGTGGAGCTCGGCGTACCGACCTTTGCTTGTACGCCGGACCGCTTTCCAGACCTGATGGCCGCCGCGATCCGTCGCGACGACATCACCAGCTGGGCCTCGACCAACCTGATCGAGGCCCAGTGAGGCGTCAGCTGTGAGTAACGGTGAGGTTGTAGACGATGGTTTCGCCGTAGTTGCTGGTCTCGCAGGGTGAGGAGTTCGTGCAGTTGGCCTGGGTGTAGACGCCGGCCTTGAAGTAGCCGCCGGTGAACGATTTCGGGATCGTTGCCTGCAGCATGTTGTTGTAGTACGCCTTGATCGAGCCGTTGCTGACCACGAACTTGGCCTGGAATCGCTTCCCCAGCGTGTAGTTGCCGTCGACAAGCTTGTAGCGCGTGTTGTTCTCGTCCGTGACGTACAGGCTGGAGCCGTCGAGGCGGAAGGTCGCCATGTCGTTGCCGTTGTGGATCTGGCCGGCGACGACCTGCGGCTTGGTGTTCGGGCGGTGCGTGATGGCCTGGTCGATGATCATCGTATGGACGCCGGAAGTCGAGGACCAGGATGCGCCCGAGCCGTTGCGCATCTCGCGGAGCTCGGAGCGGGCGTAGGTGGTGTTCGGGGTCGTGACGCCGTTCACCGCGTTGCGGAAGCGGACGCCATTGCAGTTCGGCTGGTCGATGAACCACGGGTTCAGTTCGTAGCCGGCAAGTCTTGGCTGGCTGATCTCCAGCACCTGCGTGCCCGACTGGTTCGGGTCGTCGACCGGCAGTTGCAGCTTCCAGTTGGCCAGGTTCAGCACGTCACCAGGCGTGGAACAGGCGGTGGTCGCAGCAGTGGCGGTGGGTACGGCGGCCGACGCCGCCAGCAGTGTGGTGGCGAGGAGTGCTCGGACGAACATGCTGTTCTCCTTCGGGGCGGTGGGACAATCATCAGAACCGCTGGGCTTTGTCGACCTGGTTGATCAACGGGTCCCCAGCGAGGAACCGACGGGTGTTCTCCAGCAGTACGGCGAAGCGTCGTTCGGCGGCATGCGGCCCAGCACCGGCCACATGCGGCGTGATCAGTACGTCGGGCCGTGACCACAACGGGTGGGCCGGTGGAAGCGGCTCGGTCTCGAACACATCGAGCGCGATCCCGCCGAGCCGGATCTCCACAAGATCGTCGAGCCGGACCGTCGGGCCACGTCCGACGTTCACGAACAGCGCAGTCGGCTTGAACCGCCGGAGCCGCTCGGCGTCGATCATCCCCTCGGTCGCCGGCGTGTGTGGCACTGTCAGCACGACAATGTCGGCGTCCGGGAGCAGTTCGTCCAGCTTGTCCACCGGATGCATCGCCACAAACCCCCTTGGCGCTTGGGTGATCCGCGCATCAACTCCGGTGACCGCTACCCCGAACACGCTCAACAGCCGACCAACCTCCGCACCCACCGCGCCCGCCCCGACAACAAGCGCCGACGCCTCACCAAGCGCCAGTACCGAACCCGGATCCCAGTCCGGCGCCCATTCGGCGGTTTGCTGATCTCGGATGTACCGAGGCAATCCCCGAGCCATCGCAAGCACCAACGCCAACGTGTGCGCAGCCACGTGATCGGTGTACGTGTCCCGCATATTCGTCACACACACCGAATGCTCAACCAGCGCAGGGTAGTAGAACTCCGGTGCAGGCCCAGCCTGCGGAGCCTGCAACCACCTCAACCGCTCCGCCCGCCTCAACAGCTCCTCAGGCAGTACGCCGTACGCCGCATCCGCCACCGCGATTGCGTCTAACGCGTCACCGTCGGGTCGCAGCACCCGGATGCCCGGCACAGCCGCTTCCAATCGGCTCGGCCAGTCCGCAGTCTCCGGATCTTGCGGTGGAAGGATGACGAGCGTCGTACTCATGCTGACGCCTCGGCTACTGCGGTGCGGATGCGGTCGAGGCGGGCTTTGGATGCGAGGCCTGCGTGGTAGTACCTGACTCCGCTTGCGCCGGCTTGGAGTAACTCCGTGACGCCGTTCCATTCGGTGTCGAGTGCGGTCACGTTGGCGATCAGGGGGATGGTGGTTCGTTCGGCTGCGGCCTTCAACTGGCGGACGGCTGCTTGGGTGTCGCCCCAGCATTTGAGGACGAAGGCGTCTGGCGTGACTGTCTGGAAGTCCACGCCGACGTCGGGGCCGGTCACCCACGGGTCGTCGGTTGCCATCAGCAACAGTCGGCGATGGCTGGCCAGGGACTTCGCCTCGCTCACCAACTCACCGATCACCGTCGTCCGGTGAGCGAGCAAGGCGGCCGCGTCGACCAGTTCGGCGGGACCCGATCCTTGGAGTTCGCTGTCCACAGCTGACCGGACTGCGCGGGCTAGGCGGTCGGCTTCGGGGCCGATCGCCGTACGGCAGGCTGGGCAGAAGCAGAGCGAGAGTAGGCGGCGTGCGGTGGCCGAGAGCTCAGCGCCTTCGGTCTTCTCGTGGTGGCTGCCGTGGTCGAAGCCGAGCCAGCCGCAAGCTTCGAGCATCAGATCGACGTCGTACTGGGAGCAGACCTCGCTCACGATCGTCAGCGCATAGTCGCGGACCGCCTGGTGCGACGGACACAGCGCGTAGGGGTAGCGCTCGCCGTACGCGTTCCGCACGGTCACATCCGGGTGGGCCGAACCGACCGCCGACGAGTGGGTGAGCACCAGCCACGCCTCGACCGCCATACCGGCGGCGGTGAGCGCGGCGGCCGCCGTACCGAAGCGGTCGGGGTTATCCACACCCCAGCTGGGCGCGAGTGGACGGAGGCCGGGCCAGCGGTCTTCGCAGAGCGGGAAGTAGGCCGCTGCGTGTTCGGCGTGGACGACGCGGTGGGCCGGGTGCCACGGGGTGATCCCGCGGACCGAGTGGTACGCCGCCTGCAGGGTCACGGTGCCGGCGCCGAGCCCGGCGATCCGGGCCGCGGCCTCCGGGTCGCCGACCAGGTCCCAGGTGTACGCGAATACGCCGTGACTCACGAGCCTCACTCCTGTGGGTAAGCGCTTGCCAAGATCAGGTCCGCCCAGAGTAGATCCGGCGGGTCGGTCGCGGCAAGGGCTGAGAAAGCGGTTTCATATCCACAGGTTGTGCATGACCTTGTGGATGATCGATCCTGAGGAAGGGCTTTCAGGGAGGTGAGACGGTTGCGGGCCAACACCCAGCGAGTGACGATCACCGATGTCGGTGCGGCCGCCGGCGTCTCGCCGGCCACCGTCTCCCGGGTGCTGAACGGGACGGCCAAGGTCGACGCCGCCCTCGCCGACCGCGTCCAAGCGGCCGTCCGCACCCTCGGCTACCGGCCGAACGCAGCCGCGCAAGGACTGGCCAAGGGGCGCTGGGGCACGATCGGCGTACTCGTCCCGGACCTCGCCAACCCGTACTTCCCGGAGATCCTCAAAGCCGTCAGCGCCGTCGCCCGCGCGAACGGCCACCGGGTGATGATCATGGAGTCCGAGGAAGACCCGGCCGTCGAACCCGAGCTTGTCGCCGACCTCCTCCGCAGCTGCGACGGCCTCCTGCTCTGCTCACCCCGGATGCCCCGCGAGCAGCTCGTCGCCCTGGCCGACCGCGGGCATCCGATGGTTCTCGTCAACCGCATCGTCCCCGGCCTCGCCGTACCGTCGATCTCGGTCGACTTCTACGGCGGTACGACGCTCATCTGCGGACATCTCGCCCAACTCGGCCACCGCGAGGTCGCCTACCTCAGCGGCCCCGAAGCCTCCTGGGCGAACGGCGAACGCATCCGCGCCCTGGAAGCCGCAGCCGCCTTCGGCCTCCGCCTGACCGTGATCCCCTGCGGCGCCACCGCCGCCGACGGGTACGCCACCGCCGACCGGATCCGCCAGACCCCCGCCACCGCAGTCGTCACCTACAACGACCTGGTCGCCCAGGGCGCTCTGTCTCGCCTGCGCGAACTCGGCATCGACGTACCAACCGACCTCTCGCTCATCGGCTTCGACAACCTCTCCCTCGACTGGACCGGCCAGGCCACCCTCACCACCGTCGCCATGCCCCGAGACCAACTAGGCCGCCAAGCCGCCACCCTCCTCGAACACCTCATGACAGGCACCCCCGACACCAACCCCCACCTC
>NZ_SMKA01000324.1 GCF_004348455.1 Kribbella albertanoniae
GGGTGAAGGTGCTGGTGGTGTCGAGGCCTTGTTGCTGCCATTGGCGGGCGGTGTACCAGCGGCCGGTTTTCTGGAAGCGGGTGGAGGTGAGGCTGTCGAGGCGGTAGGTGTTCTTGTCGAGGGTGACTTCGCCGGCGGGGATGACGGCGCCGGAGTTCTGCACCATGCCGGTGGCGGTGGTGCCGCCGCGCATGGTGATCAGGTTGCCGGTGACGGTGATGTCGCGGAGTACGTTGACGCCCCAGGGGCCGGAGCCGCGGGTGCGGGACTGGATGGCGATGCCGTTCACGTTGTTGGCCACCACGTTGTCGCGGACGGCGACGTTCGACGAGGTATTGACGTTGATGCCGCCGCCGTCCCACAGGGACTTGCCGGAGCCGCGGCCGGTGCCGTGGCCGTTGCCGGTGACGAGGTTCTTCTCGATCACGCCGTTGCGGCCGATCTCGAAGCGGATGCCGTCGGCCGCGTTGTCGACGATCGTGTTGTCGCTGAAGGTCCGGTTGTCGTCGTAGGCGTCGCTCCACAGCCCGACGCCGCGGTTCTCCTTGATCAGGTTGCCGGTGACGGTGCCGCCGTTCGACCAGGTGGTCTTGATGCCGCCGGACTCCCAGTCGGCGATCCAGAAGCCGTCGGTGTTGTTGCCGCGGACCTCGTTCTGGGTGATGGTGCCGTTGACGGTGCTGTACTGGCCGACGCCGAGCTGGCCGTTGTGGTGAATGCTGTTCTTCTCCAGGATCGCGTTGTCCGCGTTCACCAGCATGGCGCCGACGGCGTGGTTCCAGCGGATCTCGTTGCCGGAGACGCGCCACTTCGGGCCGAGCTGGAGTGCGCCGCCCTGCGGTGGGGTGGCGAAATGTTCGATCGTCAGGTCGCGCACTGTCACGCCGACAGCGTTGGACGCGATCGCGGTGCCGGTCTTCGACATCTCGACCGCATGCTTGCGCGGATCGGTGCCGAGGTAGATGGCGTTCGCGGCGTAGTCGGCGAAGAAGGTGCCGACGGCAACCTTGTCGCGGGAGGCGACGCGGGTCAGGTGCTCGCCGTCCAGGAACACCTGTTCGCGGAGGTAGCAGATGTTCGCCACGTTGTCCTCGCACTGCCCGGTTTGCCCGTACGCCGGAGGCAGGGCGCCCGTGGTCACCCAGCCGCCACCGTTCGCCGCCCACTGGGTGAGTGGAACCGACCCGGTCAGCACCGAACCGGTTTCGCCGGCGAGCACCTGGTTGGTCTTCGGCGCGATGGTCGAGCCGATCCGGTGCAACCCCTTGCTGAAGCAGAACGTCGTCCCGGCCGGAGCACCCGCCACCACCTTGGCCGCATCGTCCTCCGGCGTGATCCGCACACCGGAGCACGCCGGGGTCGCCGGAGGCGCCGGAGGTGTCGGAGGTGTCGTCGGATCCGGCGTGGACGGGGGAGCGGTCGGCGTGGGCGTCGGTGTAGCGGTGGGATCGTCAGCCGGCCCGATAGCGATCAGATCGTCGCCGGACTGAGGATCACCAAAGAACCCACCGGGATTGAGCTGCTCAGGAGCGGACTGTTGCTCAGCATCAGGCACGCCGGCGGCCGGCTGGTGTCCGGTGTCGGTGGACTGCGCGCCGGGGTGGGCGCTCAGGAGTTGGGCGGTGGGGTGGGCAATGCTGCCAGGGCTGGCGTCGTCGGGTAGGCGGATACCGACGGGGCCGACCGGGGCGGCGCCTGGGATGCCGAGGGCCTGGGGGGCCAGCAGGGCGACGGTCAGGGTGCCGGTGGCAACTACTGCGAGAACGGTGAGCGGTGGTTTCACTGAGGAGCCTCCGGGGGGCAACGTAGTTCCTCGGCGCACCCCCCAAGGCGCGACTTCAAGTCAGCAGCGTACTACGTCGGGTAGTCATTGCAACCCTCATTCCGTTGCTTTATGCACCAAATTTACAGACGTTGCAGAAGGCATCGATCACGCTCCGCGAAATCGGTCGCGAACAGTAATCGTCAGTTGGCCAGGAAGGTGCTGACGGCATCCAGGCCGGCGTTCTGCCAGCCGTCCGCGGTCAGCTTGGTGCCGAACTTGGCGAACCGCTTGGCCCCGAGCGCGTCCAGCACGTACTTGTTGGCCGAGAACACGACCTCACCCGCCGGGACCGGGGACGCGGTGTTCTGCACCATGCCGGTCGCCTGCGTGCCGCCGGTCATCGTCACGGTGTTCCCGCTGACCTCGATATCGCGCAGGACGTAGGCGCCCCACGGTCCGAGGCCCCGGGTGCGGGACTGGATGGTGATCCCGTTGACGTTGCCGGAGACCGAGTTGCCCCGGATCGTCACGCCGGTCGACGTGTTCACGTTGATACCGCCGCCGTCCCACAGCGACGTACCGGAGCCGCGGCCGGTACCGAATCCGTTGCCGGTGATGGTGTTGTTCTCGATCACGCCGTTGCGGCTGATCTCGTAGCGGATCCCGTCGGCCGCGTTGCCGGTGATTTTGTTGCCGCTGATCACCCGGCCGTCGTCGGCGACATCGGCCCACATGCCGACGCCGCGGTTGGCCTTGATGATGTTGCCGCTGACCGTGCCGGAGGAGCGGGTCGACTTGATCCCGCCGGACTCCCAGTCGGCGACCCAGAAGCCATCGGTGTTGTTCTCGCTGATCACGTTGCGGGTCACGTCGGCCGCGGCCGAGCTGTACTGACCGAGGCCGAGCTGGCCGTTGTGGTGGATCAGGTTCCGGTCCACCTTGGTCTTGTTCGCCTTGACCAGCATCACGCCGACCGCGTGGTTCCAGCGGACGTCGTTCGCGGTCACCTTCCACTGCGGGCCGGACACCAGCGCACCGGCCTGCGGAGCGCTGGCGAAGTGCTCGATGGTCAGCCCGCGCACGACCACACCGGTTGCGCCGGACTCGATCGCGGTCGCGGTCTTCGACATCTCGACCGAGTGCCCGGCCGGATTGCTGCCGATGTACACGGCATCCGCGGCGTAGTCGGCGTAGAACGTCCCCGGTGCCACCGAGCCCAGGCTCGCGACTCGGGTCAGATGCGTTCCGTCGAGGAAGACCTGCTCCCGCAGATGGCAGATGTTCGCCTGGTTGTCCTCACACTGCCCAGATTTCCCGTACGCCGAAGGCAGCACCCCGCGCGCCACCCAGCGATCACCGTCGCGGGTCCACCCGGTCAACGGCACCGACCCGGTCAGTACGGCGCGATCCTCGCTCGCCAGCACCTGGTTCGCCTTCGGCCGGATCGTCGTGCCGATGCGGTGGACGCCGGCCGCGAAGCAGAACGTCGTACCGGCTGCGGCCGCGCTCACGACCTTCGCCGCGTCGTCGCCCGGCTCGATCGACACGCCGCGGCAAGGACCCGCCAGAGCGGGGCCGGCCGAGCCCTGATCGACGACGGGAATCGTCGGTGCTGTCACCGGAGGTACGGGCACGGTGGGCTTCGTGGCCGGCTTCGACGGAACGGGCTTCTTCGAAGCCGACGGCTGCACGCCCGTTGTGCCCTTCGACGACGGGTGCTTGGTGCCGGGCTTGGACGCCTGGTGCGTGGGCAGCTTGCCGCCCGCGATCGAGGGATCCGAATTCGTGCGTGACTTCACGGCACTTGTGGCGTTGTTCTCGTGTGCGATCACCGGGAGGGCGACCGTAACGACCGCGACGGCCGCGGCGATGAACGCTGCGAACCACGCCGTAGAGCGCTTACTGCTCAAGGAAACCCTCCGGGGTTGCGGTTCACCAGGCCTGGATACACCAGGCGTAGCCACCGCGAGACTTAAGGTAGTGCCATGCGGGTCGCCATGTTGCACAACCGTTACCGGAGTGGTCAACCCAGCGGCGAGAACACCGTCGTCGCGCAAACGGTTGATTTGTTGGGTAACTCAGGACATGAGATCGACCTTTACGCTCGGAACAGCGACGACATCGCCGCGATGGGGCGAAAAGATCGCGCATTGTTACCGTTTCGCTCCGTATGGTCATTTTCGGCCGAACGCGATTTAACACAGCTATTGCAAGCGAATCGGCCCGATGTGGTGCATGTGCACAACACGTTCCCGCTCTTCAGCCCCTCGGTGCTGCGCGCGGCGCACCGGTTGGACCTGCCGGTGGTGGCCACGCTGCACAACTTCCGGCTGATGTGTGCGAACGCCGTACTGCAGCGCGACGGTGGTCCTTGTGACTCCTGCGTCGGCAAGCTTCCGTTGGCCGGTGTGCGGCACAGCTGCTACCGCGAGTCCCGGGTGCAGACGCTGCCGCTGGCAACCAGCATCGGCATCCACAACACCCTGCACACCTGGCAGCGCTACGTCACCAAGCTGATCGCGCCGTCGGAGTTCGTGCGCGAGCGGTACGTCGCTCATGGCTTCGACGCGGACCGGATCGTGGTGAAGCCGCATGCGGTGCCGCACGACGGTCAGGTGCGGACCGGGCCGGGGGATGCGGTGGTGTTCCTCGGACGGCTGGTCGAGGACAAGGGGTTTGCGGATCTGTTGCGGGCGTGGCCTGGCCCGGCTGATGCTGCCTCGCTCGGCCGGCTGGTCGTGATCGGCGACGGACCGCTGCGCGCCGAGGCTGAGGAGCGGGCCCGCAAAGACCTGTCGATTCAGGTACTTGGTCAACTACCGTGGGCGGATTGCATGGATGTGCTGCGATCCGCGCGCGCCGTCGTCGTACCGGCGCGTTCGTATGAGACCTTCGGACTCGTGGTGGTGGAGGCGTTCGCGCACGGCGTTCCGGTGATCGCGTCCCGGCTCGGCGCGCTGGCGGAGCTGGTGGACGACGGTGAGACCGGTGCGCTGGCCGAGCCGGGTGACACCGACGGCCTGCGGAAGGCGATCGAGCTGGTGACGGATCCGGCGACTTCGGTAGCCTTCGGCCAGCGAGCCCGTCAGGTCTACCTGGACCGCTTCACCCCCGAGCGCGATCTCGCGGCCACGGAGAGGATCTACACGGATGCGATCGCCGAGCACACCTCGGGTGAACGGATCCGGAAGGGACGCTGGGCACGTCGTGACGCAGAGGTATAGGGTCACCGCTGACGGTCAGGTCGCTCATCGGCCCGGCCGCGCAACAGGACGCTCCGTGGGGGAGCCGCAGGGGGAACACAGTTTGCCGCAGAACGGATTCTTGGCCGGGGTCTTCGACCTGTTCCACGTCGGGCATCTCGACGTGCTCGAGCGGGCCCGCCAGGCGTGTGACCGGCTGGTCGTCGGCGTGCTGACCGACGAGTGGGCGATGGACGCCTGGGGCGCGCGGCCGTTCGTGCCGCTGGTCGAGCGGGTCCAGATCCTGCAGCACCTGCGGGCAGTCGACGAAGTGCTCGTGATCGATGACGTGGACCCCAGTCTGCTGACCGGCCGGCTGGTGTTCGCCGCCGATCTCGACGGTGTCCTCGGTGCGGACGATCTGAACGGCGTGTCGGGTCTGCATGAGCTGCCCGACGCCCGGATGTCCCGCAGCACCATCCTTCGCGCGGCGATCGACCAGCGGCAGTCCCGCAGCTCGGTGGCATGACCGCTCATTCCTTGGGCGAGGTCGTCGCTCAACTGTCCAGGGCACAGAAGCCTTCGGCTGGTACGCCGGCTTACTCGCGGTTCGTGAATCGGCGGATCGGGCGGGTGTTCGCGGCGACCGCGTTCCTGGCCGGCCGGACTCCGAACCAGGTCAGTATTACCAGCGGCCTGTGTTCGCTGGCCGGGATCGCGCTGATCGCGACCGTACGGCCGTCGTTCGGGCTTGCGCTGGCGGTGACCGCGCTGCTCGTGCTCGGTTACGGGCTCGACTCGGCCGACGGTCAGCTGGCCCGCTTGCGGGGTGGCGGTTCGCCGCTCGGTGAGTGGCTCGACCACATGATCGACGCGGTCAAGATCGTGCTGCTGCACAGCGCCGTACTGATCTCGTTCTACCGTTTCGATGCCTTCGGCAACGAGCTCGTGCTGCTCATCCCGCTGGCGTATCTCTGCCTGTCCTCGGTGCTGTTCTTCGGGCTGATCCTGATCGACCAGCTGCGCCGCGGCCACGGTGGCGCCCAGAAGCCCAACCAGCGTGGCGATTCCGTGCTGAAGTCGTTGCTGATAGCACCGACCGACTACGGCGTCCTGTGTCTGGTCTTCCTTGCCTTCGGCACTCAGTCGCTGTTCGCCGTCCTGTACGGCGCTCTGCTCGCGATCAACCTGCTCTTCCTGGCGGCGGCCGTCGTCAAGTGGTACCGGGAGATGGCTGCGCTGCAGCCGGTGCGCGGCTGATGGCCAATCTGATCATGGGCCGTGTCGGCTACGCGCCGGGTGTCTACGACATGTTCCACATCGGTCATCTGAACATCCTGCGCCGGGCCCGCGAGCACTGTGACCACCTGATCGCCGGAGTCGTCGAGGACGACGTGGTGACCCGGATCAAGGGCCGCCCGCCGGTCGTTCCGCACGACGAGCGGATGGAGGTCGTCCGGGCACTCGGCCTGGTCGACGAGGTGGTCAGCGACTGGTCGAGCGACAAGTTCGAGATGTGGAAACAGCTCCGGTACGACGTCCTGTTCAAGGGCGACGACTGGAAAGGGACCGAAAAGGGTACTCGGCTTGAGCGGCTGCTCGGCGAGGTCGGGGCGCAGGTGCACTACTTCCCGTATACGGCGTCCACCTCAAGTACCGATCTGCGCCGCCTGTTGGAGGGGCTGAGCTGATGACGAGCCGTCCGAAGGTCCTGATCAGCGCGTACGCGTGCCGGCCCCAGGGCGGTTCCGAGCCCGGCGCCGGCTGGGCGTGGGCGAAGGCGGCGGCCCGCGATCACGACGTGTGGCTGCTGACCCGGGCGAAGTTCGCGCACGAGATCGCCGAGGAGCTGGCGATCCGGCCGGTGCCCGGACTGACCGTCGTACCGCTGGAACTGCCGCGCTGGGTGCTGAAGTTACGGCGACGGCCGGCGGATGTGTACTGGTACTACCCGCTCTGGCAGCGGCTCGCCGCGCGGACTGCGGCTGAGCTGCACGCCGAGCACTCGTACGACGTCATCCACCACCTGACGTTTGCCGTCGACTGGATGGCGGCCGGTGTGGTGCGGCCGTCGTCGGCGAAGGTGATCTGGGGGCCGGTCGGTGGTTCGACGACCGCGCCGCTGTCGATGGCGCATTGGCTGGGACCGCGTGGTGTGGTCGGTGAGCTGGTCCGCCGCGTCTACACGGGAATCCGTCGGCACCTGACCGGTCGCAAGGCAGCCCGGACCGCCGACCTGATGGTTGCCCAGAACAACGATGTAGCCGCGACCTTCCGCCCCTATGCTCGCGAGATCGTCGTCCAGCCGAACGTCGCGATCAGCCGCTTCACCGCCTCCGGCCCGTACGAGCCGTTCGGTCCGCCGGGCGTGAAGACCGCGCTGTTCGTCGGCCGCCTGATCCCGTGGAAGGGCGTGCTGCTCGCGATCAGCGCCCTGGCCCGCCCCGAAGCCGCCAACTGGGTGCTCCGGATCATCGGCGACGGCCCGGACTGGGAACGCGCTGAGCGGCTCGCCCTGCAGCTCGGGGTCCGCGATCGCGTCGAGTTCACCGGCCAACTGCCCCGTGAATCGGTGCTCGCCGCGATGTTCCGGGCCGACGCCGTACTGGCTCCTGCCCTGCGCGAGGCCGCCGGATGGGCAGTCACCGAAGCCCTAGCCTCTGGTTGCCCCGTTGTCTGCCTCGACCGCGGCGGCCCCTCCGTCATCGTCGGCCCCGGCGAAGGCGCCGTCGTCCCCTGGCAAGGCGATGTAGTCGGCGGCCTGGCCAAAGGCCTCGCCTCCCTCGACGGCCGCATCACCCCCGTCGATCGCTGGGGCCCCGACCGCCTCCCAGACCTGCTGGCCAACTGGTACGCCGGAGCCCACGTCTCCCACTGAGTTTCAGCATCCGGGCAGTGAGGGGGGACACCGGGTGGGGGCTGGAAACGTGGCACGATGCTTGACGTGACGACGATTGCCGATGGGGCCAAATCCTTGCCGCTGTTGTTCCTGGGGCAGAACACAGATCCGCACTCCGAGCGGGGGGTCGAGTGCCCCGGTGCGTTGCCGCCGGCATCGGATCCGGATCTGGTGGAGCGGGCGCTGAAGGCGAAGGCTGCGCTGGGTGACCAGGTGTTCGTGCTGGGTCACCACTACCAGCGTGACGAGGTGATTCAGTTCGCTGACGTCACCGGGGACTCGTTCAAGCTGGCGCGGGACGCGGCGAATCGGCCGGATGCGCCGTACATCGTGTTCTGTGGTGTGCACTTCATGGCTGAGTCGGCCGACATCCTCACCAACGAGAGCCAGACGGTGATCCTGCCGGACCTGGCGGCCGGGTGCTCGATGGCGGATATGGCGCGCATCCAGCAGGTCGAGGCCGCCTGGGAGGCCCTCGCCGACGCTGGTGTGGCTGACGTGACGGTTCCGGTCACCTACATGAACTCCAGCGCCGACATCAAGGCGTTCTGTGGGCGCAACGGCGGCGCGGTCTGTACGTCGAGCAACGCCGACGTGGCGCTCGAGTGGGCGTTCGCGCAGGGCGAGAAGGTGTTGTTCCTGCCGGACCAGCACCTCGGGCGGAACACGGCCGTGCGCCAGATGGGTATCTCGCTCGACGAGTGCGTCGTCTACGACCCGCACAAGCCGGGCGGCGGGCTGACTCGCGAGCAGCTGTCGGCAGCCAAGATGATCCTGTGGCGCGGGCACTGCTCGGTGCACGGCCGCTTCACCCCGGAGTCGGTCGACGACGTGCGCTCGCGGGTGCCCGGGGTCAACGTGATCGTGCACCCGGAGTGCCGGCACGAGGTCGTCACCAAGGCGGACTACGTCGGGTCGACGGAATACATCATCAACAAGCTCGCGGAGGCCGAGCCCGGTACGTCGTGGGCCGTGGCAACCGAGCTCAACCTCGTCCAGCGGCTGGCCAAGCAGAACCCCGACAAGAACATCGTCTTCCTCGACAAGACCGTCTGCTACTGCGCCACCATGAACCGGATCGACCTACCGCACCTGGTCTGGACCCTGGAGAACCTGGTCGCCGGGCACGTCGTCAACCCGATCAAGGTTGACGCCGACACCGAGCACTACGCCAAGATCGCCCTCGACCGCATGCTCGCCCTCCCCGGCAAGTCCGCCCGCGACTAGCCCCGCGCGACACAGCCTGTCGGCGGCGCGAGTCGTCTCCGGCAGGCGGTACCGCGGAGCAAGATGCAGGGTGTGCCTGATCGCGGTCGGCAGGCTCACCCGGTGCCCGATCGAGACGTAGACCGGCTTGACCCGGTCCTGGGTCCGAACGACGGCACCCACCACCTCGTCGTCGAGCGTCAGGTCGGCAGTCGCACCGCGGGTCGGTCCCGGCTCGGCGTGCGTACCGACGAACGCGGTCTTGGCCACGCCGATCGACGGGATCCCGGTCAGCACGCCCAGGTGCGACGCCAGCCCGAACCGGCGCGGGTGGGCAATTCCTTGCCCATCACATACGAGCAGGTCAGGTGTCGTTGTCAGCTGCTCGAGCGCGCTGAGCAGCGCGGGCACCTCCCGGAAGGCGAACAGGCCGGGCACGTACGGGAACGCCGTCCGCCCCGGGACCACGGCGCGATCCACCTCGGCGAGGGTCTCCCAGTCCAGTACGACGATCGCCGCGGCCAGGCGGTCCCCGTCGTACGCGACATCCAGCCCGGCGGCGTACCGCGGTGGTCCGCCATGGTCGGTCCGGTCGACCTGGTCGCGCAACTGCTGCTGTACGGCGATCGCCTCGGCTGCGGTGGTCGGCCAGTTCACCGGGCGAGTGTAGGGGCGGATCTGTGCCACTGACCAAAGTGGCTCTTGGGGTGGCTGTGGGCCGTGGCTGAGCGTGGAGATTCGGGTGGCGGGGGAGTTGGTCAGTGGTGGCGGTCCGCGAGCTGACCTGTGGCGAGCGACCACCGCCGGGGTGGGGGAGGATGTGGGCATGCGAGTGCTGATTGCGCCGGACAAGTTTGCTGGGACGTTGACCGCGGTGGAGGCGGCTGCGGCCATTGAAGAGGGGTGGCGGCGGCGGGATCCGGGGGCTGAGGTGCTGGTGGCGCCGATGG
>NZ_SMKA01000325.1 GCF_004348455.1 Kribbella albertanoniae
CGGAGATCCGGACACCGTGTTCGTCGGGGATCAGATTGAGCCGTTCGCGGGCGTAGGCCTTCTGCTCGTCGGGCTCGGGACCGTCCTGGTCGAGGAGGTCGCGGGCGCGCTGGGCGGCTTTGCGCAGCTCGGCCGGCGACATGTTGCGGCCGAGTTTGACCAGCTCTTCCTCTGCGACGCGGAGAGCCTCGACCGGGACCGTGGCGGGGACCTTTTCGAGCATGGACACGATCACGCCCATCTGCTCAGGGCGCAGCAGGACTTCGGGCGGGAGGGTGTCGTCGGTGCCGTCCGGGACCGGCACCGCAACGGCCGGGTCGGGCAACGCGTCGGCGACGGCCGCGTATTTGGGCAGTGCGAGGGCGAGCCGGACCGTGGCGTGGGCCTTACGCGGGTCCATGCGATACCGGAACGCCAGCAGCTCGGCAGTGTTGCGGGCGCCGAGCTCTTCGGCGTGCCCGGTCTCGTCGACGCGCGCGACATAGGGCAGGCGGGCGGTTTCCAGGCGGGCGATCTCGGCGTCGATCGAATCGATGGACGACAGCGCTTCGCTGCCGTTCATCGACCACGCCGGTCGCTCGCCCAGGAGTTCCATACCGTTAACTCTAGACAGGGCCACCGACAGTTTTCAAAGCCAGAACCCCTTATTTTCAAGGGAAATACTTATCCACAGGTTATGGGTTGGCGTGTTGGCCGGAACGGAAAGGAGGTATGGATCGGCGTAGTGTTCAATGGTTGTTGCCTAGGGCATCTATGAGCTGGTTTGGCACGGCCGCAGCATTCGGATGCGGCCGGCAAGGGCAGCGTCCGGACCTCGCGGCGGCGGGAAGATAGGGAGGTGGCGAGCAGATCGGGGAGGAGGTTGTGCCTCGGCGGCCCGACTCTGCTGCCCGCAGTGGCCACACCAAACGCAACGAGCCATCGACAGGCGAGCTGCCTGTCCACAGCAACCGAAGCCTGTCCGCCACGGGCGACGATCACCCGTACGCGGCGCATCCCAGACTTGGATTGTCGGTGGGGCGTTGCAGACTGGGGTTGTGACCGTCGAACGCCCTGCGCTCCTGCTCGGAGCGACCGTGTGGACCCGCACCGCGCCGGGTGGGGACTACCTGATCCTGCCTGACGGGTGCATGGATCTGCTGTTGATGGACGACGATCTGGTGGTGGCCGGGCCGGACTCGCGGGCCTGGACCGGTACGGCGAGACCGGGCACCCGGTACGCCGGGCTCCGGTTCGCACCGGGTGACGCGCCGACGTTCCTCGGCGTACCGGCGAATGCGCTCCTGAACGAGCGGGTCCCGTTGAGCGAGCTGTGGTCGCGCAGCCGCAGCCGCAAACTGGCCGACCGAGTCCGCAGCGCAGCAGACCCAGCATCTGAGCTGGACCTCGCCGTAGCGGAGCTGATGGGGACACCAGCCGACCCGTTCGCTCGGCAGGTGTTCCAGCACGTCCGTGCCGACACGCTGCGCGTGGGACGCGGGGTGCTGGGTCTCGCACGCAAGCTCGACATCTCCGAGCGACAACTGCACCGGCGGTGCCTGAGCGCCTTCGGCTACGGCGCGAAGATGCTCGACCGCGTGCTACGGATGAACGCGGCCCTGGACCGAGCCCGCACCGGCCAGGGCCTGGCGGAGGTCGCCGCGATCAGCGGCTACGCCGATCAAGCCCACCTCACCCGAGACGTGAAAGCACTAACAGGCCTCCCTCCAAGCACACTGCTGCGATGAGCCAACCGCACGCGACAACGCTCCGGCACAACCCGCTGAACGCGGTGACGGAGACAGTGGAACGGCTCACCTATGCCGACGGTCGTACGGCGATCCGCAAGCGGCTGCGACGGCCGGTCGAGGTGAGCGGGGACCCGTGGGCAGCTTCGCAAGATCCTCGGCACTGGAACTACTGGCGCCGGGAGCTCGAGGTCTACCGCGACGAGGAGTTGCGGGGCCAGCTCGCGGCCGCAGGGCTGGTGCTGCCGGAAGCGGAGGTTGTGGAGGACGACGGTGGGGCCGTGCTGATGCTGGAGGATGTGGCCGGCTTGGCGGGGACGGAGTTCGGACTGGCGGAACACGCGGCGTTCGCACGGGCCTGCGGGCGGTGGCAGGCGCAACCCATCGGAGAGAAGGAATGGACGTCGCGGGGGTTTCTCAGGGGGTACTCGACAACGCGTGCAGTGCCGTGGGAGCTGGTGGACGACGATGACGCGTGGCGGCAGCCGCTGATCGCGGAGACCTGGCCGGCCGGGCTGCGGAAGGCGTGGCGAGAGTTGTTGGCGAACCGCGAGAAGCTGCTGAAGCTGGTGGAGAGTTCGCCGCGGACGCGCTGCCACCTCGACCTGTGGGTGTCCAACGTGATCCGGCGCCCGACCGGCGAGTTCGCCTTGCTCGACTGGGCCTTCACCGGGGACGGCGCGCTCGGCGAGGACATCGGGAACCACATTCCGGATGCTGTCTTCGATCTGTTCTGGCTGGCTGAACGCCAGGCGGAGCTCGCCGATACCTGCGTCACCGGCTACCTTGCCGGACTCGACGAAGCGGGCTGGCGGCGGCGACAGCGACGCCGTACGGCGGGCTGTGCTGGCATCCGGCGTCAAGTACGCCTGGCTGCTCCCCCACCTGCTCGGCCGTGCCGGGCTCGAGAGTCACCAGGCGTACCACCAGGAGGCGGACAGCCGGCATCTCTACGAGCAGCGTGGCCTGGCGCTCGCATTTGTGGCCAAAGGGTGCGCGCAAGCGATGTAAACCACCAGTTCTGCGCAGTCGTTTGCAGGTTAGTGCTTGACGGGAGGCCGGGGGTGGCGCTTAATCTTGCGGCAGTGACGCACCCAGCCGGTAGCGGATCGGTGATCCGGAGTCCGGTTTTCAGGCGCCAGGGCGGCCAGGACTGTGGCCGGCCCGAGGCGGGGTCGCGTTCTCGGGACCGATGGAGCAATCGTGTCCAAGCCTCGTTCAGTCATCCGCCGCGTGCTCCTGGCCAGTTTGGCCTCCGCCCTCGCGGCCACTGCCGTCTACTCAGCCCTCGACCTTGGCTCGGAAGCTGAGGCAGCTGCGACGCTGCCGCCGACCCATGCGAAGTTCGACTACCAGATTGGTGGCGCTTACACGCCGCCGTCAGGTGTTCAGGTTGTTACGCGCGACCGGACTGCCGCTCCGGCGGCCGGGCTCTACAACATCTGTTACGTCAATGCGTTCCAGGTTCAGCCGGGTGAGCAGGGCTCGTGGGCTTCCGATCTGCTGCTGCGGGATGCTCAGGGCAACCTGGTGATCGACGAGGACTGGGGCGAGCCGCTGCTCGACCTGCGGACGGCTGACAAGCGCACCCGGGTCGCCGCCAAGGTGAACGGGTGGATCGACCAGTGTGCGTCCAAGGGTTACAAGGCGATCGAGCCGGACAACTACGACAGCTACGAGCGCTCGAAGAACCTGCTCACCAAGGCGCAGGCCAAGGCCTACCTGACGTTGCTGGCCACGCATGCGCACAGCAAGAACCTCGCCATCGCTCAGAAGAACACGGTGGAGCTGGCCGCTGACCGGCAGTCGGTGGGCCTGGACTTCGCGGTGGCCGAGGAGTGCGGTCAGTACGACGAGTGCGGCGACTACGTCGACCACTTCGGCAACAACGTGATCGTGATCGAGTACACGGACGCAGGCCGGCAGAAGGCCTGCAGCGGATTCGGCAGCACGCTGACGATCGTTCAGCGCGATGTGGACGTCTCGACGCCGGGGTCCGCCGGCTACGTCCGCAAGACCTGCTGACGCCACCACATTTCACCCCCGTCTCTGGAGACCGCTATGTCTCAGCATGCCCCTGTCCTGTCCCGCCGCGGCGTCCTGCGCGTTGCCGCGGCGGTCACCGCCACCGGTGCGCTTGCCGCCTGTGGGAAGAACGACGAGAAGGCCACCGGCGGTGTCGTCGAGGTCGAGCTCTGGCACGGCCAGGTCGACACCGGCAAGGCCGCGATCGATGCCCTGATCAACGAGTTCAACCGGACCCATCCGGGGATCCGGGTGAACGGCGGTGGCGGCGGGGTGACGGCGGACAGCATGCTGCAGAAGGTCACCGCCGGTCTGGCGGCGGGGTCCTATCCGGATATCGCCTACATCTTCGGATCGGACCTCGCCAGCCTGACGCGGAGCCCGAAGATCGCCGACCTGTCCGGCGCTTTGCACCTCGACGACTACTGGCCGGCCGCGCGGGACTCGGTCACGGTGAAGGGCAAGATCCGTGCCGCACCCGCGCTCCTCGACTCACTCTGCCTTGTCTACAACAAGAAACTCTTCGCTGCGGCCGGCCTGCCCGCGCCCAAGCCTGGCTGGACCTGGGACGACTTCATCGCCACCGCGAAGGCGCTCACCAACCCGGCGAAGGGCGTCTTCGGCACCGGCTGGCCGGGCGTCGGTGACGAGGACACGGTCTGGCGACTGTGGCCGATGATCTGGGACCTCGGCGGCGATGTCGCCTCCCCGGACGGAAAGAAGGTCGCCTTCGATCAGGTCGGCGCCCAAGCTCTCGGCACGCTCGAACGCCTGCGCACCGACAAGTCCCTGTACGTCGACCCGAAGCCGGGGAGCGAGCAGCTCTACCAGGTGTTCCTGGGTGGCCGGATGGGCATGGTCGCGACCGGCCCCTGGCAGCTCCCCGACATCGCCGACAAGGGACTCGAGTACGGCGTCGTCCCGCTCCCGTCGTACTCGGGGAAGCCGGTGACGATCTCGGGGCCGGACACCTGGACGGTCTTCGACAACAGCAAGGCCAAGGTGAAGGCGGCGACCGAGTTCGTGAACTGGCTGATCCAGCCGCAACAGGACATCAAATGGGATGTCGAGGGCGGCAGCCTGCCGCTCAGCAAGGCGACTGCGGCTACCCCGGCGTGGACAAAGCATGCGACCGCGACGAACGGGCTGAAGGTGTTCGTGGACGCGCTGGACTCGGCCCGGGTCCGCCCGACCATCACGGGGTACCCGAAGATCTCGCAGTTCCTCGGCGAGGCGATCGTGTCGGTACTCCTCGGCAAGAAGAGCCCCGAGGACGCGATCAAACAGGCCGTCGACCAGTCGAACGCCGTACTGGCAGTGCCTAACTGATGGCGAGCGTCGTCGGCACGTTCACTCTCGATCCGCGCACCAAGCCCAAGCGCCGGATCAGCAGTGACAGCGCGACCGGGTGGGCGTTCGTCGGTCCGTCGGTGTTGCTCATCCTCGGACTCAGCGTCGTACCGGTGGTCTGGTCGTTGCTGCTCTCGTTCCAGGTCAATGATCTGGTGTCACCGAGTGAGTGGGTCGGGCTGGCCAACTACAAGGCGCTCGTGCAGGACCCGGCGTTCGGTGCGGCGGTCCAGCACACGCTGCTCTACACCGTGCTCTACGTGCCGCTGAGCGTAGTCGGCGGTCTCGCGATCGCGATCGCTCTCGACCGGAAGATCAAGTTCATCGGGCTCTACCGGACGCTCGTCTTCGTACCGTTCGTGGTCTCCGCGGCCGCGCAGGGTGTGCTCTTCTCGTTCGTGCTCGACCCGGAGTTCGGTGTCGCTAACTCGTTGCTGCACAAGCTCGGGCTGCCCGCGCAGGGGTTCTTCAGTGATCCCGGTCAGGCGCTTCCGCTGCTGGTCGTGATCTCGTTGTGGAGCGGCACCGGCTTCTGCGTGATCGTCTACTTGGCCGGCCTGCAAGGCGTTTCGGCCGAGCTGGTCGAGGCGGCGCGGATCGACGGGGCGGGACGATTCGCCGTACTGCGGCATGTCGTCGTACCGGCGTTGTCACCGGTCACGGTGTTTCTGCTGCTCTTCCAGACCATCAACGCGTTGCAGCTGTTCGACCTGGTGTTCGTGACCACGAAGGGCGGGCCGCTCGGGTCGACGACGGTGATCGTGTACTTCATCTGGGAGAAGGCGTTCAAGAGCTTCACCGCCGGCTACAGCGCGGCCGCGGCGTACGCGCTGGCCGTTGCCCTGCTGGTGATCGGGATCGCTCTGCAGATCTCGCGGCGACGGGCCGCCCGATGAAGCGACCTAGCGCCTGGCATCTCGTGCTCGCTCCGCTGGCGTTGTTGTTCGCCTTGCCGTTGGTGTGGCTGCTGCTCAGCTCGGTGATGAGCAACGCGGAGATCAACCGGTTTCCACCTGCGCTGATCCCCTCGCGGATCGATCTGGGCGGCTACCGGTATGTGCTCGGCAACGCGCTCTTCCCGCGCTGGTTGGTGAACTCGATGATCGTCTCGGCGGTCGCCGTGACGGCGAACCTGGTGCTCGGCTCGCTCGGCGGGTACGCGTTCGCGCGGATCCGGTTCGCCGGGTCGAAGGTTGCGCTCGGGATGATGCTGGCCACGATGGTGATCCCGTTCCAGCTGACGATGATCCCGACGTTCCTGGTGATGAAGCAGCTCGGTCTGATCGACACCCTGGGCGCACTGATCGTGCCGTCGCTGGTGACGCCGCTGGCGGTGTTCCTGTTCCGGCAGTTCTTCGTCAGCTTGCCACGGGAGCTTGAGGAGGCGGCGGTGATCGACGGCTGCGGGCGTCTCCGGATCCTGGTGTCGATCGTGCTGCCGCTGGCTCGGCCGGCGCTGAGCACGGTCGCCGTACTGACGTTTCTGGCTACCTGGAACGACCTGACCTGGCCGTTGATCGCGATCAACACCGACACCAACTACACCCTCCAGCTCGGGCTGACCACCTTCCAAGGCCAGCACCACACCCAGTGGGCGGCGGTGATGGCGGGCAACGTCATCACGGTGCTGCCGGTCCTGCTCGGTTTCCTGCTGGCGCAGAAGGCGTTCATCCGTTCGCTGGCTTCAACCGGAATCAAAGGCTGAATATGACATATGACCTGTTAGTGATCGGCGACGCGAACCCCGACGTGGTTGTCGGGCCGGTCGACCAGCCGATCGTCTTCGGCCAACGCGAACGTCTCGTTCCGTACGGCGCGCTGCTGCTCGGCGGGTCGGCCGCGATCATGGCGTGTGGCGCGGCCCGGCTCGGCCTGCGGGTTGCCTTCGTCGGCCGGGTCGGCGCCGACGCGGCCGGTGACTTCGTCCGTACGGCGCTCGCCGAGCGCGGGGTGGACGTGTCGGCCATGATCGTGGACCCTTCGTTGCCAACGGCCCTCACCACGGTCCTGACGTCGGGCGACGACCGCGCGATGATCACCTCCCCCGGATGTCTGCCGGCCACCACGGCGAACGACGTACCGACCGCTTTGCTGCGATCGGTGCGGCATGTGCATGCGTCGTCGTTCTATCTGATGCCTGAGCTGGCGGCGGGACTCGCCGGGTTGTTCAAGGAAGCCAAGGCGGCGAAGGCGACGACCTCGCTGGACACGAACGACGATCCGTCCGGGCGGTGGGACCGGATGGTCCTCGACCCGGTGTTGCGGGTCACCGACTACTTCCTGCCGAATGCGGCCGAGGCACGTCTGCTCACCGGGCATCCCTCGACCAGGGATGCGGCCGGGATCCTGGCTCGGCGCGGTCCGCTGGCGGTCGTGAAGGACGGCGCGGACGGCGCTCTGGCGCACGATGGGACGAAGGTGCTGAAGGCTCCGGCGTTGCAGGTCTCGTACGTCGATGCCGTTGGGGCCGGGGACAGCTTCGATGCGGGTTTCGTTACTGCCCGGTTGAAGGGGTTCGGGCGTGAGCGGGCGCTGGCGATCGCGGCTGCGTGCGGGTCGCTGTCGACTCGTGCTGCTGGGGGCACGGCTGCCCAGGCCGACTGGGATCTGGCGCTGGGGAGCGTGTCCTCATGACCAAGATTGTGTTCGTTGGCGCAGGCAGTGTGGTGTTCACGCAGGGGCTGCTGGCAGATCTGTTCGCCTTGGACCTCGGGCCGGTGCACATCGCCTTGCACGACATCGATCCGGAGCGGCTCGACACGGCGGCCGGGGCGGCGTCGTACATCGCTGCTGAGCGTGGAGTGACGCCGCGGATCACCGCGCATCTGGAACGGCGGGCCGCTTTGGACGGCGCGGACTTCGTGATCAACATCGTCCAGGTCGGGATGAACGCGGCGACCCGGATCGACTTCGAGATCCCGGCCCGGTACGGCGTTCGGCAGACGATCGGGGACACTCTCGGGGTCGGCGGGGTGTTCCGGGCATTGCGGACGTTCCCCGTACTGCGTGGGCTCGCTGCTGATATCGCCGAGGTCTGCCCGGAGGCGTGGCTGCTCAATTACACGAACCCGATGGCGATGAACGTCTGGTATCTCCACGCGCTCGGGCTGCAGAAGGTGGTCGGCCTGTGCCACTCGGTCTACTGGACGATGCATGATCTGTCCGCGCTGATCGGCGTACCGCTGGATGAGGTCAACTACCTCGCGGCCGGGGTGAACCATCAGGCGTGGGTGCTGCGGTTCGAGCGGGACGGCGTGAATCTGTACGACCGGCTGGACGAGGTCATCGAGGCGGATCCGGAGCTGCGGCGGCGGGTGCGGGTGGACATGTACCGGCGGCTCGGGTTCTATCCGACCGAGACGAGTGAGCATTCGTCGGAGTACGTGCCGTGGTATCTGCAGCACTCGTCGGAAGTCGAGCGGCTGCGGTTGCCGGTCGGGGCTTATCTCGGGATCGTCGCGGAGAACTTGGCGTCGTACGAGCGGACGCGGGATGCGCTGAAGGCTGGGGAGCCGGTGCCGGTCGAGGGGACGATGGAGTACGCGCCGCAGGTCATCCACAGCATGGTCACGGGGACGCCGCGGACGATCTACGGGAATGTGCCGAACACTGGTTTGATCAGCAACCTGCCGAGCGGTTCGGTGGTCGAGGTTCCTTGCCTGGTTGACAGTCTGGGGGTGCAGCCGACTGCGGTCGGGGCGCTGCCTGCTCAGCTGGCCGGTCTGAACAAGGGGTATCTGAACGTCGCCGAGCTCGTGGTGCGCGCCGCGATCGAAGAGGACCCGCGGTCGATCCGGCAGGCGGTGATGGCCGACCCGGCAACGGCGGCGGCCCTACCTGTTGAGCAGATCTGGGCGTTGTGCGACGAGCTGGTCGATGCCCACCGCAACTACTTGGCACCGCCGTTGAGAGCGGCCCTCAGGTAGTCCCGGTAGCCCGCGAAGCCGTCGAGAACCTCGGCGGCCGTGGGCCTTCCGGTGATCGCGCCGACGCCCTGACCCGCGTAGATCGAGGCGCGGGTGACGTCCTTTGCTTTCGTTCCCTCGACGTAGTGGGTGTGGCCGGTGTCATCGGTCTTGAGCTCGTCCTCGCGGCCTTCCCACTGGTCGAAGTAGGCGTTCCGCAGGGCTCGGCCACCGAACTCGTCGGGCCAGCCTGCGCGCGACGCTGCGTCGAAGACCGTGCCGTAGACGGTGTCGGTCTCGTCCGCCTCGATCACGCGCTGCGCGACTGGATCGCTGGTCAACCCCTCGACGCAGGTGAGGAACGCCGTACCGATCCAACCGCCTGCTGCACCAGCAGCTAGTACGGCGGCCAGGCCGCGCGCACCGGAGATCCCGCCACCGGCGAGCACCGGGAGGTCGGTCAGGTCGAGGATCGCCTGGAGGAGCGGTAGCGTGCCGACGGCATTACGTCCATGCCCGCCAGCCTCGGCACCACGGGCGACGATGACATCCACACCTGCGTCGATCGCCTCACGTGCGTCGGCGACCGTGCCGGCCTGGGTTGCCACGACAATGCCTTCCTTTTGGAGCGGGCCGACGTACTGGCTGTAGTCGCCGAAGCTGAGTGAGACGAGCGCCGGCTTCAACTCCAGCACAGCCTCCAGATGCTCAGGCCGTTCCTGCACCGACCACGCCATCAGCCCAACCCCATACGGCCTGCCACCGGCCGCCGCGATCGCCCCCTCGGTCCGGATCCAGTCCGCGGTGACGGCCGACCCCGCGCCCAGCATCCCCAGTCCACCCGCAGCCGAGATCGCCGCGGTGAGCCTGCCCCCACTCACATTAGCCA
>NZ_SMKA01000326.1 GCF_004348455.1 Kribbella albertanoniae
CCCTTCCCCCGCCCCCACTCCAAGGAGTGCAGATGCTTCGACGACTACTCGCGGCCACGGTCACCGTCGCCGCTGTCGGTTTCTCGGCCGTCCAAGCGGCCCCCACGCAGGCAGCTCCCGCTCAGACCCAGGCCGTCGTGCCGCAGGCTGCCGGTGCGGTGTTCCCGTCCGACATCGTCAAGCGGGACTTCCCCGATCCGGATGTGTTCGAGCAGGACGGCACCTGGTACGCCTACTCGACCAACAACGACCTGGGGCACGTCCCGGTGGCAACCGCAGCCAGTGCCGAGGGACCGTGGACGACCCGCGGTGACGCGATGCCCGCCGGCCCGTCGGCCGACTGGGCCAAGCCCGGCCGCACCTGGGCTCCGGATGTGCACCCGAACTCCGACGGCACCTACACGCTCACCTACACCGCCTGGCACAAGGTGTCCGGCCGGCAGTGCATCGGAGTGGCGACCGCCACCGCGCCGCGTGGCCCGTTCACCTCGGTCGGCACCGAACCGCTGATCTGCCCGCTCGACCTCGGCGGTGCCATCGACGCCAACACCTTCGTGGACTCCGACGGGACCCGCTACCTGGTCTGGAAGAACGACGGCAACGCAATCAGCAAGCCGTCGACCCTCTGGCTGACCAAGACGACCGACAACGGCAAGACGCTGGTCGGGGACCACGCTGCGCTGCTGAGTTCGAACGTGATCGCTGAGGCGCCCGACCTCGTCCAGCGCGGCAGCCGGTACCTGCTGTTCTTCTCGACGAACGGCTACAACGACTGCAACTACCAGACGACCTATGCGACGGCGACCAGCCTGACCGGCCCGTGGACTGTCCAGCAGCGGCCGCTACTGACGACCGACAGCTTCGACGGCAATGTCTGCGGCCCGGGTGGCGCTGACGTCGTCGGTGACAAGATCTTCCTGCACGGCTGGGCGAACGGCTCACGGCACCTGTACGTCGGAGATGTCGGCTGGGCGAACGACTGGCCGGTGGTCCGCGGCAGCCGGGTCCGGACCGAGGCCGAGAGCGGTCAGCTGAACCGCTGTGTGCTGCGGGAGAACTCCGCGGGCGCATCGGGCGGCAGGGCGGTCGGCTACATCGACTTCGCCGACTCCTGGGTCGAGAATCGAGTGTTTGCCCCGGTCGCCGGTGGCTACACGCTCCACGTCGGGTACGCGAACGGCTCGCAGGGCACTGCCAGCCACACCCTGTCGATCAACGGCACCAGCCAGGGCTCGGTCAGCTACCCGTTCACCGGCTGGAACCAGTGGCGACAGTCCTCGGTCCCCGTGACGCTGCGGGCCGGCTGGAACACCGTCCGGCTCGGCAAGGGCACGCTCTACACCGAGGTGGACTACCTCGAACTGCAGTAGCCGTCCAAGCAGCCGTCCAGCTGCCGGGTCAGGGACCTACCGGGTGCGACCCCGGCCCTGACCCGGGAACAGCCCGTCCGGTGCGTGGCGCGGTGGCACCGGACCAGACCTCTCCTCGTACGCTCGGTACTGCAGCACAGCAGACAGGCGGACGGGGAGTACAGGCACGAGATGGCGAAACCACCGGAACAGGTCTCCGGCGATCGGCGTGGACGCAGGCCGATCTGGCTGGACTGGCGGCGTACCGGCCGCGGCCTGCAGGCGATGCTGGTCGGCGGGATGCTGTCGCTGGTCTCCTTGATCATCACGTTCTGGACGCTGCCCCAGATCAGCAGCGACGGCCGGATGCCGATCCTGCGGCTTGTAGTGCTGCTGGCGGTCTTCAGCGTGCTGATCCGCTGGGTGCTGGCCGGCATCGCGGTTCTGATCGGCTCGGTCGGAGTACTGGTCGGTGGACTGCTGTCCCAGTTCGGAGTGGTGTACCTCGGCATCACCGTCGACCAGGGCGTGAACCTGCACGGTGGTCCCGAGGCGGTGCTGGTGGTGTCGATCGTGATGTCGTCGGTCAGCGCCTTCGTCGGCTGGATCGCGTACGCCGGCAGTGACGACGCGTACGTCGCCGAGGTGATGCGCGTGGTGCACCGCCGGGCCCGCAAGATCACCGCGGCGCCCAAGACCGGGATGCTGATCATCCAGGTCGACGGTCTGTCCGCACCGCTGCTCAACTGGATGGTGATGTCCGGCAACCTGCCGCATCTGGGTGGCTGGATCCGCGATGGCAAGCACTCGATGGTGGAGTGGCACACCGGCGTACCGGCGACGACTCCGGCCAGTCAGGCCGGCATCCTGCACGGCGGCTCCGGCCAGATCCCCGCGTTCCGGTGGTACGAGAAGGAGACCGGCCGGGTGATGGTGACGAACCGCGGCCGGGACGCTGCCGAGATCGAGGCCCGGATGTCGACCGGTCGCGGACTGCTCGCGGACGGTGGCGTCAGCATCAGCAACAACTGGTCCGGGGACGCCGAACACTGCGAGCTGGTCTTCAGCCGGGCCGCACTGCCGAACAGCCGCAGCCGTGGGTATGTCCGGTTCTTCTCCAGTCCCCAGGGCGCTGCCCGCGGACTGGTGCTGTGCATGGCCGAGATGGTGAAAGAGCTGTTCCAGGCCCGCAGGCAGGCTCGGCGCAATCTGGTGCCGCGGGTGAACCGTGGCGGCAGCTACATCTTCCTGCGGGCGATCAGCAATGTGCTACTGCGCGATCTGAACGTCTCGCTGATCACTGACGAGCTGGTGAAGGGCACTCCGGTCATCTACTGCGACTTCGTCGACTACGACGAGGTGGCGCACCACGCTGGTCCGACCCGGCCGGAGTCCCTGCAGACTCTGGAGGGTCTCGACAGAGTGCTCGGTGCGCTGCAGCGGATCATCGACATCCTGCCGCACTCGTACGAGATCGTGGTGCTCTCCGACCACGGCCAGAGCCAGGGCTCGACGTTCCTGCAGCGCTATGGGCGGACGCTGACCGAGGTGGTCGACGAGCTGGTCGACACGACCAGTGAGCCGGTCGCTGCGGTCGGGAAGTCCGAGGGCTGGGGACCGGTGAACGCGTTCCTGACCGAGCTGTCGCTGCGGCGAAGCGTGGCTGGTTCGGTGACCCGGAAGGCGCTGCACGCCAAGGCAACCCACGGCGAGATCGAGCTCGGGCCGAAGGACTGCGAGCCGCCGGTCGGTGCCGACGAGCAGATGCTGGTCACGGCCTCGGGCAACCTGGCCCTGATCTACCTGGCGACCACGCCGGGCCGGGTGCCGCTGGAGGAGCTCGAGCTGCTCCACCCCAAGCTGATTCCGGGACTGGCAACGCATCCGGGGATCGGGTTCGTTGTGGTCGACTCACTGGCCGAGGGTCCGGTCGCGATCGGCCGGGCCGGCGTGCGGGTGCTCAAGACTGGCCGGATCGAGGGCGAGGACCCGCTGGCGCGGTACGGGCCGTTCGCACCGCAGTCGATCCTGCGACAGGCAGAGCTGCCGCACAACGGTGACGTCGTGGTGGTCAGTCGCATCGACGACTACACGCGCGAGGTGGCTGCGTTCGAGGAACTGGTCGGCTGCCACGGCGGTATCGGCGGCTGGCAGACCGAGGCCGTGCTGGTGCACCCGACCCGGTGGGAGCTGAAGGAGCCTCCCGTAGGCTCCGATGCGGTCCACGCGCTGCTGATCAGCTGGCTCGAGAAGCTCGGGCAGCGCAAGGACGTCCAGGACCCGGTCGAGACGAAGGTAGAGGCCTGAAGCGTGCGGATCACCTGGTGGGGGCATGCGACCACCACCATCGAGGCGGACGGCACCCGGCTGCTGACCGACCCGGTACTGACCTCGCGCATCGCTCACCTCCGTCGCCGCCGAGGACCCGCACCGACCGCGGAGGCCGGTCAGTGCGACGCAGTGCTGGTTTCACACATGCACGCCGACCACCTGCACCTCACCTCGCTGCCACTGATCGCTCGGGACGCAGCACTCGTCGTACCGCGCGGTGCGGCCCGGCTGATCCACCATGACTACGGTGCGGCCTTCTCGGACCGCTGTATCGAGGTGGCGCCCGGTCATCAGATCAGGATCGGCTCACTCGACATCACCGTGATCACCGCGCACCACGACGGCCGGCGGCTGCCGTGGTCGTCGTACAACGGTCCAGCAGTGGGCTACCGCGTGGACAGCGCCCCGAGCGTCTGGTTCGCGGGGGACACCGACCTGTACGACGATCTGGCGGCCGAGGCGGGTCCGGTCGATGTGGCGCTGGTCCCGGTTGGCGGTTGGGGACCGTCGCTCGGTCCTGGGCACTTGAACCCGGTGCGGGCCGCTGAGGCAGTTCAGCGGGTTGGCGCGAGTGTGGCGATCCCAGTGCACTTCGGTACGTTCTGGCCGATCGGGTTCGACCGGGTGCGGCCTGAGATGTTTCTGGCACCGGGGGAGCAGTTCCGAGCCGCCATGGCTGAGCTGGATTCTGCTGTGCGGGTGAACGTGTTGGTACCAGGAGAGTCGACCGAGGTGGCCGGATGACAGGTGATGCGAACTTCGACCTCTGGTACCTGTTTGCCCTCGCCGGTGCCGTGCTGATCGGCGCCGTCCTGCCGGTGCTCCCGACCGGCGCTGCCGTCTCGGCGGGCGCCGTACTGGCGTCACACAGCAGTCCGATCGGACTGGTCGGAGTGCTCATCGCTGGTGCGGCAGGTGCGTACATCGGCGACCTCATCGTGTACGCCGGGTGCAGGTTCGGCGGTGAGAGGCTCGCGAAGCGGATCGGGTGGTTGCGCGACAACGAGAAACTCGACCAGCTTCGGGACCGCCTGTCCGAGCACGAGATCGGCGTACTGCTCACCTCGCGACTCATCCCTGGCGGGCGAGTGCCGGTGCTCCTGGCGGCCGGGCTGGCCGGCTACCGCTGGGAGCGGTTCGCCGTGGTCGACCTTGCAGCGTCCTCGCTGTGGGCTGCGGTCTACATGGCGATCGGCCTGCTCGGCTATGCGCTCTTCCCAGAGCCGTGGCAGGGCGTGGTGGCGGCGATCGCACTGGTGCTGCTGGTCACTGTGGTCAGCAGTCTGATCCAGAGGCGCCGCCAAAAACGGGCGCCGGCGTCAGATACCGAATGAGGTGCTCTTCAGCTCCTCGATGACTGCTGGGTCGCCTTCCAGTTGAACGTCGGCGACCTGCTGCCGTCCGAAGCAGAAGAGCAGCAGTTCGGCCGGCTCACCGATGACTATGACCGAGCGGCCGTTGGTGGGCTGCTTCGCGACCGTCGTACTGCCGTCCGGCCGCTGCAGCACGATGCCGGTCGACGCCTTGCGCGTCATCGTGCGCCCCGCCACCTTGAGGCCCTTCCACAGACCGGCCTGCTGCTCGGCCGGCAGCGTGCGCACAGTGAACGACGGCTGAGCGCGGCGGACGTCCTCGTGGTGCACCAGATACTCGGTGGTGTTCAGCTGGTGCCCGATCAGCGGCAGCCCGTAGATCGACGCACGCGGCGGGCCGTTGCGGACCTTGTTCACCACTCCGGTGAACCCGTACTTCGCCTTCGCCCGCTCCATCCGCTTCTCGGTGGTGTCGGCGAGCGCGGAGATCATGATCCCCGGACCGGCCATCGGGTCGGACTCCCGGACGTACAGGTGCACGGCCAGGTCGTAGGTCGTCCAGCCGCCACACAGCGTCGGCTGGTCGGGCCCCAGCTCGTCGAAGAGGTCACACAGAGCAAGTCGTTCCACCCGGCTGTAGTCAGTCACATTCCTGATCGTAGTTGTCGGTGGGGAATGGCAGAATGTCAATCGTTGTCATGATTGTGACTGCTGTTCGCACCTGACTGTCCTGGAGTGTCTCTTGCCCGTGCCGAAAGTCCCTGACAAAGGGAGCGCAACCCGGCGTGGGTTCGCGGTCCTGCGGGTCGCCATCTGGGAGGAGCCGTGGGTCTTCGCCTTCTCCGTGGCCGCCAGCATGCTGTACGGCGCGATGACGGTGGCCGACGGCTGGGCGCTGGGCTGGGCCACCGACCACGTGATCCGGCCGGCCCTCGAGCGTGGTGACACCACCTTCGGCGCACTGGCCGCGCTGGTCTCCCTGTTCCTCGGTATCGCGATCCTGCGCGCCATCGGCGTGGTCGGACGACGCGTCGGCGCCGGAATCATGCAGTTCCGGCTCCAGGCGACGTACCGGCGCCGGGTCACCCGGCAGTACCAGAAGCTCCCGCTGGAGTGGCACCACCGGCACCCGACGGGTCAGCTGCTGTCCAACGCGAACGCCGATGTCGAGTCGATCTGGTTCGTGATCGCACCGCTGCCGATGGCGATCGGTGTGCTCGCCATGCTGGCCTTCGCGACTGCAGCGATGTTCATGGCCGATGTCTGGCTCGCACTGGTCGGCTGTCTGGTCTTCCCGCTGGTCTTCGTGGCCAACGTGATCTTCCAGCGAGTCCTGCAGCCACTGGCCACGCGGGCGCAGCAGTTGCGGGCAGACGTCTCTGAGGTTGCGCACGAGTCGTTCGACGGCGCGCTGGTGGTCAAGACGCTCGGCCGCGAGGCTGCGGAGACCGAGCGCTTCCGGGCGCCGACGTACGCGCTGCGCGACGCGAACATCGCGGTGAACAAAGCCCGCGGCATGTTCGACCCCGTGATCGACGCACTGCCCCGCATCGGCGTGCTGATCGTGCTGCTGGTCGGTGTCGGCCGGGTGCGCTCGGGCGCGGCGGATGCGGGTGACGTGGTGCAGGTCGCGTTCCTGTTCACGCTGATCGGGTTCCCGATCCGGGCGCTGGGCTGGGTGCTCGGTGAGCTACCGCGATCCGTGGTCGGTTGGGACCGGGTGCAGCGCGTGCTGACCGCCGAGGGCGGCATGGAGTACGGCGAGGACCGGCTGACGTCGAAGACCGCGGCCCGGCTGGATGTGTCCGGACTGCGGTTCGGGTACCTGCCGGATCGCGACGTACTGCGTGGCATGGAGTTCACCGTCGAGCCCGGCCGGACGGTCGCGGTGGTGGGACCGACCGGCGCGGGGAAATCGACCATGACGACGCTGCTGACCAGACTGGTCGATCCCGAGGAGGGCTCGGTCAAGGTGGACGGCACGGACCTGCGCGGGCTGGCCCAGGGTGAGCTGGCGGACTCCGTGGCGCTGGTGGCGCAGACGGCGTTCCTGTTCGACGACAGCATCCGCGGAAACATCACCTTGGGCGGTGACTACACCGACGAGGACATCTGGGACGCACTGCGGATCGCCCAGGGCGACGGCTTCGTGAAGACACTCCCGCACGGGCTGGACACCAAGGTCGGCGAGCGCGGGACGACGCTGTCCGGTGGGCAGCGGCAGCGCATCGCACTGGCTCGTGCTCTGGTACGGCGGCCGCGCCTGCTGATCCTGGATGACGCGACCAGTGCTGTGGACCCACAGGTCGAGGCGCGGATCCTGGCCGGGCTGCGGTCCGTGGTGCAGGAGGACGCGACCGCCGCGACGACTGTGCTGGTGATCGCGTACCGGAAGGCGACCATCTCACTCGCCGACGAGGTGCTGTTCCTGGACGAGGGGCGCATCACGGCGCAGGGCACGCACACCGAGCTGCAGCAGACCTCAGCGGCGTACCGGGAGCTGGTGGACGCCTACGAGAAGGACGCCGAGCGCAGGCTGGAAGAAGCCGAGCTGGACTCAGAGCTTGATGATCTGGATGAGGTGAAGGCATGAGTGGGGCCGAAGCGACTCGGATGGACCTTGGCGATGACGCCGGTGGTCTGGAGACGCTGAAGCAGGGGCTGCGGATCTCACCCGAGCTCGTTCAGGGCTGGTGGGTCACTGCGCTGCTGGCGCTGACCATGACGGCCGGGCGCATCGTCATCCCGATCGCCGTCCAGCAGACCATCGACAAGGGGTTGTCCGGTCCCGGTGGGCCGGACATGTCGTTCGTGGCGTGGATGGTTGTCGTCTGCGTGGTCGGGGTGGCGGTGACGGCCGGAGCGTCGTACCTGACGACTGTGCGGCTCGCGGTCAACTCCGAGCGCGGACTGGCCACCATGCGGATCAAGGCGTTCCGGCACGTACACGACCTGCCGGTGCTGACGCAGAGCACCGAGCGGCGGGGCGCACTGGTCAGCCGAGTCACATCGGACGTGGACACGGTCTCTCAGTTCCTGCAGTTCGGTGGGTTCATCTTCCTGGTCAGCCTCGGGCAGATGCTGCTGGCGACTGTGGTGATGTTCATCTACTCGTGGCAGCTGGCTCTGGTGGTGCTGGTCTGCTTCATCCCGCTCTTCGCATCGCTACGGGCTTTGCAGAAGCGGATGTCGGCCGCGTACGGCGTGGTCCGGGCGAAGGTCGGCGAGATGCTGTCCGCGGTTGCCGAGCCGGTCGTCGGCGCGCAGGTGGTGCGCGCGTATGCGATCGAGCGGCGGACCCAGGCCCGGATCGACGCGACGGTCGACGACTACCGCCGTACGGCGACCAGCGCGCAGACGCTGACCGGGATCACCTTCTCGATCGGTGGTCTGGCAGCCGGCCTGGCCAACGCGGGTGTGCTGACGGCCGGTGTGCTGCTCGGGGTGGACGGTCAGGCGACGTTGGGTGAGATTCTCGCGTTCATGTTCCTGGTCGCTCTGTTCTCCGACCCGGTGCAGATCGCCACCCAGGTGCTGACCGATGCGCAGAGCGCGTTCGCCGGCTGGCGCCGAGTGCTCGGTGTCATCAACACTCCGGCCGATGTGGTCGACCCGGGCGAGGCAGGGGTGAAGCAGGCGCGTGGGCCGATCACGGTCGAGTTCGCGGACGTGGACTTCGCCTACCCCGAAGGCGAGCTGGTACTGCGTGATGTCGACGTCCGACTGGAGCCGCATCGGCGGGTCGCGGTCGTGGGGGAGACCGGATCCGGCAAGACGACGTTCGCGAAGCTGCTCACGCGGTTGATGGACCCGACCTCGGGTTCCGTGCTGCTCGACGGGGTGGACGCGCGGGAGATCTCGTTCGAGTCGCTGCGGGAGCGAGTCGTGATGGTGCCGCAGGACGGCTACCTGTTCGACGCGTCCCTGGCCGAGAACGTGCGCTTCGGCCGGCCCGAGGTGACGGACGCTGAGCTGCTGGCCGCGTTCGAGTCACTCGGCCTCACCGACTGGCTGGAGTCGCTACCGGACGGGCTGCAGTCGTCGGTCGGGCAGCGTGGTGAGTCCCTGTCCGCCGGTGAGCGCCAGCTGGTCGCACTGGTCCGCGCGAACATCGCCGACCCCGACCTGCTCGTCCTCGACGAGGCCACCTCTGCCGTCGACCCCGGTACCGAGGTGCGGGTCAATGCGGCGCTGGAGCGGCTGATGACCGGCCGCACGTCGGTCACCATCGCGCACCGCCTGTCCACCGCCGAGGCGGCCGACGAGGTGCTCGTGTTCGACAACGGCGAGGTCGTGGAGCGAGGTCCGCACGCAGAGCTCGTCACTGCAGGCGGCGTCTACGCACGCCTGCACGAGAGTTGGATAGCTCAGCGGAGTGCCCTCTAGGCAGCACTTTTTGCAGTGCTTTCTTACAGGGGCACTCCGGGGCGCGGCCGGTCCCTGGGAGGGTCGAACCAGCCGCGCCCGGATCAGGTACGCCGCGGCACCACAGTCAGGTTGGAGCCCCGTCGTACCGGGCCTCAGGGAGTCGGAGCAGCCCCGTTCTCCCGGCCGGCACCAGGCTGCGGTACCAGCAGGAACTCGACACCACCCTTGTCGTCCACGGCCGCGTCGAGGATCTTGTCATCCAGCGCGTTCGCCGCGTTCTGCTCCAGAAACACCCGGGCCCCGGCCTCTTCGACCACTTGGTCACCAGGTCGCGGTGCCTCCGTCGTCGTCACCGCCAGCGCCGGATCCGCCGGATTCTCCTGCGAGATCCGCACTCCGGCCCCGTCCGGCGCGCCCTCGACCCCCGTGATGCTCTTGATCACCAGGGTCGCGTTCTCAGTCAGGGTAAGCACAACAGCTCCAACCTCTAGACATCACTGAACCCGCCCCGTGCCCGCTCACCC
>NZ_SMKA01000327.1 GCF_004348455.1 Kribbella albertanoniae
GGTGGGGTTCCGGCCGACTATCTGCGGTGGGTGGTTGAGCGGTGGATCGAGTTCGACTGGCGGGGGTGGGAGGCGCGGCTGAATGCTCATCCGCAGTTCGTGACGCGGATCGACGGGCAGGACGTGCATTTTCTGCACGTGCGGTCGGCGCAGGCGGATGCGCTGCCGTTGGTGTTGACCCATGGGTGGCCGGGTTCCGTCGCTGAGTTCCTGCCGGTGATCGGGCCGCTGACGGATCCCGCGGCGTACGGCGGGGATCCGCGCGATGCCTTCCACGTCGTCGTACCGTCAGTTCCGGGGCATGGGTTCTCGGTGCCGCTCGAGTCCGGCTGGAACCATCAGCGGATCGCGCGCGGATGGGCCGAACTGATGCGCCGCCTCGGCTACGACCGGTACGGCGCTCAAGGCGGGGACACCGGATCAGTCGTGTCACCGTGGCTCGGGGCGGTCGACCCGGAGCACGTGATCGGCGTACACATCAACGGTGGGCTGGCGTTTCCCGACGTACAGGCTGATGATCTCGAGCACCTCAACGAGGTCGAGCGGGAGCGGCTCGCTGCGGCCGAGCGGCTGCGTGCCGTTGGGACCGGGTACGCCGAACTGCAGGGGACGCGGCCGCAGACAATCTCGTTTGCACTCAGCGACTCACCGGTCGGCCAGCTCGCCTGGATCCTGGAGAAGTTCTGGGAGTGGACGGACCCGGCAAAACCCTTGCCACACGAGGCTGTCGACCTCGATCACATCCTGTTCGACGCGTCGATCTACTGGTTCACCAACACCAGCGCGAGCTCCGCGAACCTGTACTACGAGGGTCGCGGCGAACCCGCGCCGCCGCGGACCGGCGTACCGACCGGGGTGGCGGTCTTCCCGACCGATCCGGCGATCCGGCGGGTGCTGGACCGCCGGCACCGGATCGTGCACTGGTCGGGGTTCACCCGCGGTGGTCATTTCGCGGCGCTGGAGGCACCGGATCTGCTGGTCGACGACATCAGGAAGTTCTTCCGTGGGTTGTGAGGAAGGCCTGGAGATCGGCGGCGAGCTGGTCGGGATACTCGCCGTTGATCGCGTGTGAGGCCTCCGGATAGAACTTCACCGTCTTGTTCTTCAGCGCACGCTCGGCCACCTCGCGCGCCTTGACCGGGTCGTGCATCACCGACTTGCCCGCGATGATCGCGAGTACCGGCATCGTGAGGCCGGCCAACTGCTCCTCGGTGATCCGGCCGGGTTGCGGCTGCCGGATCGTGTAGTTCTTCATGCCGGACTCGATCATGTCGGCGACCGGGACCTGCTCGACCGGAGCACCACCGGCCGTGTACGAGTTGAAGCTGTCACGCCACGAACGCGGCAGCCACTTGACCGCGGCCGGGAGCGACCGGATCACGGTCTCGGCCGGAATGTCGCCGTACACGATGGCCGGTTCGAGGGTGGTCAGGGTCGCGATCCGATCAGGACGCCGTACGGCGAGGTTGGTGGCGGTCCAGCCGCCGATCGACAGGCCGACCACGTTGAACTGCTTCGCCGGAAGCGCGGCCAGCGTTTGGTCGAGCCAGGCAGCCTTGTCCTCGGCGCTGGTGATCGGGCGGTTCTGGATGCTCAGGCCGGGCTCGCCGAGGAGGTCGAGCGCGTAGACATCGCCGAGCTTGAGCAGCGACGGCATGTTGTCGGCCCAGACCGGCGTACCGGATGAGGTGCCCGGTAGGAGGACCAGCGGGTGGAACTTCTGCTGGGCACCGGCGAAGCGATAGACCCGGACGAGTCCGTAGTCGGTGCGGACATCGAGCGTCGCGGCCGGCTTCGGCATGTCCTGCATCGACTGCCCGTACTTGGCCAGGTAGTCCTCATATCCGGACGCACTGTTCCAGTGCCCGACCGGCGACGGCGTCCGCAGAACGAAAACGCCCGCGAGCACCAGAGCGCCGATAACTCCGAGCACGATCAGCAGTCGCCGACGGCGTTTAGGCTTCACCATGATGTCTCTCCTAACCGCTTGGTAGGTAATTCCACCATAGGGTAAGTTGAGGTCATGCGCGAACGGACCTTCACCGAGCAGGCCCGGCGGACCCAGCTGATCGACGTCACGGTCGAGCTGGTCGCCGAGCACGGCTACCCGGCGACCTCGCTGGCCCGGATTGCGGAGGCTGCCGGGATCACCAAGGCCGCGGTGCTGTACCACTTCCCGTCGAAGAACGCGCTGGTCGAGGCGGCCTACACGCACGTCCTGACCGCACTCGTCACCACAGTCGGTACGGCGGTCGACGCCGCTGCACCGGCCGGTGGGCCGGCGGCGTACGTGCGGGCGATGGTCGGGCATCTGCGCGTCAATCCGCGGCATACCCGGATGATCATCGAGGCGATGGTGAACGTGACGCCGGAGTTCGCCTCGGCCGAGCGGTGGTCCGCCGTTGCCAACCTGCTCACTGCAGCCCGAGCGGCGCGAGGTCTAGAGGGGGTGGTCGATGTGCGGACGGCGGCCCTGGTGATCGGGGGCGGGGTCGACGCGATCGTGTCCGAGTCCCTGACCGATCCGGATTACGACACCGCGGCCGCGGCCGACGTACTGGTTGCTGCCATCGAGCGGGCCTGGCTGACCGACTGAGACGGGACCCGCGCGGGGGCGTGGAACATCAGCAGCGAGCCGTCGCGTTCGACGGTGGCATCGGGCCAGCGGCGGCGGATCATCCGCAGGCTGGCGTCGTTCGCGGAGCTGACCACGAACAGGAAGTGGGTCGCGCCGGACGCGATCGCGTCGGCGGCGGCGATGGCGAGCATCCGGACACCTAGGCCGCGATGCTGCTCGGGATCGCTGATCACGGCGGCGAGCTCCGCCGTACCGGGGCTGCCGACGGCCCACGCCCACATCGCGTGGCCGACGACCGCGTCGTCCCGGGTGGCGACCCAGGAGGCGCCGCTCGGGCAGAGCATCCGCAGCAGCAGGGCCGGTCGTGGTGGGCGGCCGACGCCGGCCTGGAAGCGGAAATAGAGGCTGAGGTCGGACAGTCCGGTCAGCATCAAGGCGAGTTCGTCCAGGTCGGCTTCCCCTGCGCGACGGATCGCGGGGGACCTCACGAGCTGAGTCTGATTCACGGATTCAGCCTGACTGCACTTGGCTAAGTCTGTCAAGCAGACTTATCCTCGAACCATGAGCACGCGGGTTCCGGAGGCGATGGCCTTCTCGACGCAGAACTGCACGATCTCCCGGACGATGGAGATCCTCGGCGACAAGTGGACCTTCCATGTGTTGCGCGAGCTGTTCGTCGGCGTCCGCCGGTTCGAGGACATCCGGACCCGGTCCGGGATCCCGCGGCAGGTCCTGACCGATCGGCTGGCCGCGCTGATCGAGCGCGGCGTCCTGCGCCGGCACCCGTATCGCGAACCCGGCCAGCGCGAGCGGTACGAGTACCGCCTGACCCAGGCCGGTCTCGACCTCTACCCGGTCCTGGTCGCGATGATCCAGTGGGGCGACCAGTACCTCCCGACCGAGGGCGGTCCGCCGATCGAGCCGCGCCATCGCGACTGCGGTGAGCACGTGAGCGTCGTGCTGAGGTGTGAGGCCGGCCATGAGCCGGAGCCTCGCCAGGTCGCGATCCTGGCTGGTCCAGGTGCCTTGCTCCGAGAAGCCAGTTAGATCGCGTCGATGGCCGCGCGGATCAGCTCCTCGGTGGCCCGCGGCTGCGCGGCGGCGATGGACAGTGCGTCCATCGTGACGATGTACGCGTCCAGGTCCTCGCGCTTGTCCAGGTAGACCGCACTGGTCAGGTGCTCGATGTAGACGATGTCGTTCAGCTCGGCTTCGTTGAAGCGCAGCAGCGTGAACGCGCCACCGGTCGCGGTGTAGCCGCCCTTGCCGAACGGGATGATCTGCACCGTCACGTTGTGCCGCCGGGCCTGCTCGATCAGGAACTCGAGCTGGTTCCGCAGGACCGTCTTGCCGCCGATCGGCCGGTGCAGCACGGCCTCGTCGATGACGGCCCACAGCCGGGCCGGTCGCTGCCGGGTCAGCACCTCCTGACGGCGCATCCGCAGGGTGACCAGGCGGTCCTGCTCGGCGCGCGGCAGTGGCTCGTCCAGCCGGCCGAGCGCGATCACTGCGCGAGCATATTCGGGGGTCTGCAACAGGCCGGGGATGAACTGGAGCTCGAAGGCCCGGATCAGGTCCGCGGCCATCTCCAGGCCGAGGTAGGAATGGAACCAGTTCGGCGTCAGGTCGTCGTACCGCTGCCACCAGCCGGGGTCGTTCGCCTGCCGGGCCAGGCTCAGTAGCCGGTCCCGCTCGACCTCGTCGTCGACCTTGTAGAGCGTGAGCAGGTCGTCGACGTCGCGCACCTTGAAACCGACCCGGCCGAGCTCGAGCCGGCTGATCTTCGACTCCGAGCCGCGGATCGCCCAGCCCGCGTCGCCGCGGCTGATCCCGGCGTCCTCGCGCAGCTTGCGCAGGTGTGAGCCCAGCATGATGCGCAGGGCGGTGGGCCCGCCGTACGCCGGTTCCGTCACGCCTCGCCTCCTGAGATCTGTGGGTCGTCAGGGATCATTTCACAACCACGCGCGACGTGGTCCAGGACGACCCGCGTGCACGACGTGTTCACCGGGCCCTACTGTCAGTAGAGTTCCCTCATAGCTCCCGACAGACAGTGATGAGGTTTGTATGCCCGACTCCAGCAAGGCTCCCAGTTCGGTTCCGGTCGGGGTGGACACCACCAGGGCCAGTATCGCCCGGGTGTACGACGCCTTCTTGGGCGGCAAGGACAACTACGAGGTCGACCGCGAGGTACTGCGTGGGGTCCAGGCCGCCGCGCCGCAGGCCCAGGACCTGGCCTGGTCGAACCGGAACTTCCTGATCCGCTCGTGCCGGTTCCTGGCCGGCCAGGCGGGCATCACGCAGTACCTGGACTGCGGATCCGGTCTGCCGACCGCCGAGAACACCCACCAGGTCGTGCAGCGGATCCAGCCCGACGCCAAGGTGCTCTACATCGACAACGACCCGGTGGTGCTCGCGCACGGCCGCGCGCTGCTCGAGGAGAACGAGAACACGCTGTTCGTCAGCGCCGACATCTTCGAGCCGGAAGAGGTGCTGAGCCACCCCGAGGTGCGGAACTTCCTCGACTTCAGCCAGCCGATCGCCGTGATGCAGGCCGGCACGCTGCACCACTACATCGGCTCCGAAGGTGCGCAGATCATGCAGGGGTACGTCGACGCGGTGGTGCCCGGGTCATACACGGTGATCTCGCACTTCTTCGACCCGGAGACTCCGGAGCACACCGAGGTCGCCCAGAAGATGGAGGACAAGTTCATCCACAGTCCGATGGGCAGCGGCAGGTTCCGCACCCGCAAGGAACTGATGGAGTTCTTCCCCGGCCAGGAGCTGGTCGCCCCAGGCCTGGTGCTCTGCGACGACTGGTGGCCGGACGGCCCGCGGCTCAAGCCGCTGAACCAGGTCGAGGAGTGCATCGTCGGCGCTGTCGGCCGCAAGCTCTAGCCAGGCAGTAAGTCTTAGTATGGCGGCTGCGCCCCGGAACTGTGCGTTCCGGGGCGCAACGCGTTCTCAGCTCGGCAGCGTCCAGCGCTGACCGGCCGAGTTGTTGCATGCAGCAACGGTTACTGCGTTGCCGAGGGACGCCGGGGCGGTCAGGCACTTGCCGTTGACCCGGAGCGAGCCGTCACTCGCGAGCGTCCATTGCTGGTTGGTACCGCCGTGACAGCTGTAGGCGATGACGGTTCCGGCCTGGGTCGCGCTGGCGTCGAGGCAGCTGAACAAGGCGTGCAGCGTGTCGTTCTCCGCGTGGACCCAGTTCTGGTTGTTCCCGCCGGTGCAGTTGTAGAGCAGGACCGTCGTACTGTCGGTGCCGGAGATATCCAGGCAGCCGCCGCTGCCGCGGATCTCACCGGAGGACGAGTTGCCGATCCCGTTCTCCTGAACGGCGGTCGAGCCCGAGATCGTCACCTGGCTGTCGGCCGCGCAGCCGCTGCTCTCTGAGCTGCCGGTGAAGCGCGCCGTACTGCTGCCGCTGGTCGGTAGTGGCATGGTGAGTTTCGAGTACGGCTCGTCGTCGCAGGTGGCCTTGCTGTTGTTCCAGTCGAAGTACTCGGTCCAGCTGACCATGCCCGACGTACTGATCCGGTTGCCGTCACCGGTCTGCAGGCTGCCGAGTTTGAACGCCGTACCGGCGGTCAGGTCGCGGACGGTCACGCCGTACCAGCCGCTGCCTTCGTCGGCGATCGCGAAGGCGTAGGTGTGGCCGGCGACCGGGGTGCGGTCGAGCCGGCAGCTGCCGCCGGTGCCGTCTTCCTGGAACTTGATGCAGTAGGTGCCGGCGTCGCCGGCGCGCCAGGCGGTGGAGTTCCAGAGCGAGTAGATGAACATGCCGACGCCGTCGCGGTGGGTCTGCAGGCCGGTGTAGCCGCCGACGCTGCCGGCGGTGAAGCCGAACTGGTTGGCCCAGTAGACGTTCGCGCGGCCCGGTGACGCGTCGATCGTCATCCGGAACTCGGCCTGGGACAGGGATGCCGTGTCGAAGGTGTAGTTCACGTAGGTGCCGGGTGTGACCCCGATGGCGTGCGCCGGCAGGGGGAGCAGCGCGGCGGTGAGTGCGACCAGGGCGCAGAGCAGTAGGGACTTGAGTTTCATCGGACCTCCAGGGCGAAGTGGGCGGACTTCGATTCAGGAGCGCTCGAGGTCGATGATGCGCGGAAGTGCGCGGACTTGTCCAGAGGTGAGCAGTTAACGTTACACGTGCTCGGAAATGAGCGTTGCGATCGTGTGCTCTTCCAGGCTGCGGAAGATGTGCGGGAGGTCGCCCGGGTAGGAGATGTAGTCGCCGGGGTGCAGCTCGACCGGCTCGTCGGCCGGGCCGATCAGCGCGCGGCCGGTGCCGAGGATGACGTGCTCGACGACGCCCGGGTTGTGCGGGTCGGACCGGCGTCCGGGGCCGGGACTGACCTCGATCCGGTAGATGTCGCGCCGCGCGTACGGCGGGCTCGACGCGACCAGAGTCGCGCTGTACTCGGGGTTCTCGGAGTAGAGCACTGGTCCCTCGCCCGCCCGGATCACCTGGACCTTTGGCCGTGGTGGGTCGAGCAGCGTGGCGAACGGCGTATCGAGGGCGACCGCTAGCGCCCACAGCGTCTCGACGCTCGGGTTGCCGGTGGCCGACTCCAGCTGGGAGAGCGTCGACTTCGCGACACCGGCCCGCTTGGCCACCTCGCTGAGCGAGAGGCCGGCGCGCGCCCGGTGCCGGCGCAGGGAGGCTGCGATCACATCCAGTGGGGCCTTGTTGTCCATCCGTGTTCGCTCCATCGGTACGATCGTTCGGGTTGACGAACGGGCGGTCTCGTGTTCATCATAATGTCCATGCGTTCGATCTGGCGAACACTCGACCCTCGGCTAGCCCGCGATATCGGCCTGGTCTGCCTGGCCGACGGCGTTGTCGGCATCTCGTACGGCGCGATCAGCGTCGGTGGCGGTCTGCCCTGGTGGGTGCCGGTGCTGCTGTCGATCGTGGTGTTCGCGGGGGCATCGCAGTTCCTGTTCGTCGGGATCGTGGCCGCTGCCGGCAGCCCGATCGCGGCGATGATCGCCGGCCTGCTGGTGAACACCCGGCACGTCGCGTTCGGCCTGGCCCTCAGCGACGAGATCGGGTCCGGCTGGCGGCGCTGGCCCGGCAGCCACCTGATGACCGACGAGAACGTTGCCTTCGCCATCGGCCAGGACGATCCGCGGCAGCGCCGCGCGGCGTACTGGGCTGCTGGGATCGGCATCTTCATCTGCTGGAACCTCGGCACGCTGGTCGGTTCCGCGGCCGGCTCGGTCATCGCCGACACCGACGTCTTCGGCCTGGACGCAGCCTTCCCCGCAGTCCTGCTCGCGCTCGTCCTCCCCGCCCTGCGCGACCGCTCGACCCGTACGGCGGCCTTGGTCGGAGTCGTCGTCGCCCTGGCCACCACACCGTTCCTGCCCGCCGGTCTACCGGTCCTGTGCGCCCTGACCGGCCTGCTCTTCTACCGCGCCCCGGTTCTGGAGGTAGCCCGATGACTCTGCATATGCCACGCTCCGCGCGGCGGTCCTGGGGCTCTGATCCCAGCCCTTCCCTCGTCGCTCCAGTCGCTGCGCTCCCTTCGCTCCTCAGTCCAGGTCTGGGCGCCCCATGACGGGCTTGTTGGCAGCCATTGCGATCCTTGCTGTCGGCACCTTCGCGTTGCGGTTCGCGGGGCCTGCGCTGCGCAGTCGGTACGAGATCCCGGAGCGGGTCCAGGGCCTGCTCGCGGCCGCGGCGATCGTGCTGCTGACCGCACTCGTCGCCACGGCCGCGCTCACCGACGGCACTGGTTCGGCCGGCATCGCCCGACCGGCCGGCGTACTGGTCGGTGGCATCCTCGCCTGGCGCAAAGCCCCGTTCGTCCTGATCGTCGTGGCCGCCGCCGCAACAGCCGCTGGACTGAGACTCCTCGGCGTTCCCTAAACGGGTTAACGTGCTGCCATGAGCAGCTCATCCGCCCAATCGGCTGCGCCGCGACGAACGCTGATCTGGGTCGGGATCGGATGTTTCGTGGTCGGCCTGGCACTCACGGCGTTCTTCGTCGTGCGGATCGTCACGACCGCGCCGGCCTCACCCCAACCGGTCGGTGAGAGCCAGACGCCGGTGACGCTGGAGGAGAAAGGGCTGACGATCTACTCGTCGATCCCGGTGCTGGAGGTGCCGTGCCGGGTCAAGGACGCGCAGGCGGGCGACGTGGCGATCGTGCAGTCGCGGAACACCGAGCAGATCACGGTCAACAACGAGAGTTGGTACGTCGTCGCCCAGTCGCAGGACGCCGTACCGGCCGGGGAGTACATGGTCAGCTGCACCGACAAGGAGACCAGCGCGACCTATGCCGTCGGCCCGCGGAGTTCGGTGCTGGCGTTCGTCCTGTCGATCTTCGGCGCGATCGGCTCGATGCTGATCTTCGGAGCGCTCGGAGCCGTCCTGCTGACGGTCGGCCTGGTCAGGCGCCGGCGGAAGCCGGTCGGCCGGGTTCCCGGCTACGCGCCGCCACCCGGGACGCCGGCCCCGCCGATGCACTCGCACCCGGCACCGCCGCCGTACCGGCCGGGGCCGAATCCCGACCGGCCGCAGGACCGCTGAATGGATCTCGACTGGCCCGGCTGCCGCAACGTCCGCGATGTCGGCGGCTTGCCCACGGCCGACGGCCGCACGATCCGGTACGGCGTACTGATCCGTTCCGAGAGTCTGCAGTATCTGACGCCCGAGGGCGTTGCGGCGGTACGGCGTTCCGAGGTCAGCCGGATCCTCGATCTGCGCAGCGACCGTGAGGTCGGGGAAGCGCCGACACCGTTCACCGGATCACCGATCGCGGTCCGGCAGCTGCTGGCGGATCCGGCCGATCCGGAGCACGGGCAGCCGACGATCATCGCCGCCTGCACCTGGATGCTGGACCGGCGGCCGACGTTGTTCGCGGCCGCGGTGAAGGCGATCGCGGACGAACCCGAGGGCGCGGTCGTCGTGCACTGCCACGGCGGCAAGGACCGCACCGGCATGGTGGTCGCGCTGGCCCTGAGCATCGCCGGCGTCCCGCGCGACGAGATCATCGCCGACTACTACCTCACCCAGTCCCGGCTGGCCCCGTGGCTCGCAGAACAACTAGCCGCCGAACCCGACACCACCAAACACCCCGAGATGATCGAGTTCCGCGACACCCGGGCCGAGTCCCTGGTAGCCATCCTGGCCCACGTAGACGAGGTCTACGGAGGCCCCGAGCCCTACCTCCGCCACGGCGGCCTAACCACCGAAGACCTAACCCGCCTCCGCCAACGCCTAGTCGCCTAACCCCACCACCCCCACCAACCC
>NZ_SMKA01000328.1 GCF_004348455.1 Kribbella albertanoniae
CCCCGGCTCCTCCCCCCGAGCCCGTGGCCGAAGACGGCCCCCGGTCACCCCCCCGCCGGGGGCCGTCGCCTTTCCTCCTCCAGGAGGATGGTCTCCTTCAGGAGCTCTGAAACTTTCGGGAGTTCCGTTCTGGGCGGTCTCGTCCGGAGGGTGTTCCACTGTACAGAATCTGTATATTTTTCATTTCTGTGAGCGTGAGAGCGCGTTCACTTTATGCAGGGTCTTGACAATGTAGTTACGCAGCCACAGTTTCTAATCATGAAACCGCCTGCACCCCGCCCCCAGGCACTGGTCTTCAGCCTGATCGCACTTCTCGTCGCCCTCACGGGCCTGGTCCTGGTCCCCGCGACCGGACATGCCGCCACCAACCTCGTCGTCAACGGCTCCTTCGAGTCCGGCACTCTCTCCGGCTGGCAGTGCGCTGCCGGCAGTGTCACCAGCACAGCCCACTCCGGTTCCTTCGGACTGCAGTCGGCCCCCAGCGGTTCCGCCACCGGACGCTGCAGCCAGACGATCTCGGTCCGCCCCAGTACGGCGTACACGCTGTCGGCCTGGGTGACCGGGTCCAACGTCTACCTCGGTGTGGACGGGGGAGCCTCGACCTGGACCACCAGCAGCACCTGGAGCCAGCTGACCGTCCCGTTCACCACCAGCGCCTCGGCCACGTCGGTGACCATCTACCTGCACGGTTGGTACGGACTACCGCCGTTCGGCGCGGATGACGTCGTACTGGACGGCCCGGGCGGCACGCCGGACACCACTCCGCCGTCCACTCCGGGTGGGCTGGCTGTCGGCAGCCCGACGTCCAGCTCGCTGCAGCTCAACTGGTCCGCTGCGACAGACGCGAACGGCATCGACCACTACGACGTCGTACGGGGGACTGACGCAGCACAGAGCGTCGGCAACGTCACCAGCTGGACGGCGACCGGGCTGACCCAGGCGACGACGTACAGCTTCAAGGTGCGGGCGTGTGACCCCAGCGGCAACTGCTCGCCGTACGGCGCGTCCGCCTCCGGTACGACGACCACCGGGCCGACCAATCCGGGTGGCAGCCTGCCCAAGCACGTGCTGACCGGGTACTGGCAGAACTTCAACAACGGTGCGACCGTCCAGAAGATCTCCGACGTACCGGCGGCGTACGACCTGATCGCGGTTGCCTTCGCTGACGCGGACGCTGCCCGGCCGGGTGGGATCACCTTCAACCTCGACACTGCGGGGCTGAACGGCTACACCGTCGCGCAGTTCAAGTCCGACATCGCGGCGAAGAAGGTCGCCGGGAAGAAGGTCATCCTGTCGGTCGGTGGTGAGCGCGGCACGATCTCGGTCGGTAACGCGACTGCGGCGACCAACTTCGCCTCGACCGCGCTGACGGTACTGCGGGAGTACGGCTTCGACGGGATCGACATCGACCTCGAGAACGGCGTCAACGCGCAGTACATGGGTCAGGCGCTGCGCAGTCTGCAGAGCCAGTTCGGCAGCAGCCTCATCATCACCATGGCGCCGCAGACGATCGACATGCAGGCGACGACGTTCGAGTACTTCAAACTCGCGCTGGCGATCAAGGACATCCTGACCATCGTCAACGTGCAGTACTACAACTCCGGTGCGATGAACGGCTGCAACGGACAGGTGTACTCGCAGGGTTCGGTCGACTTCATCACCGCACAGGCCTGCATCATGCTGCAGAACGGTCTGCGTCCCGACCAGGTCGGTCTGGGTCTGCCGGCGTCGCCGCGTGGTGCCGGCAGTGGCTACGTCTCGCCGACGATCGTCAACAACGCACTGGACTGTCTGGCGCGTGGTACGAACTGTGGCAGCTTCAAACCGACCACCACCTGGCCGACTCTGCGCGGCGCGATGACCTGGTCGACCAACTGGGACGCGCTGAACGGCAACCAGTTCGCCAACCAAGTCGGCGCCCACGTCCACGCAATGCCCTGATGCACAACTACCGCCCCGCTCCGGTGCTGGAAGCGCTCGGTGTCTGCTCGGAGGACGAGCAGCTCTATCGGGCGCTTCTGGCCCGCCCGGAGTCCACAACGACAGACCTGGCGAACGACACCGGCTGGCCGGCCACGCGGATCGCCCGACACCTCCGTTCGCTGCTGTCTCTCGGCCTGGCCTCCCGCATGCCGGGGAGGCCGGCCCGCTACTTCCCAGCGGTCCCCGAGGCAGCAGTCGAGCTGCTGGCGCTCCGGAAACAGGCAGCCATCGTGGAAGCCCGAGTCGGGGCCTCCGTGCTGACTGCTGAGTTCAGAGCCCGGCATGACGCGTTCACGGTGATCCGTGGTGCAGAGGCGGTCGCCCAGCGGTTCTACCAGGCGCAGCAGTGCGCCCAGGACGAAGTGCTTGTGCTGGACCGGCCGCCGTACGTCGTCGTGCCGGTCGAGGCGCGCAGGGCGCACGGCATCACCTACCGGACGATCTTCGACATGGACTCGCTGTCGTCGCCGACTGATTTACTGGCCGCCCGATCCACCGGTTGCCGGATGCTGCGCGACGTACCGCTCAAGATGCTGGTCGTCGATCGCCGGATGGCGCTGCTGCCGACCAGCCACGACGTGATCGTCGAGCTCGGTCCGTCGAGTCTGCTCGACGGACTGCTCCGCCTCTTCGATCTGCTCTGGCACCAGGGCAGTCCGTTGTCCCCGACCCCGTCGGACGGGCCACTGAGCTTCGAAGACCAGCAACTGCTCTCGCTGGCCGCTGCCGGACTGACGGACCAAGCCATCGCCCGGCGACTCGGAGTCGCTCAGCGGACCGTCGAACGACGGATGCAACGCATTCTCAGAGCACTCGACGCCACCACCCGTTTCCAAGCAGGCCTCCGCGCCGGACAGCGAGGCCTACTGGTTTAACTCGGGCAGCGTGCTGAGATTGCGCAGCATCGTGTTGCGTTGCTCCAGTGCCTGACTGGTGGTGGGGATCAGCCTGGCGTCCCCCACACCGATCTTGCCCTGGTTGGCGCTCACGAACTCGCGGGTGCTGCTTTCGTACGCTGCCAAACCCTCGTTGGCTACGGAGTGCGCGAGCCTGTACGCGCCGACTAGCGCCAGGCTGGTGCCCTGCCCAGTCAGAAAGGACGGTGCGTAGGCTGCGTCGCCGACCAACGTGACGTTGCCTCTGGACCACTGCGGCATCCGGATCTGGCTGACGGTGTCGACGAACAGATCATCCGCGTCGCGGAGCGCGGCGATCATGCGCGGTACCTCCCAGCCTGCGTCGCTGAAGGTCTCGGCGATCAGGTCTCGTGAGACGTCAGCCCGTGGCTGTGACTGGGCGACGGTCAGCAGGGCGTGCACCTCGTCGTCGCCGACGGCATAGACGGCCGCAGCTCTGCCTGGGGTGTTCCACATGACCACCTCATCGGAGAGACCGAAGGTGTTGGGCATGCTGAAGCCGGCGAAGCAGTACCCGAGGTAGTGGTGGAACTGCTCCTCCGGACCGAACGTGAGCGCCCGGGTGCGCGAATGCAGACCGTCCGCGCCGAACACTAGGTCGAACGTCCGTGGGCCACCGCTGATGAACGTGACGTCGACTCCGCGGTCGGACTGGTCGAGTGACTCGACAGAGTCGTCGAATACGAACTCCACGTCGTCACGGACCGCGGCGTACAAGGCTGCGGTCAGGTCTCCGCGCCGTACCTCGAGGTCCTGTCCGGTGTCGCTGCCGGCGAGCGCATGCGGATTGACCGAGGCGATCGTGCTGCCGTCCTCGTTGAGGAAAGTGAGCCGCCGCAGGTCGATCCGTGCGTCCTGCAGCTGTGGGAGGATCCCCATCCGCCGGACCACCTCCAACGCGGTGCCGCGGATGTCGATGGGGTAGCCACCGGCGCGCGGAGCGCTCGCCTTCTCCACCACCGTGACTTCGTAGCCGTAGCGGTTCAGCCAGTACGCGAGGGCGGGACCGGCGATGCTTGCTCCGGAGATCAGGGCCTTCATGCGTTGACTCCCTTGCGCAGAGTGCGGATGACCAGCAGAGACAGTGCGGTGACGGTGGCAGCGATGACAAAGCCCGTGGTGTAGGCCGACTCAGCTGGGACCTGCGTGCCGGACAGCGTCCCGGCGGAGAGGACTGCGCCGCTGACCTGTACGCCGGCGGCGAAGCCGAGCACCCGGGTCACCAGCACGAGGCTGGTGGCGATACCGGTGTTGTCCTGGTCGACAGCGTCGGCGGTCTTGATGACCATCGCCGTGATGCAGACACCACTGGCCAGGGCGATCAGTGCCTTGCCGACGACGAGGTGCCAGACCTCGGAGTGGACGAACGCCAGGGCGAACAGGGCGGTCGTCATGACGGCGATTCCGGTGCCCAGTACGGCGCTCGAGCCGAAACGCCGTACCGCGAGCCCACTGAGCGGACCGCTGACCGCCGCCGCGATGGCGCTGGGTAACAGGTACCGCCCGATGTCAGTGGGGCTTGCCCCGAAGCCGTACCCGGCTGCGGATACGTCGAACAGCTGCGGCACGAGGTACGTCGCCGACGCGGTGCCGACGCAGACGGCGAAGGTGATCACGTAGGAGCTCCACAGTGCAGGCTTCGAGAACAGCCGCAGATCGACCATCGGTGCGGGAGAGCGGCGTTCGACCCTGATCCATCCGGTCACCAGGGCGGCCAGGAGTACGACGAGGCCTCCGAACAGGAGCGGCTTGTCGAGGGCGTCGGGGGCGGCTTGGAGCCCGGCCATGAGCGTCACCAGAATGCAGCTCAGCAGCACCACACCGGGCCAGTCGATCCGGGCGTCCGATCGGGCCGGCGGATCGTTCGGCATCAGCCAGTGGACGAGCAGGGTCGTGATGACGACCGCGATCGTCGGGATCGCGAACATCCAGTGCCGCGACAACCCTTCCGCGATCGGACCGGCCATCAACGTGCCCAGCATGCCGCCGCCGACGAACATCCCGCTGACCACCCCGATGGCCACCGCGGACTCGCCCGCTGGGAGGTGCTTGCGGACCAGGATGAACGACAGCGGCATCGCGCCCACCATCGCGCCCTCCAGGACCTGGCCGAGCAGCAGCACCGGCAGGTTCGGTGCCAGAGCGGACACCAGGCCACCGGCCGCCACCACTGCCATCAGCCGGACCATGACCCATTTCCCGCCGTACCGGTCACCGAGGTTGCCGGCGATGGGCGTGATGATGGCGCCCGTGATCAGCATGGTGATGCTGAGCAACGCCCCCTGGGCAGGACTCATCGACAGCTCGCGTTGCAGCAGCGGGAGCGTGGGCGTCACCACCGACTCCAGAGTGCCGGTGGCGGCGGCCAGCAGGCCGAGAGCCCAGATTGCTGCCTTCCCGACGCGGACAGGTGGATCCAGGGTTGTCGTCATGCCATCCAGCCAACCCGGGATGCGCCGCCCGGAGGATGGCTCTGGAACCCCTGTCGGGGTGGGCTTTCACCCACCCCGGATGGTTCAGTCGGTCACGTCGGCGACGGTGGCGTTGAGGGCTTTGGTGAGCTCGTCGGCGTCCACAGTGATGCCGGTGCCGAAGTCGCCGCCGCCGATCGAGATGGTGCCGGTGATCCGCTCGTCGGCGATCACCGGCCAGGCGTGGGTGCTGCCCAGCGGGGTGATGGTGCCGCGCAGGTAGCCGGTGACTGCGAAGGCGGTGTCCTTGTCCGGCATCGACATCCGCTTGACGCCGAGCAGCGTGCGCAGCTTCGGCCAGGCGATCTCACGGTCGCCGGGGACCAGGACGAACCGGTAGTCGTCGTCAGCCAGCCGCACCACGATCGTCTTGATCAGCCGGGCCGGTTCGATCCCCCTTGCTGCGGCTGCCTCTTCTAGTGAGTTCACTGGGCCGTGCTGGGTCATTTCGTAGCTCAGCCCGAGCTGGTCAGCCGCATCCGTTGCCTTGGTCACCTGTCCAGTCTAGGAACAGCCTTCAGGGCTAGTGACAACACCAGCGCGATTGCGAACAGCACTCCGGCCTCCAGAGCGACTCCACTCCAGCCTGCACGACTCCACGCCGTACCGGCGAGACCTCCGAAGACGGAGGAGCCTAGGTAGAAGGAGAACAGGTACATGCTCGAGGCCTGGCCGGTTCCGATCCCTGCGGCGTGTGCTCGGGCTGGTACCCAACCACTGGCCACTCCGTGTACTGCGAAGAACCCTGCTGTCAGCACTGCGAGACCGAGCACGATGAGTGGTAGCGGCGCGGCCAGAGTGATCGCCACTCCAGCCAAGGTGACCAGGCACCCCACCGGTACGACGGCACGTCGTCCGAAACGGTCTGCCAGCAACCCGGCGCCTGCGGAACCGGCTGATCCGAGCAGGTAGACGCAGAACACCAGTCCGGAGGCACCGGCGCTCAGAAGGTAGGGCTCACCCGACAGCCGGAACACTGCGCCGTTGTAGACCGCGACGAATGCGCCGACCGCAGTGGCCGCGATTCCGTACAGAGCAAGCAGTGCGGGGTCTCGCAGGATCCGGCCGGAGAACGGACGTGCCGAACCAGGGCGGAAGTTCTGCGACGACGGCAGCAGCCACCACACGATTCCAGCGCAGAGGAGTCCCAGTACGGCGATTCCGGCGGCACCGAACCGCCAACCGCCGAGGTCGGACAGACCGCCGGCCACTAGTCGGCCGGACATCCCGCCGACCGCTGTACCAGCGATGTAGAGCCCGCTGGCGCGTGCGTGGCTGTCGGCATGCACCTCCTCGCGCAGGTAGGCCATCGCCACTGCCGGCAGACCTGCCATCGCGATCCCTTGCAGGCCGCGCAGTGCGAGCAGCGCATGCCAGGTGGGAGCGAAGGCGGTGAGCAGTGCGAAGAGCGACGTACCTGCGACAGACCAACGCATCAGAGTGGTTCGGCCGATCCGCTCCGACATCGGTCCGACCACCAGGAGGGCCAGACCGAGGCCGAAGGTCGCGAACGACACACTGAAAGCGCTCTGGCTGGGAGAGACGTGGAAGTGCTCGGACAGCTCGGGGAGCAGCGGCTGGGTGCTGTAGAGGAGTGCGAAGGTCGCCAGCCCGGCTGCGAACAGTGCCACTGAGAGCCTGCGGTACGCCGCCTCTCCGGGCCGGTAGCCGACTGCGACAGATTGGTGCATGCCTTCGACGGTGCCACGCTCGGAGTGATACGTAAAATGTCGATCTCGGCGGAAATAGATACGATATCCGTATGCATGTCGAGGATCTGCGCTGGTTCGCCGTCCTGGGGGAGACCGAACATCTGACTGCCGCAGCGGCCGCGTTGGGCACCAGTCAGCCCAATCTGTCGCGGTCGCTGCGCCGCGTCGAGGAGGCGTTCGGCGTACCGCTGTTCGAGCGTGAGCATCGCGGTCTGCGCCTGAACCCGTACGGCCGGATCGTGCTGGAGGCAGCCCGGGCGGGGACTGCGGCCGTCGACAGCGCGCAGCTCCGGATCGGTGCACTGCTCGATCCGGAGTCGGGGATCGTGCGGCTGGCGTTCCTGCACTCAGTTGCCACGAGTCTGCTACCGGACCTGCTGAAGGCGTACCGGGCGGTGGGTCCGAGTGCTGAGTTCGCACTGCGCCAGGGAGCGTCGACCGGCATCGTCGAGGACCTGGAAAGTGGTGATGCGGACATCGGTCTCACGGCGCCTCGGCCGGATCCGGAACGCTTCGGCTGGCACCCGCTCGAACAGCAACGGCTGGCGCTGCACGTTCCGCCAGGACACCCGCTGGCGACCCGGCGTCGCGTCGAGCTGGCTGCGGCCGCGGACGAGCCTTTCGTTGGTCTGCAACCAGGGTTCGGGTTTCGGCGGATCAGCGACGAGCTGTGTCGCGCTGCCGGCTTCGTGCCGCGGCTGGCGTTCGAGGCCACTGACCTGAACACAATCGACAGTCTGGTCGGTGCTGGGCTCGGTGTCGCAGTGCTGCCGTCCAGTGCGATCCGCGGTAGTGACAGTGGTGCGGTAGCGGTGCCGCTGGCCGGAGTCCAGTCACGCCGCGAGATCGGGATGACCTGGCGACTTCGGGCACAGCTGACACCAGCAGCTGAGCGGTTCCGGGCGTTCGTCCGGTCCCGCCCAGTCATCTCGACCTGAAGCAGTACGGCGGGTGCCCCTGACCGAGCACCCGCCGTACCGGCTGTCAGAAGCCTGCAGTGATGCGGGTGAACTCCCAGTCGGGCTGGGCGATACCACTGCAGTTGGAGACCACGCCGCCGCCTGCGCAGCCGCGGTCCCGGTTCACGGACCAGAACGCCAGCCGGGCCAGGCCGTTCGACTTGGACCAGTTGGTGATGTTCTGCCAGGTCGCCGTCGTCGTCATCTCCTGCTGGTCGGACAGACCGTTCATCCCGGAGATGCCCTGGTGCGCGTAGGCCTGGGCGGTGGTCCAGCCGAAGACTGCCTTCAGCTTGTTGTTCAGACCCGTCGACGCACCGACGGTGTCGTTGTAGATGTTCGAGCTGCCGAAGTCGAACGGCATCAGCGTGAACACGTCGATGTTCGCGTTCAGCGCCGCGGACCGCTCGATCAGCCGGTTACCCCAGAAGTTCGGGCCGGTGGTCGACGTACCGAAGGTGAGGATCGTCTGGATCCCCGGGTTGTTCTGCTTGACGATCTTGAGCGCGTTCAGGATGCGGTCCTGGACGACCTCGTTCTCGAACTCGTCGGAGTTCTCGATGTCGACGTCGATCGCCTTCAGGCCGTAGGCGTCGATGACCTTCTGGTACGCACCGGCCAGGGCTTCCGGCGTACTGCAGTTCGGGCCGAGCTTGTTGCCGCTCCAGCCGCCGATCGACGGCACGATGTCGCCGCCGGCCGCACGGATCTGTGCGATCGCGTTGGCGTCCGCGCTGCCCTGCAGCGGTCGGGTGCCGTCCCAGGCCGGGTTGCAGCCGCCGGACGACAGGATGAACGCCATGGTGAACCACTTGATGCCGGTGGCGTTCATGACGGTCTGCGGGTTGGGCGGGTCACCCCAGCCCATGTACAGGTACGGCGCTGCCCGCCGACTGCCTACTGGGTCGGTGCCGGCCTTGGTGGTGACCGAGATCGACCCGGTCTTCGCGCCTTCGCCTGCACTGTTCTGACCGCTCACCTGGTAGCTGTAGCTGGTGCTGGCGGTCAGACCGGAGTCCGTGTACGACGTACCGGTCGACGTACCGACCTTGGCGCCGTTGCGGTAGATGTTGTAGCTGGCCGCATTACTGGCTGCGGACCACGAGAGACTCACGGTCGAGGCGGTCGACGTACCGGACAGTCCGCTTGGTGCACCTGGAAGAGTGACCGGGCCACCGCCTGAGCAGGAGCCGCCGTTCAGCCGGCAGGCGGCCAGACCGGGGAAGTTGCCCGGGCTGCCGTTGAAGCCGAAGGTGACGCTGGCACCAGGTGCCAACGGCCCGGCCCAGCCGGGCGGAGTGAAGGTGTGCGTCTGCCCGCTGCTGCTCCGGGTCGCGTCCCACGAGCTTGAGATCGAGTAGCCCGACGGGAAGTCGAGTGCTACCGACCATGTGCTCAGTGAGCTCGTGGTGTCGTTCAGGACAGTTACCTTGCCCTCGAAGCCGCTGCCCCAGTCAGACACCTTCGTGAAGGTCGCAGAGACCCCGGCCGCGTTGGCGGCCGGTGCGACGAGAAGTGCGAGTACCACTGCGGTGATGGCTGCGATCGCCATCGAGATGCGTTTCATCTTGCTCCGATCAGAGGGCGGGACGTGATCAGACCTTGCCCCAGAGTGCGGGGACGTTCGGCGGCTCCCAACCGGTCAGGGACGTGTGGCCCTGGATGCACTTGTAGGTAAGGCCGTTGTAGCTCACCAGTGCACCGGTTGCGTACGACGTGTTGGGCGCCCACGGGGTGGCCGTCGGGGGCGTCGGAGTCGGGGTGGGAG
>NZ_SMKA01000329.1 GCF_004348455.1 Kribbella albertanoniae
AAGGAGGTCAGGGCGGCTGGGGCCAGCAGCCTCCTGCCCAGGGTGGTGGCGGCTGGGGGCAGAACCCACAGCAGCCGCAGAACCCGCAGCAGCCGCAGCAAGGCCAGCCTCCGCAGCAGGGTGGTGGCGGCTGGGGACAGCAGCCTGGCCGGCCGCAGCCCGGTCAGCCGGAGCAGCCCCCGCAGCAGGGTCAGCCTGAGCAGGGACAGCCTGCCCAGGGCTGGGGCCAGCGGACGCCGCAGGGCGAGCAGAAGCCTTACCAGCAGCAGGCCTGGGGACAGCAGGGCAGCCAGCAGCAGGGCGGATGGCACCAGCAGCAGGGTGGCCAGCAGCCCTGGCAGCCGGGCGCCGGCTCCGGTGGCTCCAACGGACCGGGTGGTTTCGGCAAGGAAAAGATGCCGCTGGTGATCGGTGGTGGCGTGCTCCTGATCCTGATCATCGGCCTGATCATCGTGCTGGTCGTGCGTGGCCTCGGCGGCGACGACAGCCCGACCGCCGAGCCGGGCTCGAACCCGACCTCCGGTGCGACCAACGGCGGTGGTGGGACCGGGAACGCATCCGGTCAGGCCGAGGCCGCGACGCAGAAGCTCCAGGGCATCGGCTTCCAGTGCAGCGATCTGTTCAACAACGACGCAGGTGCACACCGTGGCTGTTTCAAGTACGACGGCCCGACCCAGATCGACGCGATCTTCCAGTTCACCAAGGACGGGTCGATCATCAGCGTCGAGCTGACCTCACGCGACGACGACAACCGCAACAACGCAGCGGTCAACTTCGACGCCGCGCTGCAGGCGCTCGGCAACGACACCTTCGGTGGCAGCGAGGTGAAGAAGATCCAGGACGCGGTGAAAACCGGTCAGAAGTCGGACCGGGTCGGCACCTCGTGGGGCGAGTTCCGGCTGAGCAACGACAGTTCTGTGACTCTGGCAGGGCGCAAGTCCGGTGAGGAGTCGATGAAGATTCCGGAGAAGACGTGGCAGACGACGGAGGCGCAGCTGAAGAGCGCGCTGACGGCGAAGGGCTACGACTGCAAGGTGATGTGCTCCAAGAAGGTCGGCGACTACGGTTCGCAGCGCATCTTCGGGTACGGCTCCTCCAACGGTGGCGTGAAGCGACTCGAGATCAGTGTCTCCGGTCGCAAGGACGCCGCGGAGGCGGCCTGGCCGACGGTCGTCGGCGACGCGTTCGGTGCGCTCAAGGGCCCGGATGCGGCCGCACTGAAGGAATTCATCGGCAAGCACAACGACGGCAAGCCGGCCGCGGCGTACATCGGTGGCTGGAAGGTCGAGATCAGGAACAACGACCGGGACGAGTTCTTGTCCCGGACGATTAACATCGATGCTGAGTCGTACTACGTCTGAGCTGATCGGCGGAGATCTGATGAAGCTGCCCCGGGAGAAGCGGGTCGAGCAGGCGGTGGTGGCCCCACCGCCTGAGGCGGCCCAGCGGGTCGACGGGGGTGGGCCTTGGGGCCCTACCCAGTTCGACCTCCCGGAGCGCAGCGGCAGCAACAGCCAGGCGATCCTGATCGTGTCGCTGGTCGGCGTCCTGGTGCTGCTGGTGCTAGCGGGGCTCTGGACGTTCACGTACTTCCAGCTGGGATAGCTGGAAGTACGGCGGCTCAGGCGGTGGCGCGAATGGTGACTGCGAGTGAGGCGAGGTAGCTCAGTCGAGCGACCTCCGAGCCGAGGAACTCCGGTCCGCCGCGACGGCCGACCACGATGATCCGGCGGTCGGACTCCAGCGGCGCCGCGACCAGCACGGACTCGGACAGTCCCTTGTGGTCCGGGGCCTCCAGGGTGGTGGCCTTCTCGAGCGGCAGCCAGGCCGCCGCCACGTCACCGAACTCCGGAGTGGCGCTGGTCTCCAGCGCGACCTTCACCTCGGAACCCGTCCCGTCCAGCAGCACGGCCCAGTCGGCGTGCAGCACGGCCGGGGTCTGCTCGATCAGGAGGTCGATCGCGTCCGCCGGCGCAGAGGTCATCTGCTCGACGGCTTCGAGGTCCATGTGCAGTCCGCCGCCGGCGCCGTACCGGGAGAACCAGATTACTTCGACGTCGTCCACGCTGTTACAGGCCGAGACCAGCCGGTCCGGCAGGACTCCCGGGGGCAGGTCGACCACGATGTCGTCGACCGCGGTGCCGTTCTCGCGGCGGTGCTCGACGATCTCGATCGCGTGGATGTCGGCACTCACCTCACCGAGGGCGGTGGCCACCGTGCCCAGCGAACCGGGCCGGTCCGGGATGATCAATCGCAGCAGGAACACCGAACGATCATCTCCCAGCCGATCACCTTGCGCGTAACGCCCTGTCGCCGCCCATGTTACAGAGCGGAACCCGCAACACGCCCGGGCCCTCTCGAAGCGTCAACGGGGACGAGGAAATAAACATGTCACAGCCGCCCCCTAAGATGGCGACGAACGTGGCAACCGGCGGTGGCCATTTCGTGCACCGCCGGCGGTCAGTTCCTCCAGTATCACCAGACACATTGGATTCAGTTCATGCCATCGATTACCCGCGAAGAGGTTGCGCACCTGGCGCGACTGGCGCGGATCGAGCTCAGCGACGCCGAGCTCGATCACCTCGCGCCACAGCTCGACCAGATCATCACCCTGGTCGGGCAGGTCAGCCAGGTCGCGGCGGACGACATTCCGCCGACCTCGCACGCCCTGCCGCTGACGAACGTGATGCGCGAGGACGAGAACGTCCCGTGCCTCACCCCGGAGCAGGCGCTGTCCGGCGCCCCGGCAGCCGAGGCGCAGCGATTCCGGGTGCCGCGGATCCTGGAGGAGGACTGACATGAGCGACCTCACCAGGAAGACCGCGGTCGAGCTGTCGGAGCTGATGGTGTCGAAGCAGGCCAGTTCGGTCGAGGTGACGCAGGCGCATCTGGACCGGATCGGTGCCGTCGACGGCAGTGTGAAGGCGTTCCTGCACGTCGACACCGAGGGTGCGCTGGCCCAGGCCGCCGCCGTCGATGCGAAGCGTGCGGCCGGCGAAAAGCTCGGCCCGCTGGCCGGGGTTCCGCTGGCGCTCAAGGACGTGCTCACCCAGGAGGGTGTGCCGACCACCGCCGGCTCGAAGATCCTCGAGGGCTGGAAGCCGCCGTACGACTCGACCGTGGTGAAGCGGCTGAAGGCGGCCGGCATCGTCATCCTCGGCAAGACCAACATGGACGAGTTCGCGATGGGCTCCTCCACCGAGAACTCGGCGTACGGGACCACGCACAACCCGTGGGACCTCGCCCGGATCCCCGGTGGTTCCGGCGGCGGTTCGTCCGCCGCCATCTCGGCGTACGAGGCACCTCTCGCGATCGGCACCGACACCGGCGGCTCGATCCGGCAGCCGGGTGCGTTCACGGGGACAGTCGGCGTGAAGCCGACGTACGGCGGGACTTCGCGGTACGGACTGATTGCCCTGGCCTCGTCACTCGACACCCCGGGGCCGTGTGCCCGGACGACGCTGGATGCGGCGCTGCTGCACGAGGTGATCGCCGGGTGGGACCCGCTGGACTCCACCTCGATCAACCAGGACGTGCCGCCGGTGGTTGCGGCCGCGCGCAACGGTGATGTGTCCGGTCTGCGGATCGGCGTGGTCAAGGAGCTCGGCGGCGAGGGGTACCAGCCCGGTGTCGAGGCTCGCTTCCACGAGGCGGTCGAGCTGCTGACCAAGCTGGGCGCCGAGGTCGTCGAGGTCTCGTGCCCGCACTTCCAGTACGCACTGCCCGCGTACTACCTGATCCTGCCGAGCGAGGCCTCGTCCAACCTGGCCAAGTTCGACGCGATGCGGTACGGGTTGCGCGTCGGCGACGACGGCACGAACAGCGCCGAGAAGGTGACGAGCCTGAGCCGCGAGGCCGGGTTCGGCGACGAGGTCAAGCGGCGCATCATCCTCGGCACGCACGCGCTGTCGAGCGGCTACTACGACGCGTACTACGGTCAGGCGCAGAAGGTCCGGACGCTGATCGCCCAGGACTTCACCAAGGCCTACGAGCAGGTCGACGTGCTGGTCTCGCCCGCGACGCCGACCACGGCGTTCGCGATCGGTGACCGGATCGACGACCCGATCGCGATGTACAAGAACGACCTCTGCACGATCCCGTCCAACCTGGCCGGCAACGCGGCCGCGTCGTTCCCGTGCGGCCTGGCCGACGAGGACGGTCTGCCGGTCGGCTTCCACGTGATGGCGCCGGTGATGCGCGACGACCTGCTGTACACGGTCGGTGCCGCGCTCGAGTCCGCGCTGGCCGAGCAGTGGGGCGGCGTACTGATGACGAAGGCCCCGGAGCTGGAGGTGACCCGATGACCGCGGATGTTGTCGCCATTGACGATGCCCTCGCGCAGTACGACCCGGTGATGGGTCTCGAGGTCCACGTCGAGCTGAACACCAAGTCGAAGATGTTCTGCGGCTGCCCGACCGAGTTCGGCGCCCCGCCGAACACGCAGACGTGTCCGGTCTGCCTCGGCCTGCCCGGCGCGCTGCCGGTGGTGAACCGGCGCGGGGTCGAGTCCGCAATCAAGATCGGCCTCGCGCTGAACTGCGAGATCGCCGAGTGGTGCCGGTTCGCCCGGAAGAACTACTTCTACCCGGACATGCCGAAGAACTTCCAGACCTCGCAGTACGACGAGCCGATCGCCTTCAACGGGTGGACCGAGGTTGTGGTCGACGGGGAGACGTACCGGATCGAGATCGAGCGCGCCCACATGGAGGAGGACACCGGCAAGTCCACTCACGTCGGTGGCGCGACCGGCCGGATCCAGGGCGCGTCGCACTCGCTGGTCGACTACAACCGGGCCGGTATCCCGCTGATCGAGATCGTCACCAAGACGATCGAGGTCCCGCCGGCCAAGGCCGCTGCGGTCGCACGGGCGTTCGTGAGCCAGCTGCGCGATCTGCTGCTCGCGCTGGATGTCTCTGATGTGCGGATGGACCAGGGCTCGCTGCGGTGTGACGCCAACGTGTCGCTGAAGCCTTCCGGTGCGACGGCTTTGGGGACACGGACCGAGACCAAGAACGTGAACTCGTTCCGCTCGGTCGAGCGCGCGATCACGTACGAGATCACCCGGCAGGCCGCCGTACTGAACGCCGGCGGCAAGATCCTGCAGGAGACTCGGCACTGGCACGAGGACACCGGCATCACCACCTCGGGCCGGGAGAAGTCGGACGCCGACGACTACCGCTACTTCCCCGAGCCGGACCTGGTCCCGGTCGCGCCGTCGCGCGAATGGGTCGAGGAGCTGCGGGCGACCCTGCCCGAGGCGCCCTCGCTGCGCCGCGTGCGGTTGCAGACCGACTGGGGTTTCACCGATCTCGAGATGCGCGACGTCATCAACAGCGGTGCGTTGGAGTCGATCGTTCTGACGATCGACCTCGGGGTTGCCGCTGCTGCCGCCAAGAAGTGGTGGCTGGGTGAGCTGGCCCGGTTTGCCAACGAGTCCGGTACCGATCTCGACGCCTTGCCGGTCGGCCCGGCTGAGGTCGCCGAGGTGCAGAAGCTTGTCGACGCAGGCACCCTTAACGACAAGCTGGCCCGCCAGGTCTTCGAAGGCTTGCTGGCCGGGGAAGGAACCCCGGCCGAGGTCATCGAGAAGCGCGGCCTGGCCCTCGTCTCCGACGACGGTCCTTTGCTGGAAGCCATCGACCGAGCCATCGCCGCCAACCCGGGCGTCGTCGAGAAGGTCAACTCCGGCAAGCCCGCCGCAGCCGGCGCCCTCATCGGCGCCGTCATGAAGGACATGCGCGGCCAGGCGGACGCGGCGAAGGTCCGCGAACTCCTGAACGCCAAACTCGGCATCTAGTTCGGTCGGGTGGTGGGGCTCAGCGCCCCACCACCCGTTCCACCCGTCCTGCGGCCCCTCCCGGACATCAGTCCGGCGCGCGCCCCGCAGCATCAGCAACAGCGGGTGCTCCTCCCACGCATCCGCCTGCTCCACCTTCCAAGCGAGCACAGTGGGCTCAGTCGCGGGAGCAGGTGGTTGTGGATCTGGGATTTTGGGCGGGTGGACGTGGGCCACTGATCAAGTGCGTTCGGCGGCGGTTGGTGGTTGGCGGTGAGCGTGGTGGGTTGGGTGGTACGGGACTTGGTCAGTGGGGGCGGTCCGCTGCGTGCCTTGCTCAGTTGTCCGCGGGGCCTACGGGTGCGCGGTTTGTGCGGAAGCGGGTTCGTAGGTGGGTGACGTCTACTTCGGGGAGTTGGGCCTCGATGACGTCGTAGGTTTCTTCGATCAGGTGGCGTAGTTCGTCAGCAGCCTGTGGTGGGGGAGCGGTGAAGACTGCTCGTAACCGCGTCGCCAGTTGACGTGGGGCGTGGGTTAGGTCGGCTTCCAGCGCGTCCAGGCGTTTGAAGGCTAGGACGTGACCGCTGTAGCGGCCGTTCACTGCGTGCAGTACGGCGAGCAGTTGGTTGCTCATCCGGAGGAACTCGCGCGCCAGCAGCACGGGGTTGTCCCGCTCGATCAGCATCTGGCACCGCCAGAACTTGTCGATCGGCCCGTGCTGCTCGACGATCGCGATCGCGAGACCGCGCGGGTACGTCGCCGCCCGGTGCTGCCATCGCTCGACGAGCTCCGGTCGGGATCCGCCGATCTCCCGGCCGTCGACGAGGCCTTTGAGCAGGGTGAGGCCGTCGGGGTCGGGAACGCAGGCATCGAGTACAAGGTCGAGGGTTTCCTCGACCTTGGTCGACAGGGCGTGTTCGACGTCGACCGCCAGTCCGTCGAGCGACAGATAGTCGTACCACGGGGACTTGCCGTCCTCCGGCGTCCCCGGGCGAACGCTCGGGGCGACCAGGCGCTCGGCCAGGGTCGGGGGCCGGGCCCAGAACACGCCGACCTCGACATCCGACCAGCGATCCGCATCGCCCCGAGCGGTGGATCCGCCGAGCATGACCGCATCGACCCCGGGGGTTCCGGCGTAGGCGGTCAGCACAGGGGCGACCGCCGTACGGCGGAACTCGGAGTGATCCACGCTGGTCAGGCGGCGTTCGTGCGTGCTGTCTTCTTCTTCGCGCGGGCCTTCCGGCTCGTCTGCGCCGGCTGCCGCCGCACCGGAGGCTTCTCGTGATCCGTTGGCGTGCTGTCCCCAGGCTCATCACCCGCGGACTCCTGCGCTGCAGGCTCTGCCATCGCGGGCGTCTCCGGTGTGGGTGCCTTGGTCACGGGTTCGTCGGGCGCAGGCTTCGACTCCGCCACCGGATTCGACTCCACGACCGGCTTCGACTCCTCAACCGACTGCGGCGCAGCTTCCGGCCGCGGCTCGCGGACGACCTCACGGCGCGGGGGCGGCTCGACCAGGTGCCGCGACACTGCCACGGGCTCCCGCTCCACCTCGACCACCGGCTCGGGCTCGGGGTCGACGTACCGCACCACCGGCTCGGGCTCGACGTACGGCGCGGGCGGCTCCACGAGCAACTGCGACAGCAGCGGCTCGGGCTCAACCTCAGGCTCGGCACCCAGCAGACTGAGTGCCACTGAGGCGTCCTCGACTGCGCAGCGCACCTCGTAGTACGACGGCGTGATCACCTCGACCGCCGGTGCATCCGGCCGGTTCCGCACGAGTCCTTGGAAGAGCCCCCACAGTGCGCCGACCAGCACGCCGTACACGAATCCCCACAGCAGGACCGAGAACGCGGTCAGCGTCGTCTCGGCCACCAGCGTGACGAAGACCCCGCTCAGCACCCCAAGCAGCGCGCCCGCGCCGGCACTCAGCAGAGTCCGCCGCACGACCGGCACCGCAGCCTGTCTGCGCGACAGCCGCAGCTCGGCGCCGACCACCTCCAGGCTTCGTGAGTCCATCCCGTAACTGCGCAGATAGCCGACTGTCTGCTGAGCATCCGCAAAGGTGCTCACCGAAGCGACGACACTGCTAGGGACGACGGACGCCTGGTCGGGCACCATACCAACTCCTTCGAAAAATGCTGCTAGGTAAGGGGTTCCTCCCCACTAGTACCAGACGGCCGAAATCCTCAAACGGTTGACGAGTCAGATGACAGTCACGCAACAACTGTCCTTCAGCCAGTCATCATCCGATCGTCACTCGCAGGATCCGATCGTCGCCATCTCGGCTCTCGCCACGTCCGTCGGTGTTGGAAGTCGTGAGCCACAACGAGCCGTCCGGCGCGACCTCCACCGTCCGCAACCGTCCGTACTCGCCGACGAAGAACGCCTGCGGCTCGCCGACCCGCTTGCCACCCGCCACCGGAATCGCCCACAACCGCTCGCCCCGCAACGAGGCCATGAAAACGTGGCCCTGGGCAAACGCTGCCCCGCTCGGCGACGCTTCACTCGTCTTCCACTGGGCGATCGGGTCGACCATCCCGTCCAGCCCTTCGGCGCCCTCAGCCGCCGGCCACCCGTAGTTCGCGCCGGGCGTGACCGCGTTCAGTTCGTCCCACGTGTTCTGTCCGAACTCGGCGGCGTACAGCTGACTCCCGTCGAACGCGAGCCCTTGCACGTTCCGGTGCCCCTTGCTGATCCACATCCGGCCATCAGGATTCCCCGGCGCCGCCTTGCCGTCGGTTGTGATCCGCAGGACCTTCCCGCCCAGCGAGTCGTCGTTCTGCGAGTTCGGCCGATCGCCACCGTCGCCGGTCCCGGCGTACAGGAAGCCGTCCGGGCCGAACCGCAACCGCCCGCCGTTGTGGATCGCGGCCTGCGGGATCCCCTCGAGGATCGTGGTCTGCTCCGACAGTCGCCCGTCCTTGTACGTCAGCCGCGCGATCCGGTTGTCATTGCTGGTCGAGAAGTACGCATACACGTACGGCGCTTTGGGGTCGACCGCGAGCCCGAGCAGGCCACCCTCCGACGAGGCATCGACCCCGTCGACCGTCCCGACCTCGGTCGCCTTCCCGTCGACGACCCGCTTCACCTTCCCGGAGTCGCGCTCAGCCACCAACGCGCTCTTGTCCGGGAGGAACGCCAGCCCCCAGGGGACCTGAATCCCGCTCACCACGGTCGACGCCACCGTCAGTTTGACCTGACTACCGGTCGCCGGTGCCCCCGTCGTACCGGAGGGGCTGGGCGCCGGCGTCGCACCCCCTTCGGAACACCCGACCACCAAGGCCAACGCAGCCACCGTCGCCACAACCCGTCCAACCACGCCGTCTCCTCAGCTAGCAGGTCCCCCCAAGCTATCGCCCGACCCCAGCCCGCACCGCCGGGACGACCCGACGCGCGATCAACTCGAGCGACCGCATGGCCGCCGCGTGCGACATCGTCGGCAACCGCATCCAGTGCGCGAACTCCACGAACCGCGTCTCCGCCTGCAGCGCGATCAACCGCCGCGCCACCTCCTCCGGCGTACCGACCAAGTAATCCTCCCGCCGCAACACGGGCGGCTCGTTCCCGCCGTACGACGCGATCTCGCCCTCCAGGTAGGCAATCCCCGGCGCCGCCTCGGCCCACGCCCGGTCCGCGTCCTCATCCACGTGCATGATCCCCGTGCAAACGAGCGGCGGTACCTCCGTGAGCACCTCCTCCATCAGCCGCCGCCGAGCCACAAAATCCTTCGGCGTAGCGCAATAAACGATCACCCCGTCACCAACCCGCGCCGCTCGCCGCAACCCGGCCGCCGTCACCCCAGCCACATAAATCGGTACGGCGTTCCCCGGCCGCGGCGTCACTCCCAGCTCGCCGGCCCAGGCCTGCCGAATCACCCCCACCCCGTCCTCCAGCAATTGCCCTCGCCGCCGCCGATCCACCCCGAACAC
>NZ_SMKA01000032.1 GCF_004348455.1 Kribbella albertanoniae
GGTGATGGCGGTTGGGGAGGGGCTGTCGGTGCCGGCGTACCTGCTGAATCCGGGTGGGCAGCGCGTGGTGATGGCGTTGCACGGGCATGGGCAGGTGGATGAGTGCCTGCGGATCGACGGAGTGCACGAGGACTACCACCACAACTTTGCGATCGAGCTCGCGAGGGCCGGGCACACGGTGCTGCTGCCGGAGTTGCGGGGGTTCGGTGCGCTGAAGGATCTTGCAGCGCAGCGGGACGGGGAGAGCTTGAGCTACTGGCGGTGGGGCGAGCACATGGTTTACACGCTGCTCACGGATACGTTCCAGCACGGGCGGACCCTGATGGGCGACACCATCGAGGATCTGTTGCGGTGGGAGGACTGGCTGGACGTGGAGTGCGACGTCGTCGGGATCTCATGGGGTGGGGATCTCGCGTGCACCTATCCGGTGTTCAGCAATCGCGTGCGGTCGATCTTCGCCAGTGGAACGTTGGGGTCGTTCGAGGCGGTGTTCGCGGAGGCGGGGAACGCACCCGCGCCGTGTGTGCCCGGAGTCCTGGAGTGGTTCGACAGGGCGGATATCGCGGGGCTGAATGCGCCGCGCAAGATCGCGGTGCACTACGGCGAGCTGGATGTGCCGGGGCCGGACAATGGCTCGGCGGCGTACAACGCGAGTGTGCCGGAAGCATTCGCCAAGCTTCAGGAGATCTATGCCGCGGCCGGGGCCCGCGATGAGGTGACGTTGCACGTCAGCGCGGGCCTCAGGCACGAGATGGATGTGGAGCTACTGCTCGAGTTCCTCAGTTCTTGACGAGGGCGTCGAACATGCCGGGCTGGTAGGAGCCGGCGGGGGTTTGGGCGATGACGTTCATCCGGTTGGCAGCGTTGATGAGAGCTACCAGCATGATCAGGGCTGCTACCTGCTCGTCGTCGAAGTGTTCGCGGACTGCCGCCCAGGTGTCGTCGGAGACGCCCTTGTGCAGGTCGGCCAGGCGGGTGCCCTCTTCGGCGAAGGCGAGTACGGCGCGCTCGGCCGGGGTGAAGACGGTGGCTTCGCGCCAGGCGGCGACCATGTGCAGCCGCTGCGGGTCCTCGCCGGCGGCGGTGGCGTCCTTGGTGTGCATGTCGAGGCAGAAGCCGCAGCCGTTGATCTGGCTGGCGCGGATGTTCACCAGCTCCTTGATCGTGCCGGACAGTGACGACTGCTCGATCAGCATCGCGAGACCGGCGAACCGCTTGCCGAGCTTGCCGCCGAGTTCGGTCTCCATCAGGTTGATACGCATGGTGCGTTCCTCTCTCGTGGTCGGTCGGTGTTGCCCACAAGATGCGCGCCGGCCCGGATCCGTGACAGGCTGCGGCTGTGATCAGAGCCACTGTCACAAGATCGCGCCGACCGGTGTCTGAAGGGAGTTCTGACCACTGTGGAGGAGACGCCCATGGATCCCGCGACCGAGGAATTCGTTGCCCATCGCAACCTGTTGTTCACGATCGCGTACGAGCTGCTCGGCTCGGCCGCAGACGCCGAGGACGTGCTGCAGGAGACGTGGTTGCGCTGGGTCGGTGTCGACCTGGACACCGTCCGTGAACCGCGCGCGTACCTGATCCGCATCACCAGCCGGCAGGCCCTCAACCGGCTGCGGACGGTCGGACGGCAACGCGAGTCGTACGTCGGTCAGTGGCTGCCCGAGCCGCTGCTCACCACGCCGGACGTGGCTGAGGACGTCGAGCTGGCCGACAGTGTGTCGATGGCGATGCTCCTGGTCATGGAGACGCTCAAACCGACCGAGCGCGCAGTGTTCGTACTCCGTGATGTCTTCGCCCTCGAGTACGACGAGATCGCGCAGGCTGTCGACAAGTCGCCCGAGGCTGTTCGTCAGATCGCCCACCGGGCCCGGTCCCACGTGGCTGCGCGCCGACCGCGCGGAGTGGTCTCGTCGACCGAGGCACGGGGCGCACTGGATGCGTTCCGCCGTGCAGTGGAGACAGGTGATATCCAGGGCTTCCTGGACATGCTGGCTCCGGACGTCGTGCTGATCGGCGACGGTGGAGGGATCAAGCAGGCAGTCCTGAACCCGATCGTCGGCTCCGAGCGCGTCGGACGCATCCTGGGCGCCGGCATCCCGCGCCTCACCGGTGTCGTCACTACCGAGCACATCCAGCTCAACGGCGCCCCCGGCCTGCTGGTCCGCATGGACGGCGAGATCGAACAGGTCATGGCGTTCCACATGCACCAGGGCCTCATCACGGGCATGTACGTCGTCCGCAACCCGGAGAAGCTCGAGCGCCTCGAAGAGGAGACAACCCTGCTGCGTTAGAACCTCAGTCCGAGATGGCCGCGCTGATGGCGGCGCTCAGCTGAGCGTCGTCACCGGTGCGCCACTCGTGGTTGGCCGGGCAGGCCCACTGGTCATGGTCGGGCGTGATCACGCACCCGGCCAGCCGGACCCGGCCGGCGGACGCAGCACGCATCGCAGCGGGCGTCGGCAGGCCGTAGAGGATCGGTACACCCGCCTCACCACAGACGGGGCACGCCGGACCGGCAGAAACTCCCATGCGGCCAGCGTACGTCGCCGGTACGGTCGCAGCATGGAGTTCCCGGAGACACTCTCGGCTGAGCGGCGCGTACTGATCGAGAACGCCGCAACGCAACTCCAGAGCCAGTACGGCGACGGCCTCCTCGGACTGGTGTTGTCGGGGTCAGCGGGGCGTGGCGTGGAGACCGAGCGCTCCGACCTCGACGTACTGGTAGTGGTGACGCCGGAACTCGTCGACAAGCCGTTGACCCGCAACACCGAGCTAGAGCTGCTCCCAGTCACACTCCAGCACCTGGAGACGCTGGCGACGTACGGAGACGCCCAGTGGGGTTACCGCTGGACGTATGCGTGGGTGCCGACGCTGCTGGACAAGACCGGCGGCCGCATCGAGCAGGCAATGAAACGGCAGGCCCGACTGAGCCCCGAGGAGTCACAGGAGCTCCTGCTGCAGCGGCTGGATGCGTGGATCAACCAGGCCTACCGCTCACTGAAGTCATCCCGCGACGGCAACGTCCTCGCAGCACGGATGGACGCTGTTGAGGCGATTGCGCCGTTCCTGGATGTGGTGTTCGCATTGAACGGTCTGGTCCGGCCGTACAACAAGTACCTCACCTGGGCCCTGCAGCACCACCCGCTTCCCAGCTGGCCCACCGAAGAGCTGCTGCACACCATCGAGCAGTACCTGGCCGGCGACCCCGAGGCGATCAGGCAGAGCCTCCGACGCGTGCAGAGCTACGAGCTGCCACTCATCGCGGAGACCTTCGCCGAGTGGTCGGCCGAGCAGTACGACGCACTACGGAAGCCCTGACACCACCGGCGCCAGCGCGTCGTACCAGATGTCGCCCATCTTCAAGAAGCCCGCGTCACTGGGGTGCAACTTGTCCGGCGACAGGTCGGACAACGACATCCGCGCATTCAGGTCAACGAAACGCACATCGGCGCCGGTAGCGCGCACCGAAGCCACCACACCAGGCACCGCAGCGTTGTAGGCCTTGATGCGCTCGTTCAGCCCAGCATCGGACGAGGGCACGATCGAGGCGACCAGAATCGTCACACCGGGCACCTTCACAACAATGCGCTCGATCAGATCCTGCAAACGCGCAGGAGCGTTGGCCAGGTCATGAGCCTGTACGACGTCGTTCGTGCCGATGTGGAGCAGCACATAGCGCGGCCGGTTCAGGGCGAGCCAGTAGTCGATCCAGGAGCGCAGCTCGTCGATCCGCATCCCCGGGTGACCTTCGTTGTCCCGGTCCGGCAGGTTGCCCCACCGGACCGAACCCACGAAGTCCACCTGCGGTCCGCCCTGCAGGTGCTGCCACAGCGACGTGCGATAGCTGACGCCGGTCTCCGGGTTGCCGTAGGTGATGGAGTCGCCGAGTGGCATCAGCGGCACCCCTCGGACAACCGGGGCCGCCGGTCCCAGCAGCAGGACAGCCGCCACAGCCAACGCCACCGCGAGCAGCCGTCTCATGCAGGTAAATCTAGACCAGTGGCGACAACGCGTCGTACCAGATGTCTCCCATCTTGAGGTAGCCCGCGTCGGTCGGGTGGATGGCGTCGGACGAGATGTCGTCCAGCGTCATCCGAGCGTTCAGGCCGACGAAACGAACGTCTGCACCGGTAGCGCGCACAGCGTCGACCACACCCGGGATAGCGGCGTTGTAGTTGTTGATGCGCTGATTCAGTACGCCGTCGCGGGACGGAACGATTGTTGCGACCAGAACCGTCACACCGGGCACCTGCTGAGTGATGCGCTCCACGAGGTCACGCAGTCGAGCAGGAGCGTTGGCCAGGTCGTGGTTCTGGTTGATGTCGTTCGTACCGAGATGGACGAGCACATACCGCGGCCGGTTCAGCGTGAGCCAGCTGTCGATCTCCGCGCGCACCTGGTCGATCCGGAACCCCGGGTGTCCCTCGTTGGCACGGTCCGGGATGTTTCCCCACAACACCGACCCGACGAAGTCCGGCCGGAAGCCACGCGTCCCCATGAAGTGCTGCCACAGCGAGGTCCGATAGCTGACCGCAGTCGACGCGCCGCTTCCGTACGTGATCGAGTCACCGAGTGGCATCACCGGTGCAGTGTGGTCGGCGTACCAGCGTTGGCTCGGCACGTTCTGGTCGGCCGCCACGACCACCTGCGCGCCCTGCGTCCGCGACGCATCAGCAACGGACAGGACCTTGTCGGACGCCACCGATGCGATCCGGCTGCCACGCACTGGGTCAGTGACGATACGCCAGCGCTGAGTGGACAGGTCCGCATCAGCCACCTGTACGACGGTGACTCCGTCGGCAGCCACCGACAGCAGCCGTCCACTGTGCAGAGCCTTGAGCTCGTACGTCCCGTCGGACTGCACAGCCGCACGCCACTGCTGGTTGGCGCTCCCGTGGTACGACCACTGGATGGCCAGCTCACCGTCACCGGTGTTGCCGTTGTACACGTCGAGAGTCTGTCCGGAGTGCCGGGGGCTCAGCACGTAGTCACCGGCAGCCAGGTCGGCAACGGCCTGCGGACTGGTCGGCACGAGGATCGCGGCAGCGACAACAGGCAGCACTGCAAGGAGGCGGAGTCTCATGCCACGAGGTTAAGTTTCGGAAGGCAAGTAAGCACGCCTTGCCACCCAGCTCGAAAAGTAGCTCCGCTGTACCCACCCAGTGGGCGGGGTGAGTACAGCGCAGCCGCCTAGTTGGCTTCTTTCGTCGCCCAGTAGTGCCATTGTGGGGACGCGACTGGGGAACGGGTCAGGCCGTCCGGCCACGTGGCCGGCAGGTCATGACTCCGTGCCGCGTACAAGGTCACCTCCGATGCGGTGCGGTCCCCGCGGACCGCGACGCGTGCGGCGGTTTCGGCGCGCATGTCGGCCAGGTAGTGCACAGCCGGCAGGAACTCCGCGCTCAGCCGGGGACTGAGCCGCCCGACCGGTTCGTCGTCGAGACGGATCTCGACCACGTTCCGCGGCCGGTCCTGGATGCTGTCTTCCTCCTCGATCGCATGCATGGTGGCGTAGGCCCAGCACTCGCCCTCCGCTCGGAAGAACGGCGCCAGAACCTCTGGATGCACCTCACTGCCCGGTACGACGATGCCGCTGCCGGGCGGTAGCAGGTGGAAGCTGCCCGGCGGTGGCAAGTTCACCGGGACGAGCATGTGCGGCTGGCCCAGGGCCACCGCGACACTGGCGTGGAACTCCGTGCCGTCGTCATCTTTGCCGACCCAGTCGGCCGGCTCCCATTCACTCACCCACAGGTGGCACGGCACCTGGGGCTGCAGTCCTTGGGCCACCAGCTCCGAGAGCACCGGGTGGTAGCGATGTGCGTCGTCCCTCGGCAAGTAGCCGACAACCTTCCCCTGAACGCGGACTGCGATCGATCGGGGGTCGAATCTGTTGTGCGGTTCCGGGACGAGGTCCGCCTCGGTGTCCAGATCTGCGCCACGTGCCGGGATGGGATCAGGGAACAGGCTGCGAATCGCCTGCTCGTGCGGAGCCTCCCGCACGACCTCCTGACCACACCACAGTGCGTCGCCCCACAGACTGAACGGAATCAGTTCCATATGTGCCCTCCAGTCCCCGCTGACCGGTTGACTCGGCTCATCTCGTCCAGAGCCCTGGCCGTTACACCGAGTGAGCGTATGAAAACTAGACTGCCCCGTGAAGGGCCGTTTCACGCATGGAATCAGGCTCCGTTGCGCAACGGTAGCCGTCTGTCCGCCCTTTGGACGGAGATCGTCTTGTGCAGCGAGCGAAACGGCGAAGATCGTGCAGATGCACGGGAAGGAACGTCATGCAGGGCAGAAGTTCAGTCGCTCGATCGACCAGCAGAACCGGTTCAGCAATCGTCTCAGAAACGGCCGCCGCGGCCGCCGTCGAGGCCGCCGTCTCGCGGCTCGACGGCATCGCGATCCGGACCCCGCTGGAACGCAATTTGCGCCTGTCCGAGCGCACCGGGGCGCAGATTCTGCTGAAGCGCGAGGACCTGCAGATCGGCCGTTCCTACAAGCTCCGCGGGGCCTACAACCTGATCGCCCAGCTCGATGACGAGAGCAAGTCCGCGGGAGTGGTGTGTGCCAGTGCGGGCAACCACGGGCAGGGGTTGGCATATTCGTGCCACGCACTCGGAGTTCACGGAAAAGTTTTCGTTCCGCGGACCACACCGCGCCAGAAGCGGGACCGGATCGCTGCTCTGGGTGGCAAGCAGATCCAGGTGATCGTCACCGGCGACACGTACGACGATGCTGCCGCCGCAGCGCTCGCTGATGCGGAAGCGACCGGCGCGACGATGGTCCCCGCCTTCGACGACCCGCGGACCGTGGCCGGCCAAGGCACGGTCGCTGTCGAGATCGTCCAGCAGCTCGGCCACGCGCCCGACGTACTGGTGGTGCCGGTCGGTGGTGGCGGGCTGATCGCCGGCGTCGTGAGTTGGTTGACGGCCCGGCATCCCGGCGTACGGGTCGTTGGTGTGGAGCCGGCCGGTGCGGCGAGTATGGCGGCTGCGCTTGCTGCTGGTGAACCGGTTACGTTGCCGCAGCTGGACAGCTTCGTCGACGGAGCTGCGGTACGGCGGGTTGGCGACGTCACGCTGCCGTTGGTGGCCGGCGCCGGGGTCGAGATGATGTCGGTCCCGGAGGGACTGGTGTGCAGCGAGATGCTCGAGCTGTACCAGGTCGACGGGTTGATCGCGGAGCCCGCAGGCGCTTTGTCGACAAGTGCCCTGGGCAACGGTTTGGTCGTGCAGCCGGGTGAGACGGTGGTCTGTCTGCTCTCCGGCGGGAACAACGATGTCAGCCGGTACAGCGAGATCCTCGAGCGATCGCTGGTCTACGAAGGGCTCAAGCACTACTTCCTGGTGACGTTCCCGCAGGAGCCGGGCGCGCTGCGCCAGTTCCTGGACGGGGTGCTCGGGCCGGACGACGACATCGCCCTGTTCGAGTACGTGAAGCGCAACAACCGGGAGACCGGGGTCGCGCTGGTCGGGATCGAGATCGGGCGGGCCGACGACCTTGCGGGCCTGCTCGCCCGCATGGACGCGGCGCCGCTCGACATCGAACGGATCAACCCGAACTCCCCCGAGTTCCGGTACTTAATCTGATCCCGCCGCAGACCTCACATGCCACGGCGGGATCAGACGTCCTCACTCAGTGTTTGGTGTGCCTCGAGTGCCGCGGGTCGTGCGGGTGACTCCCGTCAGCCCAGTGGGTGTCCGCGGAGTCATCCGTGGCCGGCATCTTGTCGGCGGCCTGGGTGTGGTGCTGGTCGGCCTCGCGGTCGGCGGTCTTGGCGGCTTCGCGGCGTTCGGTGGCCCCGGCGGCCAGACGACGGGCCTCGGCGGCCTTCTCCTCGGCCTCCGCCTGCGCGCGCTTGGCCCGGGCGTCGACCTCATCGGCCGTGGCGTGCTGACGCTCGGCGTGGGCCGCGGCGATCCGCGACTCCTGCTCCTTCTCGTACGCCTCCTGCCGCTGCTGCTCGGCCTGCTGCCGCTCGTGTTCCGCGCGGCGCTTCGACGATGTCTTGGATGCGCCGGCGATCAACGCAACCAGGATCACCAGGACTGCGAGGGCGACGACGATCCAGAGGACGGTCATTCCGTCCATGGTTCCTCCTCTGTCGGGGTTCCTGTCCGGTACCCGCCGCCCTGGCCGGCTAACCTGCGGGGACCACGAACCGATAGGTGCCTGAAGCAACGTTCAGGTCACCCGTCGAATCAGGCAAACGAATGATTGCCGTGGTGTTGGCCGGCACCGTCACGTCCAGCTCGAAGCCGCGGGCAGTGGTCTTCCAGTTGCTGACCACCTCGCCGTACGGCGTCTCCAGCGCGAAGTCGGACCGGGTGATCCCCGCGCCCGGCTTCGGTGCGATCAGGATCTTCCGGTACCCCGGCTCGGCCGCCGAAACCCCGGCCAGCGTCCCGTACATCCATTCGCCGACCGCGCCGTACGCGTAGTGGTTGAAGGAGTTCATCCCGACGTCGTTGAAGGTGCCGTCCGGGTTGATCGAGTTCCAGCGTTCCCAGACCGTGGTCGCGCCCCAGCCGATCTCATAGCCCCAGGACGGGTACGACGTGTTCTGCAGCAGCTTGTACGCGAGATCCGACCGGCCCACCTTGGTCAGCACCGGCAGCAGCCCGTCCACTCCGAGGAAGCCGGTGGACAGGTGCGTGTCCCGGCGCAGAATGGTGTTCGCGAAGTGCTCACCGGACTTGGTGACGTCGGGGATCAGGTCGTTGGTGAACCCGAGGATGTAGCCGGTCTGGCTGTCCGACCCGACCTTCCCGTCAGCTGCCACGAACCGCGCGATCCACGCTGCCCGGACGTCGTCGTACAGCTTCCGGTACTTCGTTTCGTCCGCACTGTTCCCGATGGCCGCAGCCATCTGGCTGAGCTGGCGGGCACCCTTGGCCATGAACGCCGTACCGATCAGGTCACCGGGTGTCGGGTCGTCCAGGTTCAGCCAGTCACCGTAGTCACCGCCACCGCGGATCAGACCGGGCGAGTGCGAGGCCAGGTAGTCGACGTACCGAGCCATAGACGCGTAGTGCGAGCGGATGACGTTCGTGTCACCGTAGGCCTGCCAGAGCGTCCAGGGCACGTTGACACCGGCATCTGCCCAGCCTGCGTTCCCGAGACCGCCGTCGAACGAGTCAGGCACAGTCGGCGCGACACTCGGGTACGAGCCGTCGGCCGCCTGGCTGTCGCGCAGGTCCTGCAGCCACTTGGTCAGGAACGCCTGTGAGTCCAGGTTGTAGACCGCAGTGCGCGCGAACACGTTGATGTCGCCGGTCCACCCCATCCGCTCGTCACGGGCCGGAGTGTCGGTCGGAATCGACAAGAAGTTGCCGCGCTGGCCCCAGACGATGTTGCTGTGCAGCTGGTTCACCAGTGTGGAGTTGGTGCGGAACCTGCTCGTCTGGGCGCCATCAGTGCCCATCACCACGCCGGTGACCGCATCGGCCGGCGCGCTCAACTCGACGTACCGGAAGCCGTGGAACGTAAAGCGGGGCTGGTAGGTCTCCGGCTGATTAGTGGCGAACGTGTAGTGGTCAGTGGCCTTCGCACCGCGCAGGTTGTCGGTGTAGAGCGTCCCGTCCGGGTTCAGCACCTCGCCGTACCGGATGGTCACGGTCTGCCCCGGCTGTCCGGTCAGCTTGAACCGTCCGACGCCAACCATGTTCTGTCCGAGGTCGTAGAGGTACTTACCCGGTGTCGGCGACGCAATGGCCTTAGCAGCCAGGTGCTGTGTCACGCGGACGGGCTGATCGGTCTGCGGTACCAGCTGTGCGGTTGCGCTAGGCCTGAGCAACGCAGGCGTCCACTCCGTAGCCGTACGACGGGCGTCGTAGCTCTCGCCGTTGAGTAGATCAGCCACCCGTACGGCGCCTGGTGCGGTCTGCCAGGTCTGGTCCGTGCCGATGACATCCGTGGTGCCGTCCGAGTACGTGACGCGCAGTTGGGCGGTCAGTGCGGTTTCGCTGCCGTACTTCTGCGATCCGAACATCGCAACGTTGCCCGCGAACCAGCCGGTGGCCAGCTCGGCGCCCAGCACGTTCTGGCCGGGCCGGAGCTGCCGCGTGACGTCGTACGCCTGGGACTGGATCCGCAGGCGGTAGTCCGTCCAGCCCGGCGCCAACTCCTGGTCGCCGACCTTCTTGCCGTTGAGGCTCAGCTCGTAGATCCCCTGCGCGGCGGCGTACATCCGGGCCCGGACAACCTTCTTCCCCGCCGGAATCGTCACCGTACGGCGGAACACCGGCAGCGGCGGACCGGGAAGCCACAGGTCGGTGTTGCCCTTGACCTGCAGACCGCCACCCGGCAGCACCGTCCCGTCGGGGAAGGTCTGGTCACCGCTGGCGAACGCGGTGTCGATCAGCTTGGTCCCCGCGGCGTTGGTCACCACCAGGTTATGCACAACGCCGCTCTCTGCTCCATTGGTGCGGAAACCCACGACCCCGGCCGCGTTGTGGTCGGTCCGCTCGCGCTGGTCGACCTGAGTGCCGTCGATCCAGGTGGTGATGGTCTTACCGGCGACAGTGATGCGCAGGTGGTGCCGCTGGCTCAGGTCGACGTTCAAAGGGATCTCGCCGAGTACGACGTACCCACCGCCCGGCTGGCGGACGTGCGGCCGCAGCTTCGCGCCGTTGATCGAGTTGAGCTGCCACATGTAGCCGATGCCGGAGCGGCCGCGGAAGAAGACGCCCAGCGCCTCTTTGACGACCGTGACATCGGCATCGACCGTGTAGTCGGTCCACTCGGGACCCGGCTGGCTCGCAGCGCCGATCCACTGACCAGTCCAGTCCGAGGGCTTCAGCTGGGCGGTCTCGAACGTCGCAGGGTCGGACCAGCGCGTGGCGCGGCCGTTGCCGTCCCAGACCCGCACAGCCCAGAAGTACTGCGTGTACGGCTTCAGCGCAGTACCGGCGTACTCGACGTCGACGGAACGGTCGGAGTGGACCACACCGCTGTCCCACGCGTCCGGACGGCTCAGCCGCGACGGACTGGTTGCAACCCGGACCTGATAGCGCGTCTGGGTCACCCCGCGGCTGCTGCTGTCGAGCTGCCAGCTCAGCCGGGGTGGGCCGGCCGCGATACCGAGTGGATCGGTGAGGGCGTTGGTTCGGAGGTTGTGCACCTGAGGTGCTGGGGCGGCTGATGCCGTGGGAACAGGCATGGCCAGGAGGGCTGCCAAGGCAAGGCAGAGCCCTCGAAGGTGTCGAGGCATGACAAAGACTCCTCAGTCAGTGGGGCGGAACTGCAGGGGAGTAGGAAGGGCTTAGACCAGACCGCGGCGGGCGGCCCAGACGATGGCTTCGATCGCGGTACTGAAGCCGAGCCGGTCGCAGATCAAGCGGGTCCGGCGGCGGACAGTCCGTTCGGACAACTGCAGCCGCCGCGCGACCGCGTCCATCGGCAAGCCGGTGGCGAGGAGGCGGAGCAACTGCAGATCGTCATGGCTGATCTCCCGCGGCGGTACCCGCAGCGGGCGCAGTTCCTGGGGGAGTGCGGTCATTGCGTATCACCTTGATCCGAACACCCGGGACTCGGCGGCGTCCCAGTCGGCCGGTTTGCCCTGCGGGGTGTAGCGCCGCAGGCGATGGGTGGAGCGGACCAGGGCGCGCATGGCATCCAGATCCGGCAGGGGCTCGCCTAGTGCGCGAGCTTGGACGAGGACATTGCCCAGTGCGGACGCTTCGACCGGGCCGGCCAGTACCGGCAGGCCGCAGGCGTCTGCGGTGAGCTGACAGAGCAGCTCGTTCTGGGAGCCGCCTCCGATGACATGCAGTACGTCGACTGGCCGGTCCGCGAGCTCTTGCGCCGACCGCAGCGTCCGTCGGTAGGCGAGCGCCAGGCTCTCCAGCACGCACCGCACCACAGCACCTTTCGATGTAGGTGAGTCACCGGAGTACGCCGCGATCCGCGCAGGCATGTCCCCCGGAGCGAGGAACTCCGGCGCATCCGGATCGACCAGTACGGCGAAGGGTGGCGCAGCGGCCGCTTCTGCAAGCAGCCGGGGCAGGTCGTCGTCCTGCCAGACCCGCTGGCACTCCTGCAGGATCCACAGCCCCATGATGTTGCGCAGGAAGCGGATCCGCCCATCCACTCCCCCTTCGTTGGTGAAGTTGGCGAGACGTGCCTCCTCGGTCAGCACGGGTGCAGGCAGCTCCAGTCCCACCAGGGACCAGGTCCCCGACGAGATGTACGCGAACCGCTCGGTCTCCGTCGGCACACTCACCACAGCAGACGCCGTGTCATGCGAACCAACCGCAATCACCGGAGTCCCGTCGTACTGCCCAATCACGTCCCCCGCCTCCCACAGCCGAGGCAGGACCCGAGCCGGTACGCCGATCCGCTCCGCCAGCCCGGTAGCCCATTCCCGGCGGCGCACGTCGTACAACTGAGTCGTGGAAGCGTTGGTCCGCTCCACCCCGATCTGCCCGGTGAGCCAGTAGGCCAGGAGGTCGGGGATGAGGAGCAGCGTTTCGGCAGCACCCAGCCGGGTCTCAGCAGCCAGTTGGTACAGGGTGTTGATCGGCAGCTGCTGGAGGCCGGTGACCTCGTACAGCTCCTCCGCTGACACCGTCTGCAAGACGCGATCCATCACGCCTTCGGTGCGGCTGTCGCGGTAGTGGATCGGGTTGCCTAGCAGGTGACCTCCCGCGTCCAGGAGGCCGTAGTCGACGGCCCAGGAGTCGATGGCGAGGGAGTCCACCGGACCGGCCCTGTGCAGGCCGTCCAGCATCGAGCGGTAGAGGTGGAGGATGTCCCAGTGCAGGGTGCCGCGGAGGTCGACCGGACCGTTCCAGAACCGGTTGACCTCGGTCAGGTTCAGCAGGTCAGGGCCGACCTCGCCGAGCATGACGCGTCCACTGGAGGCACCGAGGTCGACCGCCGCGACGCGCTTCATATGACAGTGAGGTCGAGGCGGAGGAGGCCGGCGACAGCCTCCAGATCTTTGACGCGGTGGCCAGTGCCGAGCGCCCAGTGGTGTGCAACGCCCGACGCAGACCAGTCATCGGTCCACTCACCCGGGTCACGGCCGAAGTCCACCCGCGACGTCGTGTTCCCGATCTGCAGCAACGGCCCCGGTACGACGTTCCCCTCGGAAGCGATCAGGTGGAACGTACCGTCGCGCCGCTGCCCCAGCCCACACAACGTGACGGGTCCCTGGCGAACGTCGAACTCAACAGACACTCCCCATCCACGCTTCCCGTGGTAGACACCCAGCCCACGCAGCAACGGCTTCGCCGAACTGATCGCAAGATGCGCCGGCCCATCGTGCCCCATCTCCACCACGTTGTCGTGGAAGTTCAGCGCCTGCAGCTCGGTGAACGAACCACCCGCACCGAGCTTGTCCATCACCAGCATCGCCAAGGACGTCCGCAGCTCGTACTCACCCGCCGCCGGCACACCCCTTGCCGTGAGCAACGATGCGCCGAGGATCATCCCGGCCGCCACCCGCTCGTGCATCTCGCCGTCCAGGCCGCGGTGGTAATACGCCAGCGTGGTCAGATCGAAGTCCTCGACCAGCCGATCCAGCGCGACCGACACCCGCGCACCCCAGCGGAAGTCGTCCTCCACCACCGAGTCGTCCAGCGTGAAGATCTCCCGGGCCAGGTCCATCCGGGCCGCGGTCTCGTCGTCGGTGACCTTCTCGACCCGGACCCGCAGATCGTCGATCTCCAGGATCTCCACGTGTCCACCGAGCTGCGCGGACACCAGCGTCGGATCGGTGACGACATCCATCATGCCCGGATACAGATGCCCGAGCAGACCATGCCGCCCATGCCGAAAAGCAGCCCGTACGCCGGCCGCCCGGATCCACCGGCCGATCCGCTCCCACGCCCGCTCGTCCTCCAGATAGCCGGACACCGACCGGAAGGGCACTCCACACCGCTCGAACGCATTCGCCATCTCCGGCAGCGGACAAGCACCGCAGTACGCGAGCCAAGCGCCAGTGTCGAAGCTCGCGTGATCCATCGACTCCGTCGGCTGCAGGTTCAGCAGCAGCACCGGCGAACCACTCCGCTGCGCCACCGGCACCAGCATCGACGCCGTCATGTACGTGGTCAGGAAGCCCACGATCAGATCGCAGTCCGCCAACCGCAGCTTCTCCGCGGCCACAGCACCTTCCTGCGCATCCGAGATGAAGCCGACGTCGACAACCTCACAGTCCATCGAGGCGAACCGCTCCGACACCCGCCGAGCAGACGCCTGCAACTGCGGCAACAGGTCAGGGAACTGCGGCCAGTAGGCTCCCAACCCACCAGCCACCAAACCAATCCGCGTCTTTCGCATGGCAGTCCTTACCGCAGGAACGCGGCAGCTACGCCGGCATCGACAGGCACGTGCAGACCGGTGGTATGCGAGAGATCCCCGCCCACCAACGCGAAGACAGCCGCCGCGACGTTCTCCGGCAGCACCTCCCGCTTGAGCAGCGTTCGCTGCGCGTAGAACGCACCCAGCTCCGACTCCGGTACGCCGTACACGGCTGCCCGCTTGGCACCCCAGCCCTTCGCGAAGATCCCCGACCCCCGTACGACGCCGTCCGGGTTCACGCCGTTGACGCGGACGCCGTACTCCCCGAGCTCGGCCGCCAGCAGTCGAACCTGGTGCGCCTGGTCGGCCTTGGCCGCGCCGTACGCGACGTTGTTCGGGCCGGCGAAGACGGCATTCTTGCTGGAGATGTAGACGATGTCGCCGCCGATCCCCTGGTCGATCAGCACCTTCGCGGCCGCCCGCGAGACCAGGAACGACCCCTTGGCCATTACGTCGTGCTGCAGGTCCCAATCGCGTTCAGTTGTCTCTAGCAACGACTTCGAGATCGACAATCCGGCGTTGTTGACGACCAGATCGACACCTCCGAAAGCGAGCACCGCCTCGTCAAATGCCGCTGCCACCGCCGCTGCATCAGAGACATCAGCTCCGACAGCGACAGCGACGTCGGTGGAGCCGATCTCCTTCGCGACCGCTTCGGCCGCGGCGAGATCGAGGTCGGCCACCACGACGCACGCGCCCTCGGCCGCGAGCCGCTGCGCGATCGCCTTACCGATCCCCGAGCCGGCACCCGTCACGAACGCCACCCGGGTCGCCAGCGGCTTCGCCTTGGGCATGCGCTGCAGCTTGGCCTCCTCCAGCGCCCAGTACTCGATCCGGAACTTCTCCCGCTCATCGATCGGCGCGTACGACGACACAGCCTCCGCATCACGCATCACGTTGATCGCGTTCACGTAGAACTCGCCGGCCACCCGAGCCGTCTGCTTGTCCTTGCCGAAGCTGAACATCCCGACCCCAGGCACCAGCACGATCGCCGGATCCGCACCCCGCATCGCCGGGCTGTCGGCGTCCGCGTGCCGCTGGTAATAGGCCGAATACTCCTCGCGATACTCCGCGTGCAGCTCCTTCAGCCGCGCCACCACATCCTCCACCGGCGCACTCGGAGGGAGGTCGAGTACCAGCGGCCGCACCTTGGTCCGCAGGAAGTGGTCCGGGCACGAGGTACCCAGGGCTGACAGCGAGGCCAACTTCGAGCGCGCGGTGAACTCCAGTACGACGTCCGCGTCGGAGAAGTGTCCGACCTGCGGCTTGTCGGTGGACGCGAGCCCGCGGATCACCGGCGCCAACGCAGCGGCGCGCGCCCGGCGCTCATCCACCGGCAGGGCCTCGAATCCGGGCACCACGGCACCGAACGGCTCCGCGATACCCCGGTCAGCGAGGAAGCGTTCCGCCGTACGGATGATTTCGAGGGAGTTCGCCTCACACTCCGCCGAGGTCGCACCCCACGCCGTGATCCCGTGGCCGCCGAGAATGCAGCCGATGGCTGAGGGGTTGTCGCGATGTACCGCAGCGATGTCCAGGCCGAGCTGGAATCCGGGCCGCCGCCACGGCACCCAGACCACTCGGTCCCCGAAGCACTCGGCCGTCAGCTTCTCGCCGTCCGCGGCCGTCGCCAGCGCGATCCCGGAGTCCGGGTGCAGGTGATCGACATGCGGCGCATCGACGAGCCCGTGCATGGCGGTGTCGATCGACGGCGCCGCACCGCCCTTGCCATGCAGGCAGTAGTCGAACGCGGCCACCATCTCGTCCTCGCGCTCCACACCCGGGTACGAGTCGACGAGCGCGTTCAACCGATCAAGCCGCAGTACGGCGAGGCCTGCGGCCGTCAGCGTGCCGAGGTCGCCACCGGAACCCTTCACCCAGAGGAGGTCGACGGGCTGGCCGGTGACCGGGTCGGTCTCGGCACCCTTCGCCGACGTGTTCCCGCCGGCGTAGTTGGTGTTGCGCGGATCGGACCCGAGGCGGTTGCTCCGGGCAACGAGGTCTGCGACTGACATCAGGCTCCCCATCCGGCCTGCTGGCCGTCGGCACGGTCTTTGACGATCTGCTCGAAGTACCCACTGCGCTTGTACGCCTTGATCGGCTCCGGATCGAGCCCCTGCGACTCCCGCAGCTCGGCCAGCAGCGGCCGCACGTCAGTGTTGTAGGCATCCATCACGACGGCGTTCGCCTCCAGTACGTCGCCTTCCAGCTGCGCCTTCTTCAGCGCGTCCCGGTCGACCAGCAACGCCTTCGCGGTGGCCTCCTGGACGTTCATCACCGAGCGGATGATCGCCGGGATCTTCACCTCGATGTTGTGGCACTGGTCGAGCATGAACGCGATCCCACGATCCGGATCCAGCGCGTCACCACGGACGATCTCGGACATGATCCGGAACAGCTGGAACGGGTCGGCCGACCCGACCATCAGGTCGTCGTCGGCGTAGAACCGGCTGTTGAAGTCGAACGCACCGAGCTTCTTCGCCCGCAGCAGGAACGCCACGATGAACTCGATATTGGTCCCCGGCGCGTGGTGCCCGGTGTCGATACACACCGTTGCCTTGGGCCCCAGTTCGAGACAGTGCGCGTACGACGTTCCCCAGTCCGGCACGTCGGTCGTGTAGAAGGCCGGCTCGAACAGCTTGTACTCCAGCAGCATCCGCTGGTCGTCGCCGAGCCGGTCGTACACCTCTTTCAGCGCGGTCGCGAGCCGGTCCTGCCGGTCCTGGATGTCGTCCTGGCCCGGGTAGTTCGTACCGTCGGAGAACCACAGCTTCAGATCACGGGACCCGGTCGCGTCCATGATGTCGACGCACTCGAGCAGGTGGTCGGTGGCCTTGCGTCGTACTCGCGGATCGGGGTTGGTGACGCTACCGAGCTTGTAGTCATCGTCCTGGAAGACGTTGCTGTTGATCGCGCCGAGCCGGACGCCCTGCTCCTTCGCGTACGCCGCCAGCTCGGCGTAGTCGTCCACCTTGTCCCAAGGGATGTGCAGCGCCACGCTCGGGGCCACCCCGGTGAACCGGTGCACGACGGCCGCGTCGGCGATCTTCTCCTGCGGCGATCGCGGCACGCCCGGCTGGGCGAACACCTTGAACCGGGTCCCGGAGTTCCCGAACGCCCACGAGGGGAGCTCGATCTCCTGACGTTTGAGGGCATCCGTGCTGGTCATGTTCAGTCCTCTTGTAGATGGAAGATCTCCGGAAGCAGCTGGAACGATTCGTCCGGCGCCGCACCGTCGGTCCCTTGGAAGAATTCGGTCATCTCGGCCTGCCACCGGGCGTTCACCTCGGTGGCCGCCATCGCCCGCTGCGCCGCGTCCAGATCCGGCGACTCGACGTACCCGATCAGCAGTCCGTCGTCGCGCAGGAAGAGCGAGTAGTTGTGCCAACCGGCTTCCCGCAACGCCGCCTGCATCTCCGGCCAGACGTCGCGATGACGCTCGACGTACTCGTCCAACCGATCCGGTCGGACCTGGAGGCAGAAGCAGTAGCGCTGCATCAGAAGTTGAACTTGTCGATGTTGTCGGCGGTGAACTCGGTCGGCGGGCCGAGGACGATCTCGCCGTCCGCGCCGACGGTGTACTCACCGAGCTTGCCGGCCTTGAACTTTTCGCCCTCCGCACCGGTGATCTGCCCCGAGCTCATCGCCGCACCCGCGTACGCCGCGAGGTAGCCGATGTCGGCCGGGTTCCAGAGCGCGAACTTCTTCACCGTGCCGTCCTTGACGTACTGGCGCATCTGGTTCGGGAGCCCGAGGCCCGTGATCGCGACCTTGCCCTTGTAGCTGGAGGCGCTCACGTACCGCGAGGCCGCAGCGATACCGACCGTGGTCGGCGAGACGATCACCTTCAGGTTCGGGTAGGACTGCAGCAGGCCCTGGGCCTCGGTGAACGACTTCTGGTCGTCGTCGTTGCCGTAGGCAATCTTCACCAGCTTGAGCTTCGCGTTCTCCGGCTTGGCCAGCTCGGTCTTCATCACCTCGATCCAGGAGTTCTGGTTCGTGGCGTTCGGGGTGGCGGACAGGACGGCGATCTCACCAGAACCGCCGGCCAGCTCACTCGCCATCTTGACCAGGCTCTCGCCGATGCCCTGGGTGGTGGCCTGGTTGATGAACGCGTCCCGGCAGGTCTTGGAGGCGTCGGAGTCGAAGGTGACGACCTTGATCCCGGCCTTGCGGGCCTGGTTCAGCGACGGGCAGACCGCGTTCGGGTCGTTGGCCGCGACCACGATCACGTCCTGCTGCTGCTGGATCAGCGTGTTGATGTAGCTGACCTGCGAGGACGCGCTGGCGTCGTTCGGGCCGACCAGCTTGTAGGTGCCCTTGATCTCGTCGACCGCCACCTTGCCGCCACCGACCTCGACATCGGTGTACGGGTTGTTCAGCTGCTTGGGGAGATAGGCGATCTTCAGCCCCTCCTTGAGCGGCGCGTTCGGATCCGCCTTACCTGCAGTGCCTTGCGGGGCAGGGGTGTTCTGGCCTTCGGTACTCGACTTCGTCGTACCGCCACATGCGGTCAACGCCAGGAGCGCGACCGCAACGGTGATGGGCTTACGCATGGTTCGTCCTTTCAGGTACGACGGAGTTTTCCGGCCAGGTTGGGGCCGAGAACGGAGGCGATGAGGAGTACGCCGGTGACGACGTTCAGCGCCTCGTTGGACACATCGGAGAGGCGGAGCGCGTTCTGCAGCGAGCCGAGCAGGACGACGCCGGCGATGACACCGGGCAGGGCGCCCTTGCCACCGAAGATCGAGACACCACCGAGCAGTACGGCGGCGACCACCGCGAGTTCGAGGCCGGCGCCGTTGTCGGCGCGCGCGCTGGAGTAGCGCAGCGTCCACAGCACCCCGGCAAGCCCCGCGATCACGCCACTGGCGACGTACAGCCAAAACTTCAGGCGACCGGGCCGGATCCCGGCGAACCGGGCAGCCTGCTCACCGGCGCCGACCGCGAACACGGCCCGGCCGATCGGGGTGGCGTGCAGGATGACCCCGAAGACGGCGGCAAGTATGACGATCACGATCAGGACGTTCGGGATCGGCGTACTCCCGATGGTCCCGGTCACCCAGTCGGTGTAGACGGCCGGGAAGTCGGCCACTGCGCTATCACCGAGGACGACGAAGGCGAGACCGCGGTAGAGGGCGAGGGTGCCGATGGTGACGGCGAGGGACGGGAGGCCGAGGACGGTGACGAAGAAGCCGTTGACCGCGCCCAGGACTGCGCCGAGGAGCAGACAGATCGGGATGATCGTTTCGATCGGCTGGTTCGCGTTCCAGAGGTAGCCCATGACCGCGCTGGACAGGCCGAGGGTGCTGGCGACGCTGAGGTCGATCTCACCGGTGACGATCACCAGGGTCATCGGGAGGGCGACCAGGGCGATCGGCAGCAGGTCGAGGACCAAGAAGCCGAAGTTCTGACCGGTGCCGAAGCTGTCGACGCTCGCCGCGGCGATGATCAGCACCAGCACGGTGATCGCGATGATCGCCACGTTCCAGTTGGCGATGCGTCCAACGCGGGTTTGGGTGAGCTCAGCCGACATGGGAGCCTCGCTTCTTCAGACCGGCCGCGACCCGGACGGCGACCAGCCGGTCGGCGCCGATCGCGAGCAGGATCAGGCCGCCGACGATCGCCTGCTGCCAGAACTGGTTGATCTCGAGGACGGCGAGCGCACTGCCGATCGTGGTCAGCAGCAACGCGCCGAGCGCGGCACCCCAGACGGACCCGCTGCCGCCGAAGACGGCGACCCCGCCGACCACCACGGCCGCAACCACGTTCAGCTCGAGGCCTGTACCGGCCGCCGCATCGATCGTGCCGAACCGGGCTGCGAACAGCACGCCCGCCACGCCAGCCAGCGCGCCGCTCACCAGGAAGGCACCGACGGTACGGCGACCAACCGGAATGCCGGCGAGTTGAGCGGCCTGCGGGCTGGAGCCCATCGCGTACAGCTCGCGGCCGACTCGGTAGTTGCGCAGCACGATCGCTGTCACCACCAAGGCCAGCGCCGCAATCAGCACCAGCACCGGGACACCGAGCAACGACGCGTTGCCGAAGCTCAGGAACCCCGGCGGAAGTTCGTCGGCGTTGATCTGACTGCCGCCGGCCCAGAAGTACGTGACCCCGCGGACGACGTACAAGGTGCCGAGCGTCACGACGAGGGCGGGCACCTTGCCGTACCGGACCAGCACGCCGTTCAGGACACCGCAAACCCCGCCAACCGCAGCGCCGACCAGCAGCGCCAGAACGACGGGCAGCCCCGGGTTGTTCTGGAGCAGCGTGCCGACGGTGAAGGCGCTCAGGCCAAGCACCGAGCCGACCGACAGATCGATGTTGCGGGTGATCACCACCACCGCCTGGCCGACCGCCAGAACGGCCAGGATCGCGGTGTTGAGCAGGATGTCGCGGACGCTCTGCCCGGACAGGAACCGCGGATTCGAAATCGCCGTCACCACTACAAGCAGTCCGAGCGCGATCACGATGCCGAGCTCGCGGGCCCGCAGTACGACGCTCAGCGAGTTGCGGCGGGCTGCAGTCAGCTGCACAGCCGTCATACCGTCGCCTCCTGTCCGGTGGCGGCGAACATGACCGACTCCTCGGTTGCCTCGGTGCGGCTCAGCTCGGCGACCAGGCGGCCCTCGCGCATCACCAGCACGCGATCGGCCATCCCGAGCACCTCGGGCAACTCCGACGACACCATCAGTACGGCGACTCCTTCCGCGGCGAGGCTGGACATCAACCGGTGCACCTCGGCCTTGGTACCGACGTCGATCCCGCGGGTCGGCTCGTCGACGATCAGCACCCGGGGCCCGGTCGCGAGCCACTTGGCCAGCACGACCTTCTGCTGGTTACCACCGGACAACGTGCCGACTTCGTCGGAGAGACGCCCGTACTTCGTCTTCAGGCGCTCGGTCCATTCCTTGGCCGAGCGGCGTTCGCTGTTGCCGGTGAGGAAGCCGAGCTGTGACAGCGATCGGGACCGCGGCAGCGTCACGTTGCGCTCGATCGACAGCTCCATCACCAGGCCCTGCTGGCGGCGGTCCTCCGGGACGAGCGCGACACCAGCGGCCATGGCCTGCTTGGGGTTCTTCGGTTTGAGGGTCTTGCCGAGCACCTCGACCGTGCCGGCGTCGCGCGGGTCGACTCCGAAGATCGACTGCACTACCTCGGAGCGGCCGGAGCCGACCAGACCGGCGAGCGCGACGATCTCCCCTGCTTTCACTTCGAACGAGATGTCCTGGAAGACCGGGTCGCGGGTCAGGCCTTGGACCTTGAGGACGGTCGCGCCTGGTTCGACGTCCTGCTTGGGGAAGAGCGCCTCGAGATCACGGCCGACCATCCGGCGAACCATCTCGTCGACGCTGGTGTCTGCGAGGAGATCGGTCGACACGTGCTTGCCGTCGCGCATGATCGTGACGCGCTGGCAGAGGGCGGTGATCTCCTCGAAGCGGTGCGAGATGAAGAGCAGCGCGGCGCCGTCGTCACGAAGTGAGCGGGCGACCGCGAACAGGCGCTCGACCTCGACACCGGTGAGCGCTGCGGTCGGCTCGTCCATCACCACGACGCGGGCATCGACGGACAGCGCCTTCGCGATCTCGACCAACTGCTGATCGGCGATCGACAGGCCGCGAGCAGGGCGGTTCGGGTCGATCGACACGCCCAAGCGCGTGAAGAGGCGCGCGGCCTGGCTCACCATGGCGGCCCGGTCGATCGTGTTGAAACGACCCAGTGGCTGGCGGCCCATCGCGATGTTCTCGGCCACCGACAGGTCGGGGAAGAGGGTCGGCTCCTGGTAGATGACCGCGATCCCGGCCGCCTTCGCATCAGCGGGTCCGTTCAGGGCGAGCGCCGTACCGTCGAGCTCGAGCGTGCCGTCGTCCGGGCGGTGCACACCGGCCAGCATCTTCACGATCGTGGACTTGCCGGCGCCGTTCTCGCCGACCAGGGCGTGCGCCTCCCCGCCGTACAGGTCGAAGGAGACGTCCCGGACGGCGGCGACCGCGCCGAACGACTTCGACACGCCCCGGACCCGCAGCAGTGCCGCCATCGGTCACCTCCAGCTCGGCTCTGAAAGGTTTCAAAGTCTTGGGAGGAAAGTACGGGTGGCGGCTTGTGGGCGTCAAGAGGTGGAGTGCGGATTGCGCAGATCTCGCGGTACGCTTCGGCTCCTAAGACGTTTCAACGTTTGACCTGAGGCGGGGAGGTTGCGTGGCCGACGACACCCGGCGCCGCGGGCACACCGCCGGCGTGAAGGCGGTCGCCGCCGCGGCCGGCGTCTCCCTCGGCACGGTCTCGAACGTGCTGAACCGGCCAGAGATGGTCAGCCCGCTGACCCGGGCCAAGGTCGAGGCGGCGATGGCCTCACTCGGCTTCGTCCGCAACGAGTCCGCCCGGCAGCTCCGGGCCGGCAGCAGCCGGATCCTCGCGTATCTGATGCTCGACGCGGGCAACCCATTCTTCACCGATGTCGCGAAGGGCGTCGAGGAGGCGGCCCGCGCGGCCGGTCTCTCGGTCTTCCTCTGCAACAGCAACGAGGACGCCGAGCGCGAGGCCGACTACCTCGACCTGCTCGAGCAGCAGCGCGTCCAGGGTGTGCTCATCACCCCGGTCGACCAGCACTCGTCGCGCCTGCGCTCACTACCCGCCCGCGGTACGCCGGTGGTCGTGGTCGACCGCGCGATCGACGGCGGCGAGCACTGCTCGGTCGCGGTGAACGACATCCTCGGCGGTGAGCTCGCGATCGCGCACCTGCTCGAGCTCGGCCACGAGCGGATCGCGTACGTCGGCGGCCCGCTCACGATCGGTCAGGTCGTGGACCGCCGCGACGGCGCCCGCAACGCGCTGCGCAAGGCCGGCCGCTCCGAGGACGACCTGATCGAGATCACCACCGGCGCCCTCACCGTCGCCGAAGGTAGGGGCGCAGGGCAACGACTCGCCGGCCTCCCCGCATCCCGCCGCCCGACCGCCGCCTTCTGCGCGAACGACCTGCTGGCACTGGGCTTGCTCCAGCAATGCGTGAGCCTCGGCCTGCGCGTCCCCGAGGACCTCGCCATCGTCGGGTACGACGACATCGAGTTCGCCGAGGCCGCCGCCGTACCGCTCACCTCGGTCCGCCAGCCCCGCCAGCTCCTCGGCCGAACCGCCGCCGAACTCCTGCTCGACGAGTCCTCCAACCCCGACCACGAACACCAACGAGTCACCTTCACCCCAGAACTAGTAGTCCGCACCTCCACCCGCGGCACCACCTGACCCGCCCCACAACGTCCGAAAGACCGGAGGGCCCGCCTCCGGCGCTTCGGACGTTAGCGGCAGCATTCACGTAACGTCCGAAAGATCGGAGGGCCCGCCTCCGGGTTTTCGGACGTTAGAGCCGGCAACCCTTGTACGGCGGATGGTCGCGGGCGGGTGGTCTAGGCGCCGTAGGAGGCTAGGAAGACGTCTACGGCTTGGGTGGCGAGGGTTTCGAGCTCGTTGGGTTTGGGGCGTTCTCGGGTGCCGGCGAACATGGCTCGGTTCATGGGTTTGTACATGACGAGGCCGGCGAACTGGTAGGCGACGAGGGTGGGGTCGTCGAGGGTGCGGAGCAGGCCGCGGTCGGTGAGGCCGGTGAGGGCCTGGCCCAGGGTTTCCAGGGATTTCTCGAATCCGCTGGTGAACCAGGCGCCGCAGACTTCGGGGAAACGGTCGGCCTCGGCGATCACGAGGCGGCGGAGCTGGAGGACGTGGTCGGCGGTCAGGCTCTCGAGGAGCCGGAAGGCCAGTGCTCGCAGGGCTTCACGGGCGTCGGTCGCGCCGTCGAGAGTTTCGGCGTACGCCTTGGCCAGGTTGACCGCGAGCTGGTCGTTCGTCGCGAGGACGATCTCGGCGAAGAGGCGTTCCTTGTTCTCGAACTGCTTGTAGACGGTCTGTTTGGAGACGCCGGCCTTGGCCGCGACCTCGTCCATGCTCGCGCCGAGATAGCCGTGCTGGAGGAACACCTCGGTGGCCGCCGCGTGGATCGCGCGGCGTTTGGTGGCGGTGCGGCCTTCCGGGTTCAGCTCCATCCCGAAATCATACTGGACAGTCTAGTTTTCCGTCGAGTACTGTACGGTCTAGTTCCGAACGATCCCCTGAGGAGACCACCATGAGCACCGTGAAGTCCGCCGACGGCACCGTCATCAGCTACGACGTGTACGGCGAGGGTCAGCCGCTGATTATCGTCGACGGCGCCACCGCCCACAGCGCGGTGAACCCACTGAACGCAGAGACCGCCAAGCTGCTGAGCGACCAGTTCCGCACCTACGTCTACGACCGCCGCGGCCGCGGGCAGAGCGGCGACACCGCGCCGTACGCGATCCAGCGCGAGATCGAGGACATCGCCGCCCTGATCGAGGACGCCGGTCAGCCCGCGATCGTCTTCGGCTGGTCGTCCGGCTCACTCCTGGCCCTCGACGCCGCCGAAGCCGGCCTCCCGATCAGCAGGGTCGTCGCCTTCGAGCCCCCGGTCGTCGTCGACGACTGCCGCCCGCCCCTGCCCAGCGACTACGTCGAGCAGCTCGAAGCCCACATCGCGGCCGGCCACCCTGACCTGGCCGCCGAGGTCTTCATGACCGCTGCCGTCGGTCTCACGCCTGAGATGGTCGCGGGCATGCGCCAGTCGCCGTACTTCCAGCCGGTCGTCGATGTCGCCCACACCATCTCGTACGACGGCCGCATCATGGGTACGACCATGTCCGGCAACCCGCTGCCCGCCGACCGCTGGACGACCATCGAGGTCCCCGTCCACGTCCTGTACGGCGACCAGACCTGGCCCACGCTCGTCCCCGGCGCCAAGGCAGTCGCCGCCCACATCCCCACGGCCACCCTCAAAGCCGTTCCCGGCGCCGACCACGGCACCACTGCCGACGTACTGGCTGAGAACCTGCGCGAATTCGCTGGATGAACCCCTCCCGAATGAGCTGGGGTTTTGAGACGCTTTGGGGGTGGACAGGGACGGGTTCTGGAAAGCAGTGGAGGGTGCGCGCGAAACGGTGGACGACACCGTCGCGGATCCGGACGGGGTTGCGGACGCGCTGACGCGGGAGCTGGGTGGGCTGACGGCCGAGGAGATCGCGGAGTTCGGGATCGAGCTCGCGCGGCTGCAGGTCGAGTCGTACCGGTGGGACCTGTGGGCGGCGGCGTACCTGATCAACGGCGGCGCTTCGGAGGACGGGTTCGACTCGTTCCGGGGCTGGCTGGTCGCGCAGGGGCGGGAGATCTGGGAGGCCGCGCTGGTCGACCCTGATTCGCTCGCCGATGTGGTCGACGAGGACCGGCCGGACGGGTTCGAGGGGTTCGACGGCGAAGGCATGCTGCATGTCGGGAGTCACGCGTACAAGAACGTGACCGGGGACGAGGCGGCGTACTGGAAGGCGGTCGAGGCCGAGGCACCGGATACGCCGGACCTTCCGCTGGGCCAGGAGATCGACTTCGACAACGAAGACGATCTCCACGACCACCTGCCGCGACTCGCGGTCCTGTACCTCGAGGGTTAGGCGACTGCGACGACGTCGATCTCGAGGAGCCATTCCTCGGCGTAGATGTCGCAGATGATGATGGTCAGCGCCGGCGCGTGGCCATCAAGGATCTCGAGGCGGATGTCGGTGTTGGCGGCGCGGTACTGCCGATCCGCCAGGTACGTGTTCACCTTGACGATGTTCTGCACACCCATGCCGGCTTCGCTGAGGACGGCGAGCACGTTGCGCCAGACCATCCGGCACTGGTCCTCGAACGATTCCGGAACGCGCCCGTTCTCGTCTCCCCACGGGACCTGACCGCTGACGTAGACCGTCCGCTCGCCGCCGGTCACCAGGATTCCGTTCGTGTACTGCCCGATCCGCTGCGGCAGTATCTGCGGATCCAGCTGCGTGATCTCGACCATCTAGCCACTCCTCACTAACCGGTTTCTCTCGTTCTACCAGTTACCGAGGGTCAGCCGGGTTCGCCTCCGAGGCGTTCGATGGCGGTGCGGAGGCGGCGGCGCCAGGCTGGTTGGCCGGCCTCTTCGTCGGCTGCGGCCAGGCTGACCAGGTGCTGCGCCATCTCGAAGCCCTCGGCGACCTGTGAGTCCAGGTCGGTCACGGCGGGCTGTGGTTCGTACTCCGGCTCGTCATGGTCGAAGCTGATCGGCCGGCTGGCCCAGCCGAACCCGTCCGGCACCAGCAACTCCGGAGTGAGCACCTCGTGGCTGAGCGACGACAGCTCCTTGTCACCGTTGCCGATGCTGAAGATCGTCGTACCACGACGCCGTACGTCGCTGATGCGCTCCAGCAGGGTGGCAGCGGGGTGCTCCTCGGCGACCACCAGCAGGGACTCGCCACGACCTGCGTCGCGCAGGCGGTCCAGTCCGATCGCTAGGTGCGGCGGTGCGTCCGGTGGCGGCGCCCAGCGCACCAGGGACGGCCGGATGTTCTCTACGCCGGCCCGGTGCAGTTCGTCGTCCAGGTGCGCGGTTAGGTGCCACGGCTCCTCGTCGACCGGGCCGAACAGCATCAGCCCGCCGGTGCGCGTCGTGTAGCGCCGCAGTGAGTGGCCGAAGGCCCGAGTCTGTGTGCCCAGCTCGGTCCCGGTCAGCATCTCCCGCAGGAGCGACGCCCTCGTCAGGTCCACAGCTCCAACTTGATCACACCTGAGGGGCTACCGCGACTTCAGCTGAGGCGGTCCGCCTTGGATTGCAGGTAGTCCCGCTCCGGCACACTCGTCGTACGGCGGGCTGCCAGCAGGTAGCTCTCCCGTGCAGCCGCCGCATCACCGGCCATCTCGAGCAGGTGTGCACGGACGGCCTCCAACCGGTGGTGCTCGGTCACGCGGCCGTCGGACTCCAACGGCTCGAGTACGGCGAGACCCTCCTTCGGGCCGACCGCCATACCGACTGCCACTGCGTGGTTGAGCTTCACCATCGGGTTGTCGACGAGCTGCTCGAGTACGTCGTACAGAGCGACGATCTGCCGCCAGTCCGTGTCCTCGGCGCGCTCGGCGGTGTCGTGGACCGCAGCGATCGCCGCCTGCACCTGGTAGGGCCCGATCCGCGTGTGAGTGAGCGCATCGGAGACCAGCGCCTCACCCTCGACGATCGCCTCCTTGTTCCACAGCGACCGGTCCTGCTCGCCCAGCGGAACCAGTGCGCCTTCGCTGGTCGTCCGAGCTGCTCGCCGTGCATCGGTGAGCAGCATCAGCGCCAGCAACCCGGCCACCTCACCGTCATCCGGCAGCAGCCTCCGCACCGCACGCACCAGCCGGATCGCCTCACTAGTCAGCTCGGCACTGTGCAACGCCGTACCGGATGAGGCCGTGTAGCCCTCGTTGAAGATCAGGTAGAGGACATGCAGTACGGCGCTCATCCGCTCGGACCGCTCTGCCTCGGGCGGCAGCTCGAACGTGCTACCCGCCTGCTTGATGCCACGCTTCGCCCGGCTGATCCGTTGCGCCATGGTCGATTCCGGCACCAGAAACGCCGCAGCGATCTGTGCGGTGGTCAGACCGCCGACAGCGCGCAGCGTGAGCGCGATCTGCGAGGCCGGCGAGAGTGCGGGGTGGCAGCACAGGAACAACAACGTCAGAGTGTCGTCCTGTCCGCCCAGATCGTCGATTTCGGGGCCTGAGGCAACGAACTCCTCGGGTGTTGCCAGCTGTGCGGCGTTCTCCTCGCGCCTGCGCCGGGCCGACTCGCTGCGCAGCAGGTCCATCAGCCGACGCGAACCGACCCGGATCAGCCACCCACGCGGGTTGTCGGGCACTCCTTGGTCCGGCCACTGCTGTGCAGCAGCCAACAGCGCTTCCTGCACAGCCTCCTCGGCCAGGTCGAAGTGACCGTAGTGCCGCACCAGAGCACTCAGCACCTGTGGCGTCTGCTCACGCAGGAGCAGCTCGAAGTCCTTCACATCTCCAGCCCGGACGTCTCCATCACAGGGCGCACCTCCACTGCGAGGTACTCCGCGTCCGGCATCCGCGCGGCGTAGCCGATCGCCTGGTCGATGTCCTCACACTCGACCACATAGAACCCGGCCAAGTGCTCTTTCGCCTCGGCGTAGGGTCCGTCTGTCGTCGTAGTGGCGTCGTCGCGCACCGAAACCGTTCGGCTGGTGATGGGGTCGGCCAAACCGGCCGCACTGACCAGTAGGCCCTGTTCACGCAGCTCTTGCGTCAGCTCGTTGTGCGCACGCGACAGTCCGTCGCGTTGCTCGGCAGACAGCCCGGCCCAGCTCTCAGGGCTGCTGTAGATCATCAGCATGTACTTCACAGGCACCATCCTCTAACTCGTTCCGAGCCTCTCACCAGGTACGTCGGGACTGTGGCAGCGACTTCGACAAAACGATCGTTGGAGGTTGCCGTTCGATCCGGTGGGCACTGGAGGAGCGGCCGCCGTTCATTCCGCCGGGCGGCTCTCGTAAGGAGGCTCCATGCTCATCCTCGGACTGATTCTGTTGTTGCTCGGGTTCTTGCTGAAGATCTCGATCCTGTGGACGATCGGCATCATCCTGCTCGTGGTCGGAGCGGTGTTGTTCCTGCTCGGGTCGACCGGCCGGGCCGTCGGCGGACGCCGACACTGGTACTAAGCCGCAGCAGAACGCCCACCCCGCGGGCCGATCCGGTCCGCGGGGGTTTCTGTCTCCGCAAGGGTTTCTGTCTCCGCGAGGTTTCTGTCGGAGGCGATGGTTACGGTGTCGCCATGAAGTACGTCGTGACGATCTTCTCGTCCAACGCCCCCGCCGCTCTGGATGCAGTTCGGGCCGAGCTGACGGCCAGTGGTGAGCTGGTCAGCTCTGAAGGCCTCCTGCCGCCCACCGACGGCCGGATCGTTCAGATCCGCAACGGCGCTCAGATGGTCACGGCCGGGCCGATCGGCGAGAGCAAGGCGCAACTCGCCGGGTTCCTGTTGATCGACGTACCGGACCAAGCCCGGGCTGAGGCAGTTGCTGCGCAGGTTTCGGCTGCGGTGGGTGATCGGGTCGAGCTGCGCGGGACGCTGATCTCAGCTTGAGTGCCAGGGGAAGCGCGGCGAGCGCCGCTCCCCGAAGGCCGTGATGCCCTCCGCCAGCTCGCCACTCGCGATCGTCTCCTGGTAGCGCGCCAGCGCGGCCGCGTCCGCATCCGTCTCGGCCAGCAGCGCGTTCACGGTCTCCTTGGCCGACCGGATCGTCAGCTGCGACCGCGACACGAGCGTGGCCGCGAACTCGTCGACCTCCGACTCCAGATCGACCTCGCCGACCACGCGATCGACCAGGCCCTTGAGTTCGGCCTGCTCTGCGGTCAGCAGCTCACCGCTGAAGAGCAGGTACTTCGTCGTCGCCGGACCGACCAGGTCGAGCAGGACCTTGATCGCCGCCGGCGGATACACGACCCCGATCCGAGCCGGAGTCACGCCGTACGTCGAACCGTGCGCAGCGAACCGGAAGTCGCAGTTCACCGCGATCTCCAACCCACCGCCGATGCAATGGCCGCGGACCATCGCGATCGTCGGTTTCGGGAACTCGCGCAAGGCCTGCTGGGCCCGCAGGTTGAAGGCCCGCAGCTCAGCCATCGGATCGGCCGGGTCGGCGCCGGAGATCAGCTCGCCGATATCCGCACCGGCGCAGAAGCTCGGACCGGCTCCGGTGACGACCAGCACCTTGACCTCGTCGTTCGCGGCCAGCTCGGCCAGCAGACCAGGCAGCGCCTCCCACATCGCCCGCGTCAGCGCGTTGCGCTTCGGCACCCGATCGATCACCAGCCGGGCCACCACGCCACTCTGGATCTGGAACCCGAGGTCATCCATGCCCGCAGTCAACCAGCGCAGGCCGTGGTCGCGCCGCCTCGTGGATCACATCGCGCGCTTGAGCCGTGCCTTGGCGCGCGCCATCTTGATCAGGTACAGCGGGGTCGGCGGGATCCAGCCGAGCTGCTTGGCCTGGCCGATGTCGTCCCGGTTCGCCCAGTGGTCGACGACCTTGCCGTCCTTGATCCGCAACCAGTGCGACTGGCTCACCGCGAAGGTCTTGCCGGTCGGCGGGAACACCGAGTCCACCGCGCCACTCTCGTCGTACACGGCGAACGGCGCGACGTGCCGCCCGCTCATCGTCGAGTTGATCGCGACCAGATCCCCCTCGGTGACGACGTAGTGGATGTCGTAGGCAAGGTCCGCGAACGCGGTCCGCAGCCAGAGCGCGGTCGCGTAGTAGCCGGCCGGTCCGGGCTTGCGGCACTCCGGCGGCTCGGTGCTGTCCTCGTGGTTGACCGCCTCCGGGTGCACAAGCTCCTCGAAGTCGGCCGGCTCCCCGTCGGCCATGATCTTGATACAGCGAGCGGCGATGCCGATCGCTTCGGTGGTGTCCATCAGGTTCTCCCCCTAATTAGATACAGTGTTACTGTACTCAAAAGCATGGGACGGTGAATGGCGGAAGTCAAGCGGCAGTACGACGCGTCCGGCCGGCGCGAGCAGGCGCGGCAGCGACGCCGTACCGTCGTGGCCGCGGCGCGCGAACTGTTCGAGTCCGACGGCTTCCAGGCGACCACGATCGCGGCCGTTGCTCGACAGGCAGGCGTCTCGGCGGAGAGCATCTACAAGGGGTTCGGCACCAAGGCCGCGCTGGCCAAGGCGGTCTTCGACCAGGTGATCGCCGGTGACGACGAACCAGTGCCGATCGCCCAGCGCTCGGAGGCCGAGACCATCCAGGCCGAGCCCGACGTACGGCGAAAGCTCCAGCTGTACGTCGACGGGATGGTCGAGCGGGCGGAGCGGTCCGCGCGAGTGCAGATCATGATCCGGGACGGCCGGCACAGCGACGAGACCCTGCGGGAGACCTGGCAGACACTGCTCGACGAGCGACTGACCGGGATGACTCTCCTGGCCCGGCATCTGGTTGCCACCGGCGACCTGCGGCCTGGGCTCGAGGTCGAGGAAGTCGCCGACATTCTGTGGACCTATATCGCGGTCGAGCTCTACGAACTGCTGGTCGTGATCCGCGGATGGTCACCACGGAAGTACGGAGAGTTCATCACGGCAGGTCTCGTCGGGAGCCTGTTGCCGGAGCCAAGCGTTTGATCTCGGATCGGTTACATCCGAATAGCGGGCAGATCACGCTCAACACCCCTTCGGCATGTTCGCAATGCGTTAAAAACGCCGGTCGATTGCGAACCTTCGGCGGATCTGTGCTTGACTCCTCCGGTCGATAACGTTTTGGTCTCGGCAGATTGGGTTCAACGTAATGACTGCAGGACGGCATAGACAGGCGCGGCACCGTCAACCGCGCCCGAAGCTGATCGGCCCCGGCATCGTGAAGGTGGCGATTCCCGGAGCGGCAGTGGCCCTGGTGGCCACAGGTTCCGCCGCCGCTCTTCCTGGCCAGCACGACGTCAAGATGGACACCTCGATCGCCAGCTCGTCCCTGCAGCTGTCGCGCGACACGTCCACCAGCCGGGACGCACTGCGACCCCCGCTGAACCTGAACTCGGCGAAGCCCTCCGCGGCGCCGACGCCGAAGCACCTGAAGAAGCAGGCGCCGATCCCGAAGGCGACCGCGACCAAGACGCGCGCCGCGGCCGCGCTGCCGCCGAAGATCACCGGCTCGAAGTTCACCACCACGGATCTGAACGTGTGGACCGTCCCGCTGACCGGCGTCCTGCTGGATGTCCTGAAGCGCGGTACCAAGGTCTCCGTGACCGGCAAGGTCGACGGCATCTGGGCCGAGATCGTCAGCAACGGAAAGTCCCGCTGGGTGAAGGCGCAGTACCTGTCGGCCACCAAGCCGGTCGAGCAGGTCGCCGGCGGAGTCTCACAGGCCGCCTGCAAGTCGGGTTCGTCGGTCGAGTCCGGTCTCACGCAGGATGCGATCCGCGTCCACCGCGCGATCTGCAACCTCTTCCCGAGCATCACGTCGTACGGCGGTCTCCGCTCCGGTGACAGTGGTTCCGAGCACTCGTCGGGGCGCGCGCTCGACATCATGGTCAGAGGTTCGCTGGGCCAAGAGGTCGCGGACTACCTGCGCGCGAACTACCGGAAGCTCGGCATCAGTGAGCTGATCTGGTCGCAGCGCATCTGGACGGTCCAGCGCAGCAGCGAAGGCTGGCGCTCGATGGAGGACCGTGGCGGCGACACGGCCAACCACTACGACCACGTGCACGTGAGCGTCTACGGCAACTCCGGCACCGTCTGAGTTCCACCCCGCAGCAGCCCGGTCCTACCCTCCTAAGGACCGGGCTGCTGTGCTGTTCTACGGCTTTCAGGGCTTGATGTTCGCGTTCAGGTGGAAGAAGTTCGTGGGGTCGTACGCGCGCTTGACCGCACGCAGCCGCTGCAGATCGGCCGGCCTGTACGACGTCTCGGCGCGACCGTGGTCACCGAGGAAGTTCACGAACGTGCGACCCGAGGCGGGGAGTAGCCCGGCCGGCAACTCGCGGTCGATGATCAGCGAGAACTGCGCCTGGCGGTGACCGATCGGGCCGGCGCCCGGACCCGGGTGAGCCATCGCTCCACTCCAGTGCCGGAGTTCGATCGTCGGCTCGTCCTCGATGCTGGTCAGTACGTCGATGACGTCGTCGGTGAGTTCGTCCAGGAAGTCCAGGTGCCGGGCAGGCGTCCCGCCCATCGCGGCGTCGGCGTACTCGATCGTGGTCAGCTCACCGGCCAGCCGCGGACCGGCGACCGCGAACAACGGCTTGAGCAGGTGCTCGGCCAGTTCACGCGTTCCGGCGTACAGGACCTTGATCGCGACCGCGCGCTGTTCGGTGCCGGGGATGCGGGTCAGGACGACCGCTGTGCTCAGCTCGTTGGGGATCGTGGCGGTCCAGTCGCGGTAGCGGCGGAGGATCTCGGCGGCGCGGTCGATGCCGTAGTAGACGATGCCGGCGTGCACCTGGCGAACCGGGTACAGGCGGAACTCGAGCGATGTGACGATGCCGAAGTTGCCGGTGCCACCACGGATCGCCCAGAACAGATCCGGGTGCTGCTCGGCGGTCGCCGTCACCATCCGTCCGTCCGCGGTCACGACCTCGGCCCGGATCACACTGTCGGCCGCGAACCCGTACTTCCGCGCCAGCCAACCGACTCCACCACCGAGCGTGAACCCGGTGACGCCGACGTCCCGCGACGATCCCGACAACGGCGCCAGCCCGAACTGCCGCGCCGCATCGATCACCGCACCCCACCGCGCGCCGGGTGCCACCTTGGCGATCCGCCGCTCAGGATCCACGAAGACCGCCGTCATCGGCGTCGTCTTCAGCAGGATGCCACCATCCGCCGACAATTTCGTCCCGTGACCGGTCGCCTGCACAGCCACCGGTACGCCGTACTCCCGCCCGACCCGAACCACCGCCTGGACGTCAGTCCGGCTGAATGCCTCGGCGACCAGCACCGGCCGCGAGTCCACCGACGGCACGATCGCCCGCCGCTGCACGTCGTACTCAGCCTCACCCGGCAACCGCACCTCGCCGTTGAACCCCGCCCCGAGCAGCCCAGCCACCAGGTCCCGCCCCGTGGCCACCTCAACCTGCGTAGACATGTCTCGATCCCCTTCGCCGTTGTGCTCTCACCCAGACGTCGAAGGAGAACCGTCCAGATTGACACTCCCGCCAAACTTTTCTTGATGACCTTCACCAAGCAGTTCACGTCCGCGCCTCGTGGCGAACCGGACCGCGAGTGGGCTGCGCTCACACTGCTCGCCGATGCGGTGCCGGATCTGGTGCCGACGCCGCTGTCCCGTGGGCCGATGTGGGTGACCATGTCGGTTGTCCCTGGCCAGCCGCTCACCGATCCGGCGACGCCTCAGCAGGTCGAAGCGCTGGGCGTCGCGCTGGACACGCTGTGGTCGGTCTCGCCGTCCCTGGTTCCGCTCGACATCGCTGCGCTGATCGAGCGAACCTCTGTCGGGCTCGCCTCCTTGAGCGAGCGCGACGACGTGATCGGGGCGGCTGCTGTAGCCTGCGCTGGCCTCGACTGGTCCAGCCTGCTGGTGATTCACGACCCCGTGGTCGCGCACGGCGATCCGAATGTGGCGAACTACCTGTGGGACGGCAGCCGGGTTCGGATCGTCGACTTCGAGGACGCGGGATTGGGTGATCGGACAGTCGAGCTCGCCAACTTGCTCGAGCACCTGGCCGGCCGCCGTACCGACTGGGGGGCTCTTATCCACAGGTGGCCTGTGGATACAGCTCGGTTGCAGACGGCTCGCACGCTCTGGGCCGCCTTCTGGCTCGGGCTGATCGGGCCTGGTGGACCCAGCTTTTCGCGAAACCCGCCCGGGACTGCGGAGGCCCAGGCTGAACGGTTGCTGGGGCTTATCGCTCCACGGTGAGTTCGGCGAGGCGGTCGGGGTCGGCGAGGATGTTGAGTTCGGTGACCTTGCCGTCGGTGATGGTGAAGGCCATCACCGACTGGATGCGGCCGTTGACCACGGTCACAGTGCCCGGGACGCCATTGATCAGGGCGAACTCGGTGTAGGGCGCCAGGCGGGTGAACATCAGCGCCTGCTCCACCACGGCCAGGGCACCGCGGACGACCTTCGAGACGGCCGGCCCACTGCTGCCGTCTCCGGCGTCGGCCCGCAGCACAACGTCCGGGTCGAGCAACACCAGGAGACCCTCGAAATCGCCGCCACGAGAGGCGGCCATGAAGGCTTCCACAATGGCGCGCTGCCGACTCGGGTCGCCGTCATTGGCCGGTGCGCCCTGGACGCGCCGCCGTGCACGGCTGGCGAGCTGCCGTGCGGCGGCGGGCGACTTGCCGACGACCTCTGCCACCTCATCGAAGCTCAGCCCGAACATGTCGTGCAGTACGAACGCCAGCCGCTCAGCCGGCGCCAGAGTCTCCAGTACGACGAGCAGTGCGAGCCCGACCGCATCTGCCTGAACTGCCTCGTCCTCGGGCGCCCTGGTGTCCGCCTTCAGCGAGACAGGGTCCGGTACGAACGTGTCGAGTGAGTCCTCCCGCCGCGACTTCCGGCTCCGCAGCATGTCCAGGCAGACCCGCGACACCACAGTGGTCAGCCAGCCGGCCAGATTGGCCACCTCGCTCACATCAGACCGGCTGAGCCGCAGCCACGCCTCCTGTACGGCGTCCTCGGCCTCACTGCGCGAACCGAGCATCCGGTACGCCACCCCGCGCAGGTGGTCCCGCTGCTCCTCGAAACTCCGCGCCAGCTCGTCCACTGCTCGTTCTCCCTCTACTTGCCCGTCCGGTCATTCTCTTGACGGATGGGGACCACATCATGTGACACGGTGCGAAGATGTTGAGCCATGGCCTTCTCCGACGACTTCGCCGGCCCAGAGCTCGACCAGTCCGTCTGGTCGCCGTACTACCTGCCGCAATGGAGCTCCCGTGCTGCGACAGCGGCCAGCTATGCGCTGAGTGATTCATGTCTGACGCTCAGCATCCCCACTGACCAGGGACTGTGGTGCGCCGGTGACCACAAGCCTGACCTGCGGGTCTCGGGCCTGCAGTCTGGTCGGTACTCGGGTCCTGTCGGCAGCACTGTCGGCCAGCAGCCGTACCGCGACGGACTGCTCGTCCAGGAAGAGCAGCCGCCGTTCTGGGGCTGGACGCCGTCCAGTGGACGCGTCGAGCTGCGCGCGCGGGCAGACCTGAGTCCCCGCTCGATGGTTTCGCTCTGGATGGTCGGACTGGAGGATCAGCCCGAGCGGTGCGCCGAGATCTGCGTCATGGAGGTCTTCGGCGACGCCATAGTGCCTGGGGAGTCCGCTGCGGTCGGCATGGGGCTGCACAGCTTCCGTGATCCCTCGGTCACCGAGGACTTCGAGGCGGTGCGGCTGCCGATCGACATCCGCGAGTTCCACTCCTACTCGGTGGAGTGGTCCGACGGTACGGCGGTGTTCAGCGTCGACGGTTCGCCGATCCGCCGGTGCACGGGGGCGCCGACGTACCCGCTGCAGTTGATGTTGGCGGTGTTCGACTTCCCGGACCGGTCGGTCGGCGACGACGACCGCCTGGTGCCGACGTTTACCGTCGACCACATCGTTGCGTAGGATCGCTGACATGTTCGTGCGCGCGGGGATGTGGTGGGCCGTCGGCTAGACGGCTGCTTCCGCGTGTAACCCACTCCGGCCGTCTCTTCCGAGGCGGCCGTTGTCATGTCTCCTCGGAGGAGCGGTCCCTGTCCCGAGGACTGCTATGGCAACCGCACTCCGGACCTGGTCCGGGCTTATCTCGTCCCTGCTGAACGGCTCCGACCTGACCACGGCGGACACCGGCTGGGCCATGGACCAAGTGGTGCTGGGCGACGTCTCCCCGGCCCAGATCTCCGGCTTCCTGATCGCGCTGCGCGCCAAGGGCGAGACGGCCGACGAGTTGCTCGGACTGGCCTCGGTACTCCGTTCGCACGCGATACCTGTGCGGATCGACGGGCCGTTCGTCGACATCGTCGGGACAGGTGGCGATCGGACCGGTGCGATCAACGTCTCCACCATGGCTGCGGTGGTGGCAGCCTCTACCGGAGTGACCGTGGTCAAGCACGGTGGCCGAGCCGCCTCCTCAGCTGCGGGCGGCTCTGCCGATTTGGTCGAGCAGTTGGGTGTCCCACTCGACCTGTCTGCTTCTGAAGCTGCCAGGTCGGCCGCTGAGGTTGGGCTCGCGTATCTGTTCGCGCCGCGGTTCAACCCTGCACTGCGCCAGGCGGCCGTCGTACGGCGGGAACTCGGCGTACCGACCGCCTTCAATGTGCTGGCGCCACTACTGCACCCGGCTGACCCACAGCACCAGCTGGTTGGAGTGGCCAATCCGCAGATGCTGCCGGTGATCGCTCAAGCCCTTTGCCAGCAAGGGAAAACAGCACTGGTCGCTCGCGGGGACGACGGGCTGGACAAGCTCACCACAACCACGTTCTCCCGACTATGGCTCGTTTCTGAAGGCACCGCGCGTGAGACGGTCTTCGATCCGCGTGGACTCGGCCTGCGACCCACCACGTTGCCGGCTCTGCGCGGTGGCGATGCTGCGAGCAACGCCCGCGTCCTGCAGGCACTGGTCAATGGCGAGCCTGGTCCGGTGCGAGACGTCGTACTGCTCAATGCTGCAGCGGCTCTGACCACACTGAACCTGCAGACCGACCACTTCCTCGACCAACTGGCCGCCTGCCTGGACGAGTGCCGCGCAGCACTGGACAGCGGCCGTACGGCGGCAACCCTGGCTCGCTGGATAGGCTCCAAGTGATGCAGGAACTGTTGGAGGCGGCTCGCGCGGGCGACCAGGACGCATTCGGTCAGCTCGTCGAGCCATGGCGGGGTGAACTGCATGCACACTGCTACCGCATGCTCGGCTCGTTTGCCGACGCGGAGGATGCGGTGCAGGAGACGTTGCTGCGGGCCTGGAAGAGCCTGGACGGGTACGACGACCGCGGGTCGATCCGGCCATGGCTCTACAAGATCGCCACGAACCGCTGTCTCACTCTGATCGAACGCCGCGGCCGCCGTGAGCTCCCGGTGGATGTTGAGGGCTCTGGGGAGGTTCTGTGGCTGGAGCCGTACCCGACTAGCCGTCTCGACTGGACCACGCCGGAGACTCGAGTAGCGACGCTGGAGTCGGTGGAACTGGCGTTCGTCGCCACCCTGCAGCACCTGTCGGCTCTGCAACGCGCAGTACTGCTGCTGCGCGACGTACTGGCGTTTGCTGCGCGTGAGGTCGCTGAACTGCTGGATACCTCAGTGGCTGCGGTCAACAGCGCACTGCAACGTGCGCGGGCGGTAGTCGGGTCAGCTCCGACACAACAGACCACTCTGCGCGCCCTGGGCGAACCTGCGCAGCGGGACTTGGTACGGCGGTACATGGTCGCGTGGGAGGCCGGTGACGTCGACTCGATCGTGGCGATGCTGGCGGACGACGCGAAGTACTCGATGCCGCCGCAGCCGCAGTGGTTCGCAGGCCGGGCGGCAATCCGGTCGTTCCTGGTGGAAGGGCCGCTGCAGAGCCGCTGGCGCATCCTGCCGGCGCATGCGAACGGCCAGCTCGCAGTGGGCACCTATCTGCTCGACGGCGACCGCTATGTACCCGCAGGACTCGACCTGCTGGTCCTGCGGGGCGCTGAGATCGCAGAGGTCGTTTCGTTCCTGGAGGCGGACTTCGCCCCGTTCGGACTGCCTTTAGAACTCCCGCGATGAGTTTCGGGCGGTCGCCGGGTTCTAGGGGTATGACAGATGAACAGCAGATCCGAACCCTGATCGAGCGCTGGGTCACCGCGGTCCACGCCGGTGACCTGGCCACAGTCCTCGCCGACCACGCCCCCGACATCGTCATGTACGACGTACCGCCGCCGTACGACGGTGTGCGCGGGCTGGAGGCTTACCGGCAGACGTGGCCCGGCTTCTTCGAGTGGCAGCAGGCTGGCGCGTGCTTCGAACTGGAGTCGCTCGACGTGACCGCCGGCGCCGACGTCGCCTTTGCCTACGCCCTTCTCCGCTGTGGCACTCCCGACGAGTTCAAGACCAACCCTGACCTCCGCCTCCGGCTCACACTGGGCCTCCGCTGTGAGAACGGCCGTTGGGTCGTCAGCCACGAGCACCACTCCTTCCCACTCGCCTCGTAGGCTGAGTGCGTGGAGTCCTCGGTGTACCTGCGACCGTTGCAGCTCACCGACATCGCGACGTACGCGGACTGGGGTGCAGACCGCCGCCTGTGCGAGCACGCCGGGTGGACTGTCGACCGGCCCCGGTCCCTGCACGAAGCGCACTGGCTGCGCATCATCGAGGAGGGGCGCGTCCTGCGCCTTGCGGCCGTCCGTGGCGACGAGGTGATCGGATACGTCGACCTGCACGGAACGGACTCGGATCACCGGGAGCTCGGCTACGTGGTCGGCCCCTCGACCCGCTGGGGCGTGGGGCTCGGGACGGCTGTCGCTCGGCTGGGCCTGCAGCACGCGTTCACTGTTCTGGGGCTCGACTGGGTCGACGCCGAAGCAGCCGAGACCAACCACGCCTCGGTCCGCATCCTCCAGCGCTTGGGCCTGAGCGAAACCGACGACCACGGCGTCGACACCTACCTGGGCGTCTCTACGCCCACTCGGTGTTTTCGCATCAGCCGCGAGTCATACCTGCGTCAGAACCCAGTCCCTGAAGGAAAGTAGCGCCGTACTGTCCCAGTCGTGTCCGTCGGTCTCACGCTCCGCGGCCGACACCGGCGTGGCACTCCGGTAGCAACTCAGCGCCTGCTCCACGACCGCGTGGTGCGCTTCCGGCAGGTGCTCACGCGCCCACACGGCACCCTCTTCCTTGCTGAGCACAGTCCCCGGCCCCAGCTCCAGAGTCGCCAGGACGCGGCATGCGTTCAGCACTCCGTAGTATGGCGACTTGAGCAGCGCGTCTCCTGCCATCACATCGTGGAGGTCCTCCAGCACAGCGGACAGGTAGTCGTCGTACGGGACCGGCGCAAACACCTCGTCCGGCGGCGGACCGCTCAGCGCCACTCCACGCTTCCTGGTGACAGTGATGTGCGCGGCCAGGTCCGGATCAGCACCTGACCCCGTGTAGTCCACCTGGCCGTCGAGAATCGCATCTGTCCACATCGCCGAGTAGTGCACCTCGTACGGCCGCGGGTGCTGATGCGTCGCGGCCTGTTCAGCCGTGAGCACCGACATTTCGAGATCACCGAGCACCGGCCGCGTGGCCGCCGTACCAGCGAAGCCTCTGGCGACCTGCTCGCGCTCAGCTGCAGTCAGTGGCGCGGGTACTACCACCAGCAGGTCCACGTCGCTCTTGGCGCGGTAGAAACACCCCATCGCCAACGAGCCATGCACGTAGACCCAGCCGTCCACCAGACCGGCCGCCTGCAACACATACTCGCGAATGTCCGCGTCACAGTCCGTCCAGGACTGCGCCCGCCCGCTCACATGCATGGTCGCGACAGTAGCCCGCACCCATCACCGGCCGCACAGCCTTTTCACCGCCCGGTGGCACCGTCGATCTGCTCACGCAGGATGTCCACGTGCCCGGCATGCCGGCCGGTCTCCTCGATCATGTGCACCAGCAACCACCGCATGCTCGCCTCACTCCCCTTGCGCGCAGTCGGAGGCGCAGGAGCCGTCAGGTCGACGTAGCCCGCGATGACCTCATTCGCCTGCCGCACCGCCTCCCGGTACGCCGCCACTACCGACTCCACGGTGTCTTTGGCGCCCGGCCGCATCGTGCCCGGCCAACTCCGGACATCCGCTCCCAGAAAGTAGTAGCGCTCCACAGCAGTCAGATGCTTGGCCAGTCCCAACACACTCGTCCCCGACTCCACCCCCGGCGTACGCACCGCCGGCTCAGGCGCCCCTTCAACCTTCCGCGCCACCGCCTCCCGCAGGTAGTCGAGGAAACCCACCAGCGTCTCCTTCTCACTACCACCGGTCCGTGGCGGTCCCGCATCATTCCTCTTCACCCAGCCAGCATGCTGACCAATTCGCCGCGCATACAAGAAAATTCGCCGTACCAGCAAACCCCCAGGCCCGACCGGGTGGCTGGTCCGCATCATTTGGCCGGATGTCCGTTCAAGTTGACCCTTCTCCGGTCATATTTCGAGGGGAGAACCGGCGACTTCAGCGGAGATCCCCTCATCTTCCGCACAGCAACCGAAGCCCGGAAACTCAGGCAACGAGCATCCACCGCGCGCCGCCAGACCGCAGCCGATCAGCGCGGATGGGAGATCTGTGGAGTTGTACTGCCAGATAGCGGCAGCCAGCCTCCACAAAGGCCGGCTGTGGTGTCACTCGTCGGAGCAGCGGATGCCCTGGGCCCTGAGGAACGTGCGGATCTGGGCCGAGTGCAACTGAAGGTGCATCGCTCCCTGCACGAGGATCGCCGCCAGCGACGTCCCGCCGTTCCGATGCTGCTCAGGCAGATCCGCAGCCGCGTGCGCGTCAGTCAGATCAGCAAAGAGCTCATCGGCCCGCCGTCGACAGTGGTCGAGGTACCCGAACAGCTGCTCACGCGAGTACGTAGGCGGTACGACGTACGCCTCCTCGTCCCTCACCGAGAACGGCTCCGGAGGCGCCCAACCAGCCTCCAGCACACCCAGGTCGCGGTCCGTGAACCAGAGCGCATGCGCGGCAATCCGCCATACCGCCGTCATCGCCTGAAACTTGCGCTCCCGAACGACCGGGTCCTCAAACGCCCGACCGTCCCGGTCGGTCGGAGGCCACGTCCCCGGATCAGTCTTTCTGACCGCGTAGAGGCTCGCCTCCCACAACTCATCCGGACAACCCCGCAAGACAATGCCCAGATCATCAAGGGTCGCCTGATACTGCCCTGCAACGACCGAGCACCATATCGTCGGGGATTCATGACCCATCAGAAGAAGATAGCGAAGAGCTCGGAGGTACCGGTGGCACATCTTCTCGCTGACGACTCCGGCATGACTGTCTACATCGGGTGCCCCCGCCTGCTCACCGGCAAGGACTGCGGGACGGTCATGGCCGACTTCTACCACCAGGTGCTCGGCTGGCCCGTGTACGACGCCTACGGAACATTGTTCCTCTCGAGAAGCCCCAAGTTTCGGATCGGGTTCGATGGTGACGGCTGGTCGGATCAGCGGCCACCACGCTGGCCCGACCCCGAATTCCCCCAGCAGATCCACTTCGACATCGCCGTACCGGACCTGGAAGCCGCCAGCACGCGCGCCACATCCGCGGGCGGGACGCTACTTCACGAGAACGCGGACCACCGGGTCTACGCCGATCCCGTTGGTCACCCGCTCTGCCTCTACCCTTCCGGAGCGACAGCGCCGACGATCACCCGCCTGGTCTACGACTGCTTCAGCCCGCGCTCACTGGCGAGCTTCTACGAGGGCTTCATCGGCACGCAGGAGCGGCTCGAAAACTCACCTGAGCGAGTCGTGATCGACCTCGACGACGATGAGCTCCCCAACCTGGCGTTCCAGCACACGGAGTGCCCCGCTCCCCGGTGGCCTGATCCCGCGTATCCGGCGCAACTACACGTCGACTACCGCTTCACCGTCGACCACGAAACCCCGCACTTCCAGACCCCGGCAGCCAAGGCCGCAAAGGCCCGAGCCGAAGCGCTAGGCGCGATCCACCTCCGAAACGTCGTCTACGCCGACCCAGCCGGACACCCGTTCTGCTTCTGACCAGCGGTCGACGTTATTTCGGCGCTATTTAAAGTTCGGCCAGTTCAATCAAACGCAAGAGCAACGACAGCGGAGCCGCACCCCGAAGAAATAGCGCACAAAACGTGCGATGCGAATTTGGAATGAATGCACTCTGTTCTCGCTCACCACCCGGTCGTACTCTCGCCATCGGGGGGTGGGTAAATGAACGAGAACAACCCGGATTCAGCGGAACTCGATGAGTCGAAGAAGGGGGGAGGCCTGAGGACGACACTGATTACGGGCGGGGTTGCCGTTCTGGTAGCCGTGATCGGCACGGGCGGCGCGCTGCTGAAAGACGAGTTCGACAGCAAGAACCCTGGCAGTGGACCAACTACCGTGACGACAACCGTGACGGTCGCGCCCAGTCCACAGCCAGAAATTCCCATTACCAGAGCGATCACCAGTCCGGAGGAGAACGCGATCGTGCCGCTCTGCGCGGACGTCAAGGGCAGCATCGGTGCGGTGCCGTCGGGAAAGACCATCGTCGTGGCGGTCCAGGAAGACGAAGACACTCGAATCTATTTCGAGCAGACCGTCCACTTTCTCGGCAAGGGCCAATGGGCTGCTCAGGTCAATCTCGGAGACCGTGCGGATCCCGGCGCTGCCGTCGGTCATCGTTTTTCGATCTTCGCGGTCGCGATGGACGAGTCGTTGGCGAAGTACCTCGCCGGCACCAGCACCGAGGAGGGCGGCACCTGGTGGTCCAACACTGCGTGGCCTGACGGCGCCGATCACGGCGAGGCCACCCGGGTCGTTCGAGCCGCAGCAGTCGGGCGGTGTTAGAACCCGCGACGACGGTCGCCCGAGGGCTCAGCGCCTGGTTTCGTACCTGGTGACGACTAGACCGCCGGGGAACGTCCGGGTCTCCAGCAGGTTCAGGTTCACCCAGCTGTCCAGGGCGGTGAAGAACGGCGTGCCGCTGCCGACCAGCACCGGATGGGTGACGATTTCGTACTCGTCGACCAGGCCGGCGCGCAGGGCCGCGGCGGCGAGCGTGGCGCCACCGACGCGCATCGGCTCGCCGTCGTCGGCCTTGAGGCGGGTGATCTCCGGTACGGCGTCGCCGGCGAACAGGCGGGTGTTCCAGTCGACCTTGTCGATCGTCGAGGAGAACACCACCTTCGGTGTGTCCCGCCAGTTCCGCGCGAACTCGACCTGCGCCGGGGTGGCGCCGGGCTGCTGATCACCGGTCGGCCAATGCGAACTCATCGTCTCCCACAGCTTGCGCCCGTACAGCAGCATCCCGATCGCCAACTCCCGGTCGAGCCACCACTGAAACAGCTCGTCGCTCGGCACACCCCAGCCGATGTCGTCGCCGGGCGCGGCGATGTAGCCGTCCAGGGACAGGTTCATGCCGTAGATCAGTTTCCGCATGGCGCCAGACCTCTCTGCCGTTCCGGCGGCCACTCGCCGCCCGTCACCCATGCAACGAACGCCACACTCCAGATCCGACACGTCATCGACAGAAAGCGGAGGGCGTGGGATTCGAACCCACGATGACGGTCACCCGCCATACCGGTTTTCAAGACCAGCGCACTCGGCCACTATGCGAGCCCTCCTGGCGGCTTGCCGCCGAGCGTTGAGGATAGCGCAGGGGCGGCGGTAGGGTGCGGGGTGCATGGCGGACGAGCCGCCTGGGGTGTGTGGACGGAGGTGCGCTGATGTCACGGAGTGTCGAGGACATGGCAGTCACCGTCCGGTCGGCGTACTGATTCGTCGCTGATCGGGCTCTCGGCCGGCGGAGTGCCGGCTGGTCCGGTTGTTTCGTCATGCCCTCTGGAGTTTTTTCATGCCTTCTCTTCGTGAGACCGTGCTGCCTGCTGCGCTCGGATCCGACTTTCGCCGGATCTGGCCGGCGGCGATTCTTTCCAATCTTGGTGACGGGGCGCTGCTGGCGGCGGGGCCGTTGCTGGTTGCCTCGATCACCTGTGAGCCCGCTGCGGTGGGTGCTGCGGCGTTCGTGCAGCAGTTGCCTTGGTTGTTGTTTGCGTTGTTCAGTGGTGCGTTGGCCGATCGGTTCGACCGGCGGACGATGACTGTTGCCGCCAACCTCTTTCGCGCGGTAGTGCTTACTGCGCTCGGGGTTGCGGTGCTGGCCGGCGCGTCGCCTTTGTGGGCGATCTACGTCGCACTGTTCCTGCTCGGTACGGCGGAGACGCTTGCCGACAGCGCATCCGGCGCACTGCTGGTCAGTGCTGTGCCGAAAGACCAGCTGGGTAAGGCGAATGCGCGGCTGTACGCCACCGGGACTGTGGTGCAGCAGCTCGGCGGTCCGCCGTTGGGAGCGTTGCTGTTCGCGGTTGGTGCGGGCGTGCCGCTGGTGTTCGACGCAGTCACGGTCCTGGCGGCTGCGGCGCTCATCTCGCGTGTCACCGTCCGTCCGGAGCCTACGGAGTCCGCTGGTACGGCGCTCTGGACCGAGGTGCGCGTGGGTATCAGCTGGCTGTGGGGGCACGCGGGTGTCCGGACGCTAGCCTGCTCGATCCTGGTTATGAACGTCACGTTCTGCGCGGCCTTCGCGACCTGGGTGCTCTATGCGCGGGAGCATCTCGGGCTGAGCGACACACAGTTCGGACTGCTCGTGGCGGTCGGTGCTGTCGGCGGTGTGGTCGGGATGCCGGTGTACCACCTGCTCGAGCCTCGGGTGGGTTCGCTGACGCTGTTGCGGGCTGGTCTGATCATCGAGACGCTGGTCCACCTGGTTCTGGCGCTGACTCGGAACCCGTGGGTCGCCGGCGCGACTATGGCGGTGTTCGGCGTCCATGCGGTGGTGTGGGGCATTGTGTCGACCACAGCACGCCAGTTGGCGACACCTGATGCGCTGATGGGCCGGGTCAACAGCGTCTACCTACTGGCCTCGGTTGGCGGTGCAGCGATCGGCTCTGCGCTGGGCGGCCTACTCGCCCAGCGGTTCGGTCTGACAGCTCCGTTCACTGCGGCTTTCGCGGCCATGGTGGTGATGACTGCGGTGGCGTGGCGTCCGCTGCGCCACGTCTCAGTACGGCGGACGGCCGCCGTACCGGACTGAAATCGGGTCGCCCCGCGGCCCGAGACTGGTAAGGATGGAGCATGCCCTCAGCGACTTCCCTCGGCCTACCCAACGTCCGCGGGCGGTTACCACTGCTGATCGGTCTGGCGATCGACTCGTTCGGTGGCGGCTGCGCAGGGCCGCTGTTGCTCCTGTACTTCGTTCGCGTCGCAGACATCCCACTCGGTACGGCGGGTGTGCTGCTGACCGTCGCCACCCTGTTCTCCATCGCGGCCCCGGCCGCGGTGGGGGTGGTGATCGACCGGATCGGCCCACGCAACCTGGTGGTCGGTGCCCAGTTTGCGCAGGGCCTGGCCTTCACCGGCTTCTTCTTCGGCCGCTCGCTGTGGCTCTTGTTTCTCTGCGCACTGGTGACCACGACCGGACAGCGGGTGTTCTGGTCATCGATCTTCAGTTTGCTGGCAGATGTGGCGGACGAGGGAGACCGCGACCGGTGGTTCGGTCTGGGCGGGATGATGCAGGCCGGAGGCTTCGCACTCGGCGGTCTGGCGGCCGGTGCGCTACTGGCGATCGGCGGAACCACGCCGTTCCTCATTGCGATGGGCGTCAACGCGGTGACGTTCTACCTGGCCGGCGTGCTCCTGATGGGTCTGCATGCATCGCACCACCAGCGCACTGTGCAGGACACCGGCCCAGCACCGCTGCTGCGCAAGGACAGGCCGTTCCTGATCCTGATAGCGGCCAACACGCTCTTCGCGCTCTGCGTGATGATGCTGAGCATCGGTCTGCCGGTGTACGTCGCAGACGCGCTGCCGGTGCCCAAGTGGTTGGTCGGGGTACTGCTGGCCGCGGCATCCGTCGTACTGGCGACCGGGCAGACGCTGGTGGTCCGGCACACCGAGAAGCGCCGTCGTACGTCGGTGATGGTCGTAGCCGGCGTGGTGTGGGCGGTGTGGGGGTTGCTGATGGCCTCGCTCACGCAGGTGCCCGGCCCGGTGGTTGTGGTGGTACTGGTGCTTGCGACTGCGCTGTACGCGTTCGCTGATCTGCTGCATGCGGCGACGAACAATGCGCTGGCCGCGTCGGTCGCACCGATGGCCGGGCGCGGGAAGTACCTGTCGTACTGGCAGTACAGCTTCACGTTCGCGAGCGTGCTGGCACCGGCGTTCTTTGCACAGCTGTTCGAGGCGCGGCACGAGCTGCCCTGGCTGGCGACCGCGCTGCTCGCACTGGTCGCTGCGGGCACCCTCGCCGTGGTCGGCCGAACGCTGCCGAACCAGACCGATTGACGCGTCAGGATTCGTTGCGCTCGATCGAACATCTGTTCTAATGTTTTCTCAGTTCGAGGTTTCTCCACCCGGACGTCCGGCCGGCCGAGTCTCCCACCTTTGATGTGGACGGCCGCAGACGGACCCGCCGCCCGGGGTGTGAGGTCCCGGGCGACGGAGAACCGCCCAGCCCGAAATTCGTGTACGACTTGAGAGAACAGGTGATGCTCGACGGAGGGATGCACTCGATGCTGCTCGAACACCGCGGCCGGCGACCGGTCGTGCCCGAATCCGCCTATGTCGCACCATCGGCCGTGCTCTGCGGCGCCGTCGTCCTCGGCGAAGGCAGCAGGGTTCTGCATGGTGCGGTGCTGACGGCGGAGAACGGTGAGGTCCGGCTCGGCACGAACAGTGTGGTGATGGAGAACGCCCTGGTGCGCGGCCGGGCGAATCATCCCGCCCTGCTCGGCGACGCGGTCCTGGTAGGTCCCCATGCACACGTGAACGGCGCCACGGTCGAGGACGAGGTCTTCATCGCCACGGGCGCCGCGTTGTTCCCCGGTTCTGTCGTCGGCGCGGGCGCGGAGCTTCGGATCAACAGCGTGCTGCAGGTCAACTCGCGCCTGGAAGCCGGCGCGGTCCTCCCGATCGGCTGGATCGCAGTCGGAGACCCGGCCCAGCTCTTCTCGCCCGACCGGCACGAGGAGCTGTGGCAGATCCAACGCGAGCTGGACTTCCCCGGCACTGTGTACGGCGTCCCGCGGGGAACCGCCATGCGCGACATCATGGCGCGCCAATCCACCTTCTACGGCGCCCACCACGACGACCGCGAACTACCCTCCGACTGACTCGATCCCGTGTAACTCGAATCGCCGCACCTGAACCGGCGACTTCCCACCACACGTCAACCGAGCGTCCACCGTGTCGAAGTGCACCGACACCTCAACCACCAACTGCCCAACACCCACGGGCCGCCCACCCATGCCCACAGGCGCTTCCCCCACGCCCGTGGGACGCTCCGCCATGCCCGCCGTCGGTTCGATGACGTCCGCGGGCCGCTCACCCATGCCCGCCGTTTGGTCGGTGACGTTCACGGGCCGCTCACCCATGCCCGCCGCAGGCTCGGTGACCTTCACGGGCCGCTCACCCATGCCCGCCGCAGGCTCGGTGACCTTCACGGGGCGCTCACCCATGCCTGCCGTCGGTTCGGCGGTGTTTGTGGGTTGGGGG
>NZ_SMKA01000330.1 GCF_004348455.1 Kribbella albertanoniae
AGGTGCGGCTGGGGGTGGGTGGGGCTGAACGGGATGTGGCTGAGGTACGTGAAGCTGGAGAGCTACGCTATCCGGTTGATCGGGGGACTCCGTGACGAAAATCCACCGGCTACCACACGCGGCGGCCCGAGGGGGACCCGAGATCGCGGGCGGGACTCACCTTGAGCACCCGCCGACCATCCGATGCCCCGCCGCAATGGTTGAACCGTGCTCAAGGTTGCCTGGCTGACTCACTTTGAGCACGTATCAACCATCTGCCAGCCGCGCACGTGGTTGAGCCGTGCTCAAGGTTGCCGGACCGGCTCACGGGCACCCGCCGACCATCCGATGCCCCGCCGGAATGGTTGAACCGTGCTCAAGGTTGGCGGGCCGGCTCACTTTGAGCATGGATCAACCACCGAACGGGCGCGCACGTGGTTGAGCTGTGCTCAACGTCGTACGGGCTAGCGGGCGGAGAGGTATTGGAGGACTGCCATGACTCGGCGGTTGTCGTCTTCCGAGGGTGGGAGGTCGAGTTTGGCGAAGATGTTGTTGGTGTGTTTCGACACGGCTTTCTCGGTGACGAAGAGGGCGGCGGCGATGGCGGCGTTCGAGCGGCCTTCGGCCATCAGGCCGAGGACTTCGGACTCGCGGGGGGTGAGTCGGCCGATCGGTTCGTCGCGGGTGTTGCGGGCCAGGAGTTGGCCGATCACGTCGGGGTCCATCGCCGTACCGCCGCCCGCGACCCGGCGGACCGAGTCGAGGAAGTCGGCGACGTTGGAGACGCGGTCCTTCAGGAGGTAGCCGACCGCGCCGCCGCCGGTCAGGAGCTCGCGGGCGTACAGCTGCTCGACGTACTGGGAGAGGACCAGGATCGGCAGGCCGGGGACCTGTTTGCGGGCCTCGACTGCGGCGCGCAGGCCCTCGTCGGTGAAGGTCGGGGGCAGCCGGACGTCGACAACGGCCACGTCCGGCCGGTGCTCCACCAGGGCGGGCACCAGCCGGGGACCGTTGTCGACTGCCTCGACGACCTCGAAGTCGTGCGCCTCCAGGAGACGGATCAGGCCGTCCCGGAGGAGGGCGTGGTCTTCAGCGATGAGGACTCGCAAGGCAGCTCCATGATCACGGTGGTCGGCCCGGCGCTCGGGCTGACCACGGTCAACGTACCGTCGAAGGCGGCCAGCCGCCGCTCGATACCGTACAGACCGCCGCCCGGGCGGACGACCGCGCCTCCCACGCCGTCGTCGCCGACGATCATGTGCAGCTTCTCCTGCTCGTGGGTGATCTGGATCCAGACGGTGGTCGCCGTCGAGTACTTCACCGCGTTCGCCAGGCACTCGGCGATGGCGAAGTACGCCGCGGACTCGACCGGGGCGGGCGGCCGGCCCGGTACGTCGAAGGTGACGTCGACCTTGAACGGGCAGGACATCGCGAGTGCCTTGACCGCACCCTCCAGCCCGCGGTCGGCGAGCACCGGCGGGTGGATACCCCGCACCAGGTCGCGCAGCTCGGACAACGCCGTACTGGCCGATTGACGTGCTTCGGTCAGCAGCGCTGCGGCCTGGGCCGGGTCGCGGGCGACCATCTCCTCGGCCATGCCGAGGTTCATGCTCAGTGCGGCCAGGCGGGCCTGGGCGCCGTCGTGCAGGTCGCGCTCGATCCGGCGCAGCTCGGCCGCCTGGGTGTCGACGGTCTCGGCGCGGGACTCGGCCAGCTCGCGGACCCGCAGCGCCAGCTTGGCGCTCTCGGTCGGGCCGAGCAGCGAGCGGGCGATGTAGGCGTTCGCCTTCAGCAGCTTCTCGCCGGCGGCTTGCCAGATCATGAACCCGATCAGCGCGACCGGCATGACCAGGAAGCTCGTCCAGAAGTTGACCGTGAGCAGCCCGCCGAATGGCTCGGTGAAGACGCCCTCGGGAGTGACGCCGACCAGCAGCGGGTAGACCCCGTAGAAGAGCGTGCTCAGAAACAGCACCGCGCTCACCAGCGACAGGGTGAAGCCGACGACCGCGTTCACCAGCAGCCAGACGATGTCGCGCCAGGTGGCCGGGTCGGTCAGGGTCGTCCGCAGCCACATCAGGATGCCGGGCAGCGGCGGCTTCTTGTACGGACGGGGGATCCGCTCGCCGATGAAACCGCCCAGGATCGTCCGGTGGCAGTTCGCGAACCAGCGGGTGGCCGGGACGAACGCGAGCAGCAGCGGGATCCCGACCCAGACGGCGATCAGTGGCACCGCCACCACGTTCAGCACGAAGAACGCGATCCCGATCTCCGCCAGGACGGCCAGGGCCAGCGCGATCCAGGGCTGCGCAAGCTTGGGGTAGCGCATCGGCGGCGCAGGAACGGCAACGGTGGTCATGCACCCATCATGACCGAGCGTGAGGCCCCGGCCAGTGGTGCTAGCCCCCCAACTGGCAGGGGACTAACCCCCGGTCAGGTTCGGGGGATAGCTGCAGTGTGTCGCGGGCCCGCGACGGCGAGGCTTGCCTCATGACAAGCACAGTGACGACTTCGGGGACGACTCCAGACACCCGCGGGAGCGGATTCGCGCCGTTACTGCGCGAGATCAAGGCCGCCGGACTGCTAGAACGCCGTACGGCGGCGTACGCGATCTCGATCGGCGTCAACGTAGCCCTGATGGCACTCACCTGGGCGGCCATCGCGGCCGTCGGCAGTTCGTGGTGGGTGCTGCTGCTGGCGATCCCACTCGCCGTACTGACCACGCGGGCCGCGTTCGTCGGGCACGATGCCGGGCATCAGCAGATCGCGAGTTCGCGCCGGCTGCACGACTGGATCGGGAGGCTGCACGCCGACCTCCTGCTCGGCATGAGCTACGCGTGGTGGAACGACAAGCACAACCGCCACCACGCGAACCCGAACCACACCGACAAGGATCCGGACGTCGGCGAGGGCATCCTGGTCTGGACCCGCGAGCAGGCGGCGGGCCGGGCCGGCCTCGAGGGCTGGCTGAGCCGCAACCAGGCCCGGATCTTCTTCCCGTTGCTCACCCTCGAAGGGTTCAACCTCAAGTACTCCGGGATCCGCTTCGTGCTGGCCCACCGCCGTACCGAGAAGGTCGAGTTCGGGCTGATGATCGTGCACCTGGTGCTGTACGTCAGCGCGCTGTTCGTCCTGCTGTCACCGGCCCAGGCCATCGTGTTCGCGCTGCTGCACCACATGATCTTCGGGCTGCACCTGGGCAGCGTCTTCGCACCGGGGCACAAGGGGATGGAGATGCCCGGCGAGGACAGCGACTGGGGTCACCTCGAGAAGCAGGTCCTGACGTCGCGCAACATCAAGGGCGGTCTGGTGACCGACTGGATGATGGGCGGGCTGAACTACCAGATCGAGCACCACCTCTTCCCGAGCATGCCCCGGGCCAACCTGCGGCTCGCTCAGCCGATCGTCCAGGAGTACTGCGAGAAGGCCGGGCTACCGTACCTGACGACCGGGCTAATAGATTCGTATCGGATGGGATTGCGTCACATGCACGACGTCGGCAGCGAATTGCGGGACGAAAAGGCCTTCTCACAGTAAAAACTCCTTCTCTAACTGAGGATGCTCGATTACCTTCACTTCTCTCGGGGCCGCCATCCTTGTGAGGAGAACCTGCATGACCGATACGTCCGGTTTGAGCCGCCGCGGGCTGTTGGGCGCGGTCGCCGGTGTCACCGCCGCGACCGCGATCCCCGCTGCCCCCGCCTGGGCTGCGGACGACCAGCGGCCCGGTGCACTCCACCACCCGAAGCTCGACAGGTACGACCGCCAGATCGTCTCCGAGCTGTCCTCGGAGCGAGCGCTGCGGCACCTGCAGGTGCTGTCCGAGGACATCGGCCCGCGGATCGGGGGCACCGCGAGCGAGAAGCGGGCGGCGGACTACATCGCCGGTCAGCTTGACCGGTTCGGGTACCGCACCACGCTGCAGCCGTTCCCGGTGGCGGACAAGTTCATCGCCCAGATCGAGGACGTCCGGGGCATCCTGCCGGACGACCTCTGCTGGCAGGCCGGGGCTGCCCCCGGCGGGAAGCTCGACGTGAGCGTGGAGGGGCCGGTCCGGGACGTCGGCCCGGCCACTGCGCCGGTCTGGCCGGCTGACGTGGCCGGTTCGATCGTGATCGCGGACGACACGGCGGCCGCCCGCCCGGCCTTCGTCGCGGAGGCCGCGACGCGCGGTGCGGTCGGAGTCATCCTGCTGCCGGCCGACCTGGTGTTCCCGCGCCGGGCGTCGGCGTTCCAGCCCGCAGGTCTGACCGATGCGCCGATCCCGGTGATCGGCGTCGCGCAGGTGCAGAAGCGGCTGATCCGCGAGGCCCTCGCGGTGGTGACCTCGCTGCCGCTGCGGATCAGCACCAAGGCACACCGCAACCTGATCTCGAACAACGTGATCGGTGAGCGCCGTGGACGCAGCGGCGCCAACGGCCCGATCGTGATGGTGAGTGGTCACTACGACTCGGTGATCGGCGCCCCGGGTGCGAACGACGACGGCTCCGGGACCGTGCTCACCATGGAGCTCGCCCGGGTGATGAGCCGCCTGAACACCAACGCGACGCTGCGGTTCGCACTGTGGGGTTCGGAGGAGCAGGGGCTGATCGGCTCGCGGTACCACGTCGCACAGTTGCCGCAGGATCAGCGCGACCGGTACAAGGCCGTCTTCCAGAACGACATGGTCGCCACCAGTTGGGACCCGGCGATCACCTACTGGATCCTGTCGTTCACGGGCCTGGCCAACACCGCGACCGATGCGGTCCGGGCCTCGGGCGAGCGACTCGGGTACGCCCCGCAGATGGTCGGTCCGGTACTGCGTGGTGCGTCCGACCACCAGTCGTTCCAGGAGGTCGGCATCGCGTCGGCGAACTTCTCCTGGCGCGGTGAGATCTCGCCGGCCCACCTCGAGCCGCCGTACCACTCACCGGAGGACACCATCGCGAAGAACGTCAGCCTGGAACGTCTCCAGGTCTCGATGGAGCTGATCGGCACCGCGGCGTACGCGACCGCACGTCTCTAGGAGCCCTGCCTGCACCGGGGTGACATGGCTCATACGGCTAGCCTTGCAGGGCTATGTCGCCCCGGAGCAGGAAACCGTCGAAGTGGCAGCGGCCCGTCAGCGACCGGCCGCTACTGGGTGGTTCCCAGGCGCGGGAGGAGCGGACGGACGGTGAGTGGAACGTCCGGCGCGTGTCGGGCTCCGCATCCGGCAAGTCCTACCGCTGCCCCGGCTGCGACCAGCTGATCCCACCGGCCACGCCGCACGTGGTGGTCTGGCCGGACAACCCCAGCCTGCTCGGCGCACTCAGTGGCGCCCAGTCCCTCGACGAACGACGCCACTGGCACACCGCGTGCTGGGGCCGTCGGCGCTGAAAGGTCCTTCACATGAAGCTCCCAGTCACGTCGTACGGCGAAACCGGTACGCCGGTCGTGGTCATGCACGGCCTGTTCGGCTCCGGCCGGAACTGGATGACGGCCGCCCGCCGACTCGCTACCGAGCACCGCGTCTTCGCGCTCGACCTGCGCAACCACGGCTCGTCGCCGCACGTGGACACCATGAGCTACCCCGAGATGGCCGACGACGTCCGCGAGACGATCGAGAGCCTGGGGACCGGCCCGGTCGCCCTGGTCGGCCACTCGATGGGTGGCAAGACCGCGATGCTGACCGCACTGCTCTACCCGGCCGCGGTCGAGCGCCTGGTCGTCGTCGATGCCGCGCCGGTCACCTACCCACCCGCGTTCGTCGAGTACGCCCAGGCGATGCGGAACGCCGACCTCACCAACGTGCAGCGTCGATCCGACATCGACGCCCAGCTGGTCGACGCCGTACCGACTCCTGGGACCCGGGCCTTCCTGCTGCAGAACCTCGTCCTCGACGACGCGGGTGCCCGCTGGCGGCCGAACCTGCCGGTGATCGAGGCTGCACTGCCCCAGATCTCCGGCTGGCCGGCCGGTCTCGAGGGCCGTCACTACGACGGCCCGACGCTCTTCATCTACGGCGGGAAGTCGGACTACGTCCAGCAGGACCACCGGGACACGATCGCGGCGTACTTCCCGCACGTCCAATACGCCGAGGTCGCCGAGGCGGGGCACTGGGTGCATGCCGAGCGCCTCGACGACTTCCTGGCGGCGCTTACCCCTTTCTTGGCGTAACTGGCCTTGGCGCAAGCGGCTCGGTCGGGTGCGCGGCGCGAGCTGCCCGGGCCTCGGCCATCTGCTCGGCTTCGAACTTCTGTACGTCGATCCCGGCCTTCCGAGCGCCTTCGGCCACCGCGGCGTACGCCTGGTCGGCCAGTTCGCGGGTGACGTCGTACTCGTGGTCGGCCAGCCGGGCCTTCACCTGGCCGATCAACTGGTCGGCGCGCAGCAGATCGGCGTACGCGCGATCTGCATGAGGTGACGCAAGGACGTCGGCGGCGAGGGCGTTCGCGGCCTCGATCAGCGCGGCGGCGCGGAACCTGGCCAGGTTGTCCTGGTCGAACTGGCCGAAGTCGGTGTTGATCTGCAGGTAGTTCATCACCGAGTTCGACTCGTCGCCGAGCCAGGCGAAGTAGTACGGACCGGTCGGCTCGAAGAACTTGCCGGTGATGCCGTCGTACCCGTCGTGCGGATGCGTCAGCCCGATGTGGTGGCCGACCTCGTGGATCATCGTGCTGGTGAAGCCGTAGCCCCAGCCGACGTACTGCGGTGAGAGCCAGTTGTAGACGTACCCCGGGCTGCCGTCGGACCAGTTGTCACCGGCGTACCCGAGCCACGGAAGGTTCTCCTGCGTCATGGCGTAGTTGAAGATCGGGAGCTCGTAGTCGACCTTGCCCTGGTCGTCGAGGACGCGGTCGATCTCCCGTTTGTTCTGCAGGAACATGTTCGCGAACGGCGGCAGGTTCGTCTCCGGGTAGCACGAGACGTCGCGCAGCCAGTCCTCGACACAGCGCTTGGCCTCACCGTCGTACGGGAGGTTCTGCTGGTCGAAGGAGAGGTCGATCCCAGGCAGGACCTCGCCGAGCTCGGCAGTGACGAGCTCCGGCTTCAGGTACTTGTCACTGCCCGCCCAGCCCTCGTAGGTGTTGCTGTCGAGGTTGACCGTCGCGGCCTTGGCGATGGTGAGCTCGACCGGGTACGTCGGTGATGCGGTGACGAGACTGTGGACGACGACCGTGCGCAGCAGGCGGCCGAGGTCGGCGGTCAGGTCGCCCGGCTTGCGGTAGCCGTCGGCGGCGTACTCCCAGGCCGGCGGGATCCGGTAGTCGGGCTGGTTGTCGCCGTCCAGATCCGGGTTGTCGACGTTCCAGCTGCCGGAGAACTGGTCGGGTCCGGCCGACAGGTCGTGGAACCACACCCTGCGGGTAGCCCCGAGACCACTCTCCTCGTCGGCGGCCGTCGTACCGCCCCAGGCGACCAGGCCGCGGCTCGCGTACTTGCCCCAGTTCTGGCCGGTGTCCGGATCCGGCTCGTCGGTCTTCGTGTACACGTGGAACTTGAAGTCCGGCCGGTCGTACCAGTTGATCAGGTAGACCGTGTTCTCGCGGGTGTCGACGCCGGACGGCGGGTTGAACGCGAGCCACTTCTCGACGGTGGGCGCATCGATCTCGTGGCTGGCGGTCACGTCGAGCTTGTTGTTCTGCTGGGCGTTGTACTTGGCCTGGACGGAGTTCACCTCAACCGGCCGCGCGAAGCCGGCGAGCTGCTGGAAGAACCGGTTCTGGTACGTCTGGTCGGCGTACTGGAGGCGGTAGTCGTAGGTGTAGTCGAGCCCGACCGTCTCGTCGATCCCGGCGAGCAGGCGGGTGATCTGCTTGGGCTTGTGGTTGACCGGCAGTGTGCCGTTCAGCGCGGCCAGGTCGACGCTGCCGGGCTTGTAGCCGAGCAGTACGACGTTCAAGGGGACGCGCTCGGCCAGCTCGGGCTGCGCGCCGGGCTTGAGGTGCTCGAACTGCGGTGGTGCGCCATTGGCCGGTATCGCGGTGACCAGGCCGGTGACCAGGCCCAGGACCGCCGCAGCCGTCGCTGCCAACTGACGTCGTCTCATCGCACTCCTTCGTGTTGATCCGGAGGCGGCTGTCTACAGGGAGCGCGGGTTCACCGGCGATGGCTTCAGTTCTGATCGAAGCCGCCGCCTGTAAGACGTTGACTGGATCGCGTTTCCAGCGGTAAATTTTCAACAAGACTGGGTTGTGATCCGAGGTGCTGATGATCCGTTCGTTCGCGGTGGGAGACGGTCCCGGGCTGGCCGCCGCCTGGACCGCGGCGGCACCGGCCGATCCGATCGGGTACCCACGGTTCCGCGACCTCGTCCTGCTCGACCGGAACTTCGACCCGGCCGGGCTGAAGGTTGCCGTAAGCAACGGTCAGGTCGTCGGCGCGGCGTACGCGGTCCGTCGGCTGACCCCGCTGGCCGGTGCCGATCTGGAGCTGGGGACGGGCTGGATCCCGTTCTTCTTCGTCCGTCCCGACGCGCGCGGGCACGGGCTGGGCCGGGAGCTGCTGACGGCCGCGATGGACTGGCTGCGTCATGTCGGGTGCTCCGAGGTCTTCTTCTCGTCGTACACGCCGAACTACTTCCTGCCCGGCCTCGACCGAGCTCGGTACCCAGTCGCGGACCGGCTGCTGGCGGGACTCGGCTTCGAGGCTGGGTACGACGCGGTCGCGATGGACCGGAGTCTCGTCGGATACGCGATGCCGGCCGAGGTGGGTAAGCGGCTCGACGAGCTGGTGGGGGAGGGCTACAGCTTCGGTACGCCGACCGGTGACGAACTGACCGCGCTGATCCGCCTGGCGGGTGACGAGTTCTCCCCGGACTGGGCTCGCGCCATCCGCGAAGCTGTGGTGGCCGGGATGCCGCTCGACCGAATCGTGGTCGCACGGGACCCGGTACGGCGGATCCTTGGGTGGGCGCAATGTGCGACGTACGAGGGTGTGATCGAGCGGTTCGGGCCGTTCGGCGTCCTGCCCGAATGCCGCGGTACCGGTGTCGGCAAGCTGCTGCTGCATCTCACGCTGACTCAGATGTCCGCGGCCGGTGCCCACAGCGCGTGGTTCCTGTGGACCGGCGAGCAGTCGGCGGCCGGCCGTCTCTATCTGGGTGCCGGGTTCACCATCACCCGCACCTTCACCATCCTGCGTGCCAACCTCGACGGGAGTCGTCCATGACCAGAACAGTGCTCGCCATCGGTGCCCACATCGGCGACATGGACCTGACTGCCGGACCGACGCTGGCCAAGCTCATCCTCGACGGCGCGAACGTCACCATGGTCGCCCTCACCGCGGGCGAACGCAGCCATCCTCGGCTCGCGCCGACGGAGTACAAGAAGCAGAAGATCGCCGAAGGCGAAGCATTCGCCACCGCGATCGGCGCCGACTTCATGGTCCTCGGCCACAGCGACGGCTTCCTCCCCGACACCGACGAGGCGGCCGCAGAACTCGCCACCATCATCCGCGACCAGCAACCCGACACCCTCATCACCCACTGGCAGCACAGCGCGCACCGCGACCACGAACACGCCGCCCGCCTCACCACCCGCGCCCGCTACCTCGCCGACCTCCCGCTAGAGCCTTCCGATCCACCCCACCTGCGAGCCCTGGCCGACCTCCCGCGGCACACCGTTCGCACCCTCCTGCACACCGAGAACTGGCAGGACATGGACGGCTTCCACCCCACCCTCTAC
>NZ_SMKA01000331.1 GCF_004348455.1 Kribbella albertanoniae
GCCAGCCGCGTAGCGGGTCTGCAGATGGTTGAGCCGTGCTCAAGGTGCGTGCCCGGCCGCCTTGTGCACCCGCCAGTCACGTTCCGCGCGTGCGTGTGGTTGACCGGTGCTCAAGGTGCGTGGCGGGGCCGCCTTGTGCACCCGCCAGCCGCGCAGCGGGTCTGCAGATGGTTGAGCCGTGCTCAAGGTGCGTGCCCGGCCGCCTTGTGCACCCGCCAGTCACGTTCCGCGCGTGCGTGTGGTTGACCGGTGCTCAAGGTGCGTGGCGGGGCCGCCTTGTGCACCCGCCAGCCGCGCAGCGGGTCTGCAGATGGTTGAGCCGTGCTCAAGGTGCGTGCCCGGCCGCCTTGTGCACCCGCCAGTCACGTTCCGCGCGTGCGTGTGGTTGACCGGTGCTCAAGGTGCGTGGCGGGGCCGCCTTGTGCACCCGCCAGCCGCGCAGCGGGTCTGCAGATGGTTGAGCCGTGCTCAAGGTGCGTGCCCGGCCGCCTTGTGCACCCGCCAGTCACGTTCCGCGCGTGCGCGTGGTTGAGCGGTGCTCAAGGTGCGTGGTGGGGCACCTTGGGCACGCGCCAGCCGCGTACGGGGTGTGCGGATGGTTGAGCGGTGCTCAAAGTGGGCGCGGGAGGTTGGGAAGGTGGTTCGCCCTGGCCGGCGCAAGGTGTGCCCCGCGCCGCGGGTTCCGGGGTGGGGCGGCGAGGTTCTTGGACCGGTACGCCATCACAAGTGCGGTTGTGGCGCCGGTCGGAACGGGGGCCGGGTGCCGGCGGGCATTTGTGATGGGCCTGGGGTCCGGTCTTCGGGTGCTGGGCCGAGATGTCGGGTCGACCGCAGCGGGGTGCTGACATTCGGCGGTAGGGATCCGTGGCGGTAGGGATCCGTGAAGTGCCGCCCAGAGTGTCGGCTGGGCGTGGGGTTGAACAGGATGCGGTGGGTGCAGCCAAGGTATTACCTGTTCACGCCCATGCCGGGGTGTTCAGGCCCCCGGTCCGAGGGGCGCTGCCGTGGATTCGGCCACCGATGGTCAGCGTGTGCCGCGTCGCCACCAGATCGTCCACCGGCGCCGCAGAGCGCGTGGGTCGGTGACGTGCTTGGTGGGGGCGGTGGCCGTAGCGCGGGGGAGGGCGCGGCGGCGGGTATAGGCCTGGGGCGGAGGTGCCGCTCGTCCCCAGGTGAGCGGTCAGCGGCCGACCGGTTCTTTCGCACAGCTTGGCGAAGTCGGGTGAACGGGTTGCTGCGGGGGCGTGACGTTTTAGTGGCGGGCCCCCGGGGAGTGCATCAACTGGACGCAGCACCTCGTCCGCCGGCTAATCACCCGGGGGCCCGCTCTTCGGTCGATCATATGTTCGAATACATTGCGAACGCAAGCCGGGTCGCACGATGGGTCTTCAGGCGCGGCGGCAGGAGTAGGCGACGGCGTCGCGGCCGATGCGGGTGATGACGAGCGTGGCCGAGGTGGTGCCTTTGGGGGCGAGCTTCTTGCGGAGAACGGCGGGGTCCAGGTCGACGCCGCGCTTCTTGATCTCGAGGGTGCCGATGTCCTGAGCGCGAACCCAGGCACGCAACGCCTTCTCCTTGTAGGGCAACTGCTCGACGATCTCGTACGCCGAAGCAAGCGGCGTCGGCACGAGCTTGTCCGCGGTCACGTAAGCGATCCGCGGATCCAGCAGCCACCCGTCGACCGCAGCGGCCACGGCTGTGACCAAACCAGCCCGTACGACGGCGCCGTCCGGCTCGTACAAGTAGTTGCCAACCGGACCGCTATCGGTCTCCGGCGCCTCCGTGACAGTCGCACCACCCGGCAACAGCGTCGCCCGTCGCGCAGTACCGGAGTACAAAGCGCCCGACCACAGCGCGGCCTCTTTGACCTCACCCGCGTCGCTGATCCACTCAGCCTCAACCCCATCCGGTACGGCGTCGTGCGGGATCCCGGGCGCGACCTTTACACAAGCAGTCCGCTCCAGCAGTCCCGTGATGAAGGTCCATGGCGGCGAGTAGGCGTTGTGATCGAACACCCGTCGCCCGTCTGCGCGCCGCGCCGGATCGGCGAACACTACGTCGTACGGCGTGAGGTCCGCGGACTCGGCGTCGCCGACGAGCACCTCGCCCGGCAGATCCAGCGCAGCGAGGTTGGCGCGGGCCGCGGCGGCTGTTTCGGGATCACGCTCGACACCAGTGACTCGCAGGCCGGCGCGGGCGGCGCTGATCAGGTCACCACCGATTCCGCAGCCCAGATCGATCACACTGCTCCCCGGCAGGGCCGCAGCGATCCGTGCGGCCCGGTGGGTGCCCACTACGGTTCGGGTGGACTGCTCGTAGCCGTCCGGGGTGAAGTACATCCGCGCTGCGTCCGCACCGAACTTGGCGATCGCCCGGTGGCGCAGCGCCGCCTGTGTGACCGCAGCGCTCACCAGGGCGCCGTCGTACCGGCGTCGGAGCTTTTCGACGACCTGTAGCTCTCGACCCACCTGGTACTCCGCGCAGGCGGCCGCCAAGACCTCGGGATTGTCCAAGAGGCCGGTGAGAGTCACCCGCACACTCTAGAGCGGGCTGGAACAGGTCTTACTCCAGCTGCGGGTGGAGGTGGAGTAGAGACGCCAGTTCATCGCTGAGCGGGTCTTGGGGCCGTAGATGCCGTCCACGACGATCTTGTGCTTGCGCTGAACCATGGTGACCACGGCGCGGGTGTTCTTGCCGTAGATGCCGTCGACAGTGAGCTTGGTGCCGTAGCAGGAGTTCAGGTTGCGCTGCAGGACCTGGATGGCGGTCAGGGGATCACCGGTCCGGTCGGAGCCGCGGTGCGGGGTGTCGCCGTACTTGAGGTTGCAGTTGGTGCTGGGGCTGCCGTTGACCGACGGCATCGGGATGCCCCAGGTCTTGTTGACCGGGATGAGTCGTGCGGAGCGGCATTGAACCAGCTTGGCTTCGGCTGCAGCTGCTGCCTCGAGCGAGACCTGGTCGGTGGCCTTGTCTGCGGCGACCGGTGCGGCCTGGCCGCTGGTCGGCTTCGGCGCTGCCGCCTGCTGCTTCTTGGAGGCGTTCGCCGCGACCGCACCGACTGCCAACGCACCTACGGCGGCGAGCACCACGAGGGTGCGGCCGGAGAGTTTCGGCAGCTTGGGGAGGGTGAAAGCCATGAGAAGACGGTCCCACGCCGGCCTGGGTTAGGCCAGCGCGTGACCACTATCTGCACATGCTTGGATGCTCAGAGCTTGTCGTAGCAGCCCTGGCTCCACACCTTCGTCTTCGGGTTCCACATCCGCCACTTCATCGCCGACCGGGTCTGCGGGCCGTAGACACCGTCCACGGTGATCCTGAGCTTCCTCTGCACGGACTTGACGGCGTCGCGGGTCTTGGCGCCGTACAGCCCGTCCTTGGTGAGCTTGGAGCCGTAGCAGTAGTTGAGGTTGCTCTGCAGGGCCAGGATCGCCTTGGCCGGCTGGCCGAACGGGTACTTCGGGTTGCGGTCCGGGAGGTCGCCGTACTTCAGGTTGCAGGGGCGCGGGTGGTCCTCCCAGATCTCCGGGTGGTAGACCTGCCAGCCGCCACCGACGTTCCGGAAGACGGCTCCCTGGCACTGATCCATCGGCGCAGCGGACGCTGTGGCGGCGGTGAGTGGGGTGACGACGAGGACGGCCGTGGCTAGTGCGGCGGCAGTCTTGCGAAGGCGAACAATCATGGTGACCTCCCCAAGTTCGGATCCCGTCCGATCGGGATCCGGTGCCTGTGGGACACCGGCGGTGCGCCGGCGGTTGCCGGAGTAATCGCTCGGTGACGTTCAGAGCTTGTCGTAACAGCCCTGGCTCCAGGTCTTGGTGGTCGGGTTGTACATCCGCCACTTCATCGCCGACCGGGTCTGTGGGCCGTAGACGCCGTCCGCGGTGAGCTTGAGCTTCTTCTGGACGGCCTTCACGGCGTCGCGGGTCTTGGCGCCGTACCGGCCGTCCTTGGCCAGCTTGGAGCCGTAGCAGTAGTTCAGGTTGCTCTGCAGTGCCTGGATGGCCCGGGTCGGGTCGCCGAACGGGTTCTTCGGGTCGCGGTGCGGGTTGTCGCCGTACTTGAGGTTGCAGGTGGTGCTGGTGCTCTCCCACTCGCCCGGGACGAACACCGTCCAGCCGCTCCCGACCTTCTTGAACGTCGCGGAGTCGCACTGGCTGAGTGGTGCGGCGGAGGCGGGGGCGGCCGCGGCGACCAGGGGCGTGACGGCGAGTGCGGCCACGGCGATGGTGGACTTCAGGAGACGCATGGACATGGTGACCCTCTCCAAGATCCGGACCCCGTCCGATCGGGTTCCTGTCAGCGAGTCAGACTCCGGTGCGTGGTCAGGAGTTGCCCGGAGTGAGCACTCCCGGAGACCCGGTGGCGAGATTGATCTGGCACTCGAGTTGACCGAGTGCTAATCGCGGCCTAGATTCGGTGTTGGCACTCTCCTAGTGAGTGTGCCAACGGTCCGGCCTCCTGAGCCCCGCGACGGCAGGGGAGCGCGACCGCGCAGCACCACAGACAAAAATGCGAATCGACCGTGGAGGTCAGCAAGTGTCGGTCACGATCAAGCCGCTCGAGGACCGTGTCCTCGTCGCGCCGCTCGAAGCCGAGCAGACCACGAAGTCCGGCCTGGTGATCCCGGACACCGCCAAGGAGAAGCCCCAGGAGGGCGAGATCCTCGCCGTCGGTCCGGGCCGGATCGACGACAACGGCAACCGCGTCCCGCTGGACGTCGCTGTCGGCGACAAGGTCATCTACTCCAAGTACGGCGGCACCGAGGTCAAGTACGACGGCCAGGACTACCTGATCCTGGGCGCCCGCGACATCCTCGCAGTCGTCAGCAAGTGACGACCGCCCACTGTTCCTGACTGACACCGCCCCGGCCGCCTCTGGCACCGGGGCGGAGCCGGTCAGGGCAGTGGGACCTGGATCGAAGCCTGCTACGCGAGACATTCAGAAAAGGACTGGTTTTCTTCATGCCGAAGATCCTCGAGTTCGACGAGAACGCTCGGCGCGCGCTGGAGCGTGGCGTCGACAAGCTCGCGAACACGGTGAAGGTGACGCTGGGCCCGAAGGGCCGCTACGTCGTCCTGGACAAGAAGTGGGGCGCCCCGACCATCACCAACGACGGTGTGACCGTCGCCCGTGAGGTCGAGCTGGACGACCCGTTCGAGAACCTTGGTGCGCAGCTGGCCAAGGAGGTCGCCACCAAGACCAACGATGTCGCCGGTGACGGCACCACCACCGCGACGGTGCTGGCGCAGGCGCTGGTGCACGAGGGCCTGCGGGCCGTCGCCGCCGGGGTCAACCCGATGGGCCTCAAGCGCGGGATCGAGGCGGCTGTCGAGGCCGTCTCCGCGCGGCTCGTCGAGACCGCCCGGCCGGTGGACGACAAGGGCGACATGGCCCACGTCGCCACCATCTCCGCCCGGGACGCCGAGATCGGCACCCTGATCGCGGACGCGTTCGACAAGGTCGGCAAGGACGGTGTGATCACCGTCGAGGAGTCGAACACCTTCGGGACCGAGCTCGAGTTCACCGAGGGTATGCAGTTCGACAAGGGTTACATCTCGCCGTACTTCATCACCGACGCCGAGGCCGGCGAAGCGGTGCTGGAGGACCCGTACATCCTGATCCACCAGGGCAAGATCTCCGCGATCGCGGACCTGCTGCCGCTGCTGGAGAAGGTCGTGCAGTCCGGCAAGACGCTGCTGATCATCGCCGAGGACGTCGAGGCCGAGGCCCTGTCCACCCTCGTGGTGAACAAGATCCGCGGCAACTTCACCTCCGTCGCCGTCAAGGCGCCGGGCTTCGGTGACCGCCGCAAGGCGATGCTCGAGGACCTGGCTGCCCTCACCGGCGCCCAGGTGATCGCGCCGGAGGTCGGGCTGAAGCTCGACCAGGTCGGCCTCGAGGTGCTCGGTACGTCGCGCCGCATCGTCGTCACCAAGGACAACACCACTGTTGTCGAGGGTGCCGGCAAGGCCGACGAGATCGAGGGCCGGGTCAACCAGATCAAGGCCGAGATCGAGCGGACCGACTCCGACTGGGACCGCGAGAAGCTGCAGGAGCGGCTGGCGAAGCTCGCCGGCGGCGTCTGCGTGATCAAGGTCGGCGCGGCCACCGAGGTCGAGCTCAAGGAGAAGAAGCACCGGATCGAGGACGCCGTCTCCGCGACGCGCGCCGCGATCGAAGAGGGCATCGTCGCCGGTGGCGGCTCTGCTCTGGTGCACGCTGCCACGGTGCTCGACGACGGCCTGGGCCTCGAGGGCGACGAGCTCGCGGGGGTCCGGATCGTTCGCAAGTCGGTCGTCGAGCCGCTGCGCTGGATCGCCGAGAACGGTGGCTACGAGGGTTACGTCGTGACCTCGAAGGTTGCCGAGCTCGAGATCGGCAGCGGTTTCAACGCCGCCACCGGTGAGTACGGCGACCTGCTCGCGCAGGGCGTCCTGGACCCGGTCAAGGTGACGCGTTCCGCGCTCGCCAACGCCGGCTCCATCGCCGCGCTGCTGCTGACGACCGAGACCCTGGTCGTCGACAAGCCCGAGGACGAAGAGCCCGCCGCAGCCGGTCACGGCCACGGCCACGGTCACTGACCTCAGGCAGTAGTTCCACAGCACCGCCCCGGCACCTCGTGTGCCGGGGCGGTGTTCTTTGTGTGGTTGGGTTGATCGTGTGGTGATGATTCGGGAGCGGTCCGACGCGGACCTGGACATCTGTGTGGAGCTGCTGCGCGACGTGCACGAGCTCGCCGGCTACCCGGTGAACTGGCCGGCGCCGATCCGCGTGCGTGGCTGACCCCGATCGACCGGCTCGGCTGCTGGGTGGCTGTCATCGACAGCCGGGTGGTGGGCCACGTCGTACTGACGTCGGAACGGCCCGGGGTTGCGGCGATCGAGCGGTTGTTCGTGGATCCGCAGGTGACGCGAGCGGGTGTCGGGCGGCGATTGCTTGAGCACGGCGTCATCACTGCCGCCGCGTTGGGGCGGCAGCTCGTCCTCGAGGTGGTTGAGACCCAGGGCTCTGCGGCGATCGCGCTGTACCGGCGGGCGGGCTGGCGAGAGACCGGCCGGACGCCGATCGACTGGGCAGGCCGCGAGGCCTCACACCTGCTCCACTTCGAGCCACCCGCCTGACACGACGCCGTACGCGGTGGGTGAGCAGTGCAGCCCAGAGTCGTAGTGACGCCCTGCAGCTCAGCTCGTCGCCCGCCCCACCCCGCGCCCGGCAACACGAGCGGATACCGGGCTCTGTTGCTGGATGTGTGGGGGGCTGTACTAGCGGACAGGAGCCCGGATATCCGTTCAAAGTGCTGGTTCTCCCCTCAATACTTGTGGGGAGAAGGGACAACCTGCGGGGAGATCCCCTCAAGTTTTCCTAGGACCAGGACCGACGTCGTACGGCGGTTGCCGCGAGGGCGACGGTGATGCCGGCGGCTGCGAGCAGGTAGGTCATGAGCGGGCTCAGGTATTTCGTCAGGCTCGGGGCGTCGCTCGGGCCGAGCTGCCAGAGGGCGACGGGTACGGCGTACGCGGTGGTGAGCAGTGCGGCCCAGAGTCGGAGGGTGTGCTGCCGGATGGCTTTGACGAGTACGACGAGGACTGGAATGCCGCCGAGGAAGGCGAAGCCGGTCAGGACCATCACCGGGAAGATCCAGGCGGCGATCAGGATTCCGCGCGAGGGGCGGGTGGCGGCGGGCATCGTCAGCGGCCCTGTTCGGCGGTGGTTTTGAGGTCGGTTAGCCAGGTGTCGAGGCCTTGGGCGAGGAACTGGCGGGAGAGGTCGGGCATGGACTCGACCTGGGGGCCGGTCCAGGTTTCTTCGGTGCGGACGAGGGTGCCGCCGGGGACGCGCTCGAAGGTCCAGACGTGGACGCCGCGGTCGATCCGCAGGCCGTCGCCGATGGCCGGGCCGCTCCAGCGGAGGCACTGGTTGTGCTTGAGCTGGTGAATCGTCGAGGTGATCACGAGCGTGGTTGCCGGCGTCGAGGGCGTCGCCGGGACCGGGGTGGTCCAGCGGAAGGCTGATCCCGGGCGGAGTCGGCCGCGGTCGAGGCGCTCGATGGTGGCGACCGGCTGCTGCCAGCGCGGCCAGTTCTTCACATCGGTCTGCAGCTTCCAGACCGTGCTCACCGATGCCTTGACGAAAATCTCGTTCCGGTAGCTGATCTTGGCGGTCTGATCCACGCTCTGCCCCTGGCAGGTCAGTGGGGTTGGCGCGGTGGCGGGCACGGGGCCGGCGAGTAGTGCGGTGGCGGCGATCAGGGCGGTGATGCTCATCAGGTCTCCTTAGTGGCTCTTGCGATAGTTAGAAGCTATAACGCTTCTGGGTTGAGAGTCAATAAGAAAAGTGAGAGGTTCTAACCATGGGTCCGAGGGAGCGATACCGCGAGCAGGTGCGGGACGAGGTCAAGCAGCACGCGTGGGAGCAGATCGCCACGGCAGGTGTCTCGGCGCTCTCCCTGAACGCGATCGCCAAGCAGATGGGGATGAGCGGCCCCGCGCTCTACCGGTACTTCGCCAATCGGGACGAGCTGATCACCGCGCTCATCCGGGACGCCTATCGCAGCCTCGCCGACACCGCACGAGCGGCGTACGACGGTGGTGCGGATCTGGTCGGGCTGGCCCGGGCGATCCGGGAGTGGGCACTCGTCGATCCACACAGGTACCTCTTGATCTACGGGACGCCCGTGCCCGGCTATCACGCGCCGGCCGACACCACGGCGATCTCGGATCAGGTGATGGCCGTGATCCTCGAAGCCGCCGGGGAACCGGCTGTTCATCGTGGCTTGCTGTTCTGGACCCGCGTGCATGGTGTGCTTTCCCTCGAACTGGCCGGGCATTTCCACGGGATGAGCGTCGATCCGGCGGCGCTGGTGACCGAGGAGATCGAGGCGCTGGCCGTCGTACGGGCCGGTAGTCACAGATCGTGATGAAGTGGCCAGTAGTGGCCACGGATTGCCACTAGGCAAAGCAGAGATGAGAGCCGTACCATCTTTCACGCTGACCGGTCCGACACGAGGGGGCGAGGGGTGACTGAGGTCCGAGTACCGCACACCCACGACCGGGTCGAGCTCAGGGATCTAGCCGCACTTGCCGGCAACGGGGACCGTACAGCTCTTAACGACCTGCTCACACGGGTGCGCGCCGTCGCGCACCGCTATGTTCGGTCCCGTTTGTGGACCTATCCCGGTGGCGCCGACATGGTCGATGACGTCGCCCAAGAGGTTTGTGTCGCGGTCTTCGGCGCGCTCGGCCGGTACCGTGACGAGGGAAGGCCGTTCGAGGCCTTCGTCTACGGCATCGCCGCCCGCAAGGTCGCCGATGCCCAGCGTGCGTTCGCGGTCGCCGACGTCACCACGCCGGACCTGCCGGACGGCGCTGACGAGTCGCCGACGCCTGAGGAGCACGCGGTCCGGCACTCGGAGGTCCAGCACATCATGGACCTGCTGGAGAAGCTGCCGGAGAAGCTGCGGGAGATCCTGCGGCTCCGGGTGGTGGCGGGGATGTCAGCCGAGGAGACCGGCCGGGCACTGGGGATGACACCGGGGGCGGTGAGGGTCGCACAGCATCGGGCGTTGAACACGCTCAGGGGGTATGTGGGGCATGAG
>NZ_SMKA01000332.1 GCF_004348455.1 Kribbella albertanoniae
GGCACCACCCGGGCCGTCCACTCCGCCTGCTCAACCCCCCACCCAGGCAAAGCCTCCGACACCCCCTCCGGAAACACCGCCACCGCATCACACAACACAGTCACCTCCACGGGCGGACCTAGTCTGCGAACGGGAGGTGGCGGAGGGTGGATTCGGTGATGTCGTTGAGGCCTTGGTTGAGGGCCAGGTTGGCGGTGGGGGCGTGGTGGTGGACGAGGTTGAGGAGTTGTTCGAAGAGGGGGAGGAGCTCTTCGTTGCGGCGGATGCCGGCACCGATGAGGACGCAGTCCCAGGGGTGGGACTGGAGGGCTGCGGTGACGGCGGGGATGTCATCGGTGCCGTCGAGGCCGACCAGGCAGTTGTGGGCTTCGATGCCGTGGTCGCGGAAGCTGGTGTCGGCGGCGGCTATGGCGGCGTCTACCGGGGCCGGGTCAAAGGGGCCGGGGATGCGGTGCGGGTCGAGGCCGATGACGAGGACCTTGGGAGTAGTCACCCTTCGACCGTAGTCGGCGATCAGCTCACGAGCATGACGGTGGCGAGGGTGGCCATCAGGAGGGCGATGGTGGTGTCGAGGACCTGCCAGGCGCGGGGGCGGGCGAAGACGGGAGCCAGGCGGCGGGAGAGGAAGCCGAGGGCGAAGAACCAGGTGAAGCTGGCGGTGACGGAGCCCAGGCCGTAGAGCCAGCGCGCGTCGGGGCCGTGCTGGTTGGCGAGGCTGCCGAGCAGGACCACGGTGTCGAGGTAGACGTGCGGGTTGAGCCAGGTGAAGGCGAGACAGGTGACGACAACGGTGCGTACGGCGGCGGGGGTGTGGTCGGTGGCCGCCAAGGTGGTGGGGCGGAAGGCGCGGCGGGCGGCGAAGGCGGCGTAGGCGAGCAGGAAGGTGGCGCCGCCGTACTTGGCGATCGAGAGTGCCAGCGGGCTGGTCGAGATCAGGACGCCGAGGCCGGCGATACCGGCGGAGATCAGTACGGCGTCCGACAGCGCGCAGACGAGGACTACCGGCAGCACGTGTTCGCGGCGCAGGCCCTGGCGCAGCACGAAGGCGTTCTGAGCGCCGATGGCGACGATCATGGCGAGCGTGGTGGCGAAGCCGGCGAGGAGGGACATGCTTCGACGGTAGGAAGAATTGGCGGAGTAAACCAGCTAAAGATTTTCACGTGCCATTAGAGTTCCTTCAGCATAGAGTCACAGCATGATCGACTCCGCGCAGTTGGAGACGTTCGCGGCGGTCGTCGACGAAGGCAGTTTCGACGCCGCGGCGCAACGGCTCCAGGTCACGCCGTCCGCGATCAGCCAACGGATCAAGGCGTTGGAGAGCCGCCTCGGTCAGGTGGTGGTGATGCGCGGCAAGCCCGCCCGGCCGACGGCGGCTGGTGAGGCGGTGCTGCGGTTGGCGCGGCAGGTCGCGCTACTCGAGTACGAGGCGATCGCCGCCGTACAAGGGACTGTCGATGCGCTCCGGCTGCCGATCGCGGTCAATGCGGACTCGCTCAACCACTGGTTCCTGGACGCGATGCTCGATCTGTCCGAGCAGTTCCCGGCGCGGTTCGTGGTCCATCGCGAGGACGAGGAGTACTCCGCGGAGTTCCTTCGCAACGGCACCGTCCTGGCCGCCGTCACGGGTGATCCGCGCCCGGTGCAGGGCTGCCGCGTCGTACCGCTGGGCAAGATGCGCTACCTCCCCGTCGCCACTCCCCAGTACGCCGACCGCTGGCTGGCCGGCAAACCGCTGGCCGATGCACTCGGCGAGGCACCGCTGATCGTGTTCAACGAGAAGGACGTTCTGCAGCACCGGCTGATCCGCAAGCTGACCCGGCGGCGTCTCGATCCGCCGGCCCACGCCGTACCGGCGGCCGGTGCCTTCCATCAGGCGGTGACGATCGGGCTCGGCTGGGGGATGATCGAGGACCAGGTCGCCGACCCCGCGATCGCGGCCGGCCAGTTGGTGACCATTGCCCCCGGCAAGTATCTCGACGTACCGCTGTACTGGCAGCACTGGAAGCTGGAGTCCGAGGTGCTCGCGGCTCTCACCGCGGCGGTACTGCGCGCAGCCGCCACAAGTCTGCGCAAATCCTAAGACATTCGTGCCAGACGGACGTTTCAGACGCGATGTTACGCTGCCGCGCATGGGTAACCGGGAGTCGCTGATCGCCGGCGCGAAGACGTGTCTGGTCCAGAAGGGCTACGGCCGGACGACCGCGCGCGATATCGCGTCCGCGGCCGGAGTCAGCCTGGCGGCGATCGGCTACCACTTCGGTTCCAAGGAAGCCCTGCTCAACGAGGCGATGCGCGAGGCGCTCGACGAGTGGGGAGCCGATGTCGGGCGCGCGCTCGCACCGGCGGGTCCGACCAGCGGCTACGAACGCTTCGTCGCGACCTGGCAGCAGGCGATCGCCAGCCTCTCCGAGCCGAACGTGAAGGCGCTGTGGACCACCCAGTTCGAGGTGCTCAGCGTTGGACAGCCAGGTCTACTGGCAGACCTCTCGAAGCTGCAGGGCGAGGCGCGTGAGGGGTTGGCTCATCTCTTCGGCGGCGTCGATGCCGACGCGGACCCGGCCGAAGTCAACCGGATCGGATCGTTCTTCCAAGCGCTCCTGCTCGGCGTCGTCGTGCTCTACCTCTTCGATCCGGCCAAGGCCCCCAGCCCCGAGGACCTGGTCGCCTCGATTCGCACAGTCGCCGACCGCATCGCGAGCTAGCTCCAGCGCAGACCCATCGGGTTGTCCGGCGGGAGCAAGGAACTGGACATCAGTACGGCGCTCAGCGGGTGCACCAGGTCATGCAGCTCGGTCGCCAAGTCATCACCGAGCGCACGCCAACCGGTCTCGGCCAACGCATCAGTGGTGTCCTCGATCTGCTGGCGGAGCGCGCGCCCGGTGTCGGTCAAAGCGCCGACCGCGTCGAGTAGTCCCCGCGAACGCAGGTTGTCCTCGGCAGCCGCCCACTCCTCCGAACTCCAGCGCCGGGCGATATCGAAGGTCTCCTTCGTGGGCCCGCCCGCCGCTGCGGCCGTCACCAACGCCTGACACGGGCTGAGTTCAGCCGCGACGAGCGCGGCCACATGCCCGTCACCACGCGATTCACGCAGAATCGTGGTCGCCTGCCACAGCACGAGATGCGGCTCATCCGGCCAGCCGAGCGCCGCGTTGGCCGCTCCGAGCGGACGCCCCGCCAACGGGGCAGCCTCGGCCGCACGCCGTGCGACCTCAGCCACGCGGTCGAAAGACGGCAACGGATCGAACAGCCGTCGTACGGCGAGATCGACCGCAGCGAGCCGTGCTTCCAGCAACTGAGCTGGGGTGGCGCGCTCCCACGCATCCGGCACGGACCGGGCGACCATCGCCGGATGGAAGTTGTAGAAGACGGCGGTGACCAGCTCGGCTGAGGCCGCACCGAGTGGCGCAGCACGGCAGCCGAAGTAGCTCATCCAGCCGCCCTTGAGGCCCAGGGCATCGGTCGCCTGCCTGGTCTCGGCAGCGAAGTAACTGATCGCGTGGAAGGGTTCGAGCGTCTTCCACATCCGGCGCGCGCGGTTGTCCGTCACACCAGCGGACGGTACATCACATGCAGCCCGACGTACCCGAGTTTGGCGTGTTCGAAAGCCTCGGGAACGGTCCCAGCGATCCGGAACCCGAGCGCCTGCCACAGATGGACCGCCGGCTCGTTCGTCTCCACCACCGCGTTGAACTGGATCGACCGGAACCCCTCCCGGCCGGACCACGCGATCATGTCCTCGCAGAGCAGTCGCCCGACGCCGCGACCACGAGCCTCCGGGCTGACCATGAAGCTCGCGCTGGAGACATGCGCGCCCGGGCCGGGACGGTTCGGGTACATGTTCGCCGTACCAAGAACTGTGCCGTCGGCATCGACCGCGACGGTGACGCGGCTGCGCGGTGCGGTCACCATCCACATCGCCTCTGCCTGCTCGTAGGTGAGCTCGGGATCGTAGGTGTAGGTCTCCCGCGCGGCGATGATGTCGTGGAAGAACGGCCAGATGGCCGGCCAGTCGGCGTCGGTCGCGACCCTGATCTGCAGTGGCATGATGCGAAAAGCATCACCTTCACCGCCGGAGCTGCCAAGTCAATTATCGCGGAGACCTTAGAATTACTGGGGATGACTAACTCCGTGGTCCATGGGTTGCCGCGCTGGAGTCTGGCCGTGCCCCCGCTCGCCTTCGTCGTCCTGGTGCTGTCCTGGGGCCGCGATCTCGGTGCGATTCTGCTGATCCTGGTCTGCGCCGGTCTCGGTGCCGCAGTGATCGCGGCGGTCCACCATGCCGAGGTCGTCGCGCACCGTGTCGGGGAGCCGTTCGGCACCTTGATCCTCGCGCTCGCCGTGACGATCATCGAGGTCGCGCTGATCGTCACGCTGATGGCGTCCGGCGGTGACAAGGCTGCGTCACTGGCTCGCGACACTGTGTTCGCCGCGGTGATGATCACCTGTAACGGCATCCTCGGTCTGGCGCTCGTTGTTGGTTCCCTGAAGCATCACGTCCAGGAGTTCCGGGTCCATGCGTCGAGCGGCGCACTCGCGGTGATGACCGCGCTGGTCACGCTCAGCCTGGTGCTTCCGACCTTCACGACAAGCGCGTCCGGACCTCGGTTCAGCGGGCCGCAGTTGGCGTTCGCGGGCGTGGTCTCCCTCGTCATGTACGGCGTCTTCGTCTTCGTGCAGACCGTCCGGCACCGTGACTACTTCCTCCCGGTCTCGGACAACGCAGCGGATGAGGAGGAACACCACGCAGATGCCCCGAGCGGGAAGGTTGCGCTGGTCAGCCTCGGCCTGCTGTTCGTCTGCCTGGTGGCCGTGGTCGGACTGGCCAAGACGGTCTCGCCGAAGCTGGAATCCGCAGTCGAGTCAGCCGGCGCCCCGCTCGCCGTGGTCGGCGTTGTCATCGCCCTACTCGTGCTGCTGCCGGAGACGGTCGCGGCCGTGCGCGCGGCCCTCCGCAACCGCCTCCAGACCAGCGTGAACCTGGCGCTCGGCTCGGCCCTGGCCAGCATCGGCCTGACCATCCCAGCGATCGGGATCGCCTCGATCTGGCTCGACGGACCGCTCGTGCTCGGGCTCGGCGGCAAGGAGATCGTGCTGTTTGCGCTGACGGTCGCGGTCAGCACCATCACCCTTGCCACCGGCAAAGCCACCCTGTTGCAGGGAGCCGTTCACCTGATGGTGTTCAGCGCCTTCCTGTTCCTAGCCGTAAGCCCCTGAGGTAGTTGGCCACCGCCTTCTGGTGGTTGTGCTCGGCCCAACCCAAAGCATCCCCGTCGTACGACGGATCGCGCAGCTCAGGATCGGCGCCGAGCTCGACCAGTCGTTGGACCGTTGCCAGGTGACCGTTGAGCGCGGCCCGATGGATCGGTGCGGCGCCCGCCATGTGATTCACGTCGAATCCCAAGCGCTGCAAGGGTTCCAGTGCCTCGGTCCGCCCGGTCTCCGCGGCCCGCATGATCAGATGCGGATTGCGAGCGACCGCTCGGGCAGCAAGCGCTGCGTCGACCGTAGGTGACTCCCCGCGCCACGCAGCGGCGTACACCTCATGTACGTCGTCCAGCGGTGCCGCACCGTGAGCGCGCAGGAGCTCCGCGATCTCGGTGTGCCCTTGCACAGCAGCAAGTTCGTACGCCCGATGCCCGCAGAAGATCGGATGCTCGGTCCCACGGCCTTCCGGGTCGATGCCCTGGGCAAGCACCAGCTCGACCCGATGCAGCAGACCTTCGGACGAGGCGAACACCAGCTCGTCCTCCAGCAGTTGCTGCGGTGTCGGATGTGCCGTCGTCATCCGTTCGTGCCACGGACCACCGTCACCCCGGCCCAGCCCGAACTCGAGCAACAGTTCCAAGTGCACATCGTCGTACGGCGGGGGACAGCCCGGACCGCAGTTGTACATAGTCTGACTGTCGTTCGGATCCGCACCGGCCTCGAGGAGTAACCGGGCCAGTTCAACCCGATTCTGATGTGGTGGCTGATCGCCTTCACCGCGCCCGAAGACGCCGGTCAGCGCGGTGAACGGCGAGGGCATGCCCTGCCACAGATAGCCCGCGTTCGGATCGGCGCCGTTCTCCAGGAGCAGCCGCGCGATCTCCACCTGGTTGGGTGCATCGATGCGGCTGTAGGTGAGGTAGACCAGCGGCTCCCACCGGTACGGTCCGCCCTCATCCCTTGCCTGGCTGAGATTCCGCCGTACGGCGTCGATCTCGCCGGCGACGACCATCGTGTAGATGTTGCTGTGAGCAACCTCAGGTAAGAACGAACGGGCTGCGTGCTGACGGGCCGGATCGTCCTGCCCGTAATGCAGCGTCGCCAGCTTGAGGAACTCGTCGGCGCGCTGCTCCGGCGTGTCCAGTGGACCACCAACCGACTGCCGATGCGGGGACCGGCTGTAGCGGCCGACCAGCTCGAGGTGATGCACGATCCGCGGCCAGCTGGGGAATCCGTAGCTGCGGGCGATCACCAACTGAGCCTCGGCCAGCGTGCTGACCGGATGGAACTCGTCGGCCAGGGCGACCGCGGCCGGGTCACCGGCCTGGACCTCGGCGAGCAGCCGTTTGGCCTGCTTACGCAGGTGATCCAGATGCGGGTCGTTCGGAAGATGACGGGTCGGCATCGGCCGACCTCCTCTCTGCGAGCCTGCTGTCCGCGTCGACAGGCGAGAAAGGAGGTGTGAACAAAGGCACCAACTTCAAGACGTTCAGGTGGGCTGAGCCCTTCCCGCGGACCGGAGGCACCCAGAGCGCCTACCCGAAACAGTAACCCATCAAGGCTTTTCCATCCACCATTCCGTGAACTCGTGCGCCCGGTCCTTGGTCAACCTGATCACCCACAGGTTGCTGAACTCACCGGGCGGCTCGGTCAGGTATGTCGTCCAGCCGCGCACGAACCCGACCCCGTCGCCGAAGCCGAGCACCTCGTACTCGAACGCGGTCTCACCCGGCGCGTCCGCAACCTCCGCCCAGGCCTCCACGATCGCCGTCCGCCCGACCACCGGATCCTCGTCCGGCCGCCGGTACCAGGCGGCGTCCTCGGTCCACAGCGCCTCCACATCGGCCGGGTCGTTCGACTCCCAGGCCTTGCGGTACTTCGTCACCCACCGGTCCAGATCCTTCTCCCGCATACCGGCATCGTCTCAAGCGATCCGCTTCCCGTTCAGTACGACGCTCGCCGGGGTCGCGAGGATTTCCGGGTGCTCGCGCGGATCGGCGTCGTACGTGACGAGGTTCCCGTCGCCGGTCAGCCCGAGGTACTCCTGCGCTCCGGTGGAGGCAGCGACCAGCGCCTGGGTGACGGTCAGACCGTGCTTCACGAGCAGGTCGACCTCCCCCGCCACCGAGCCGACCACATCGGAACCGGCCAGCACGCGAACGCCGTACCGGTCACTGAGGGCGAGCATGGCGGCGAGCTGCTCGGAGCGGGCCAGACGGGCGGCTCGCCGTTCCGGGGTTTCGTTGGGGGCCTCGCCGACCGACGCGCACAGGGTCGGCGTCCAGGCGCCACCGCGGGCGCCGAGCGTCTGCAAGTCCTGCTCGGTGAGTGCGGTCCCGTGCTCGATCGAGTCAACTCCGACCCGGATCAGCTCGCTGACGATGTCGGTGTTGCAGTGCGCGGCCACCCGCGCGCCCCGGCTGTGCGCGAGCTCGACCATCGCCCGGATCAGCTCGGTCTCGTAGGTCTGCGCCATCACACTGCCGCGGATCGGCCCGTCCGGCCCGACCTCGGGGAAGTCGGCCACGAGCTTCAGCCAGGTCGCGCCGTCGGCGAGTTCGCCCTCGACCGCCGCCAGCAGTTCCTCAGGCGCCACCGGCTCATGCGCCGCCGCGAAGTAACGACCCTCAGGAGCCAGGAAGCGCCCGGCCGCAATCACGACCGGCCGACTGTCGTCCTCGGTCGTCGCCAGCTTCAGCGTGACCGCCCGATTGCCGCCCACGTCCCGAACCGCGCTCACCCCCGCGGACGCCAGCTCCTCCAGCCGCTCCCGAGCGAAGTCGGCCCCAAACAACGCCGGCCACCCGTCCGCCCCAGCCCCCAGCGTCAAGTGGCAATGCGAGTCGACCAACCCTGGTACGGCGAACCGCCCGGGGAGCGGCTGTGCATCGCCCGAACCAACGCTCACCCGGCCGCCGTCACCCGCAGGCAGGACGGTTCCCTCGAACACCCACGTCGTCATCCACCCATCCTGCCCCGAGCAAGGTGCAGGTCATGCCACCGCTGAACCGCGGCTACTGACTACGCTGACGGGTGTGACGGAGGGTGTGACTACCAAAGGTGAGCAGACGCGTGAGCTGATCTTGTCTACGGCGTTGCGGTTGTTTCGGGAGCAAGGGTACGGCAAGACGACGATGCGGGCGATCGCGACCGAGGCGGGGGTTTCGGTCGGTAACGCGTACTACTACTTCGGCTCCAAAGACCACCTGATGCAGGCGTACTACGACCACCTGCAGGATCAGCATCGGGACGCGGTTCAGGCCGTTCTGGCTGGTGACAAGTCGTTCGCTGGGCGGTTGGCCGGCGTACTGCGGGTGTGGCTGGACGTGTCGGCGCCGTACCACGAGTTCGCTGGGACGTTCTTCAAGACGGCGGCGGATCCGAAGAGCCCGCTGTCGCCGTTCAGTACGGAGTCGCAGCCGGCCCGCGACGCGAGTGTGGAGATCTTCCGGCAGGTGGTGGCGGGCTCGGACCTCAAGCTGTCGCCCGAGCTGACGGCCGAGCTGCCCGAGCTGTTGTGGCTGCTCCACATGGGGATCGTGCTGTTCTGGGTGCACGACGACAGCGAGGATGTTCGCCGTACCCAGTTGCTGATCGACCGCTCGGTGCCACTCGTCGACCGGCTGCTGCGGCTGACCCGAATCCCGGGGGTGCGCGGAGTGGTGAACGACATCGTCGGGCTGATCCGAGCGATCAAGCCCTGACCTATTCGCCGGTGCTGCCGTCGATGCGTTCGCGGAGCAGGTCCGCGTGGCCGTTGTGCCGCGCGTACTCCTCGATCAGGTGAATGTAGAGCCACCGCAAGCTGTACTCACCCTCCCGGCGCGGACGTCGGAAGGCGGCATCCAGGTCGTAGCGCGCTGCGATCTCGTCAGATTCCTGTACGGCGTCCGCGTACGTCTGCAGGTCCTTCTCCGCCTGGGCGGGGTCGACGAGATCGAAGTCCCCATCGGGATGCTCGGCCGTCCAGTAGCGGTCCGGGACCACCTCGCCGGTCAGGCAGGTCTTGAACCAGTACTGCTCGACTTCCGTGAGATGGCGCACTAAACCGAGCAGGGACATGCTGGACGGCTCCACACTGCGCCGTACCAGGTCTTCCCCGCTCAGACCGCTCACTTTGAGCAGCAATGTCTCCCGGTGGTAGTCGAGAAATCCCTGCAGCAACTCGCGTTCGGGAGCGGTGTTCGGCGGGTCTGTTCGGGTCACCGGGACAAACTAGCTGGGGGAAGGACCTCCGGTGCCGTACAGAGGCTGTTGCAGAATCGGCGTGGCTGGTGCGTATAACCCGGTAGGTGTTCGATTATTGGGTGTGGCGAATGGGTATCGGCCGGTTGATCGTGGTCAGGGTTTCTTGTTGCCGCCGGACATGTCTGA
>NZ_SMKA01000333.1 GCF_004348455.1 Kribbella albertanoniae
CCTCTAGCCCCATCTGACGGGCTACCCCACCAGCTCGTGCACCGGCATGCGTCGCGGGTCCCCACCCGGATGCGATGGAGGCCCAACACACCATCTGATGGGTAGACCCATCCGGTGGCGGGTTGGCCAGCGCGATCCCGGTTCGCCAACCCACCATCTCGTGGGCATACCCACCACCCGTCGCCCCTGGAGCAGCCGCCCCACCCTTGGGGACCGCGTCTTTGAGCACCCACCAACCACGCAGAGCCCGCCGAAACGGTTGATGGGTGCTCAAAGTCGATGTTCGTGCCCAAAGAGCAGCGGACCCACCTTCGGGCGCGATGACGGTCGTGGGCGTTCGCCGGAAGGGGGGTGGGAAGGCGGTTGGCGTCGCGGTCCGAGCGGGGTGGTGTTGTCGGCGTGGCGGACGTCCGCCACTGACTAACTGCTCCGGCGTGGCTCCGGCGGGCGTTGATCAGGCGTGCGTGGAGCGGCGGCGTGCTGGTTGGACAGTGCTGGCGGTCCGGTTGGCCGATGGGACTGCCGGCGGTCGAGGCGATGGCGGGGCAGACGGGTGGTTATCAGATGGAGCTTGGTGGGTGCCGCGGGCGGCCCCCCAGGGTGTGGGGCCGGACCTCCACCACCCAGTAACCCTGGTGATCCGGAGTTCGGGCGGCTGCGCCAGGCGTGCGGGCCGACCCCGGCTGGGGTTGGTGGGTGCTGGCGGTCCGCCCCGGCCCGGGTTAGCGGGTGGCGGGGTAGACGGCGCCGGTGTATTTCTCGCCGGGGCCGGAGCCGGGCTCGTCCGGGATGCTCGAGGCTTCTTTGAAGGCGAGTTGGAGGGAGCGGAGGCCGTCGCGGAGGGGGGCGGCGTGGTGGTGGCCGAGGGACGGGGCGGCGGCGTCGAGGAGGCCGGCGAGGGCGTCGATCAGGGAGCGGGCCTCGTCCAGGTCCTTGTGTTCGGGGAGGTCCTCGGCCAGGCCGAGGTTGACGGCGGCCGCGCTCAGCAGGTGCAGGGCGGCGGTCGAGATGATCTCCACACTCGGTACGTCGGCGATGTCGCGGGAGGCCGTGCCAGAACCAGGCCCAGCATCAGTGGCGGACGGCGGAGTGGAGAGTTCGTCGGTCATGGTGTTACTGTTGCATAGCGACCGATCCGGTCTGGCGGTGCCCCATGGGTGGAATACCCGAGGAGTTCCGGTGGTTGGATCCAAGCGGAGGGCCACCTCCCACCCAGCTGATGAACAGTCGGCGGGTCCCGGTCACGCCGAGACTCCGGTCTTGGCGAATCGTACGGCGTACCGATCGTTCAAACGGTTGGCACGCCGGGGATCAGGGAATTGGGCCTTCGTGTGTTAGTCGCACGGAGGCCTTCGTCGTTTCTTGAGGAGACCTCGAGCGGCGAAGAGGTGGTACCGGAATCAGAACAACCCAGGAGGACCCATCACCATTGAACTGCGCGTCAACGAGCGCATCCGCGTTCCCGAGGTGCGTCTGGTCGGACCGAACGGTGAGCAGGTAGGCATCGTCCGGATCGAGGACGCACTGCGGTTGGCACAGGAAGCCGATCTCGACCTGGTCGAGGTTGCGGCCACGGCACGCCCGCCGGTCTGCAAGCTGATGGATTTCGGCAAGTACAAGTACGAGACCGCGCAGAAGGCGCGCGAGTCCCGCCGGAACCAGACCAACACCGTCATCAAAGAGATGAAGCTGCGGCCGAAGATCGACCCGCACGACTACGAGACCAAGAAGGGTCACGTCGTCCGCTTCCTCCGTGCCGGTGACAAGGTGAAGATCACCATCATGTTCCGCGGTCGCGAGCAGTCGCGGCCGGAGCTCGGCTTCCGGCTGCTGCAGCGGCTGGCCGAGGACGTCAGCGAGCTCGGCTTCGTGGAGTCGAACGCCCGCCAGGACGGCCGGAACATGATCATGGTTCTCGGACCTCACAAGAAGAAGTCCGAGGCGCGCGTGGACGTGGATGCCGAGAAGGCGAAGAAGCAGGCCGAGCGTGAGGCCGAGCTGGAAGCGGAGCGCGTCGAGCGCGCCGCCCAGGTCAAGGCTCACGAGGCCGAGGTCGCCGCCGGTGCCACGAAGAAGCCGAAGGGTCCGGCAGACAACCTCGACCCGGAGTGAAGGACTGCTCCGGCTGCCTGCCGGAGCACCGTCACTGTCCGAGTTCGAGTCAACGAAAGAACAATTCAGGAGTTCATTAGCCATGCCGAAGATGAAGACCCACTCGGGGATGAAGAAGCGCGTCCGGGTCACGGGCTCGGGCAAGCTGCGCCGCGAGCAGACCGGTGTCCGCCACCTCGCCGAGGCGAAGTCGTCGAAGCGTAAGCGCCGGCTGAGCGGCACGGTCGAGGTTGCGCCGTCGTTCGCCAAGAAGGCCAAGAAGCTTCTCGGCATCTGAGGCTCCCGCCTCGCGGGGCCTCGTGGCCCTTCCCCCGAACATCCCGCCGTACCGGCCCAGCCCGGTCGCGGCGCAGAACCAAGGAGTAACACCTCATGGCACGCGTGAAGCGGGCAGTCAACGCCCACAAGAAGCGCCGGGTCGTACTCGAGCAGGCCAGCGGCTACCGCGGCCAGCGCTCGCGGCTGTACCGCAAGGCCAAGGAGCAGGTCACCCACTCGCTCGTCTACGCCTACCGTGACCGCAAGGCGCGCAAGGGCGACTTCCGCAAGCTGTGGATCCAGCGCATCAACGCTGCGGTCCGCGCCGAGGACCTGACCTACAACCGTTTCATCCAGGGTCTGCGCCTGGCCGAGATCGAGGTCGACCGCAAGATCCTCGCCGACATGGCTGTCAACGACCCGGCGGCGTTCTCCGCGATCGTGCAGCTGGCCAAGGCCGCCCTGCCGGCCGACGTCAACGCGCCGACCAGCGCGGCCTGAGCACTACCGTTTCCGGACGTAGCACCCGAGTGGCGAGCCCTGGTCTGCTGACCGCGCAATCCGTGCGGATCAAGCAGGCCCGGCGGCTCGCCACTCGCGCGTTCCGCCGCAAGACCGGCCGCTTCCTGGCCGAAGGCCCGCAGGCGGTCCGCGAAGCCCTCGAGCATCGTGAACTCGTCCTCGAGGTGTACGCCGAACCGTCCGTGGCAACGCGGCATCGCGATCTGCGCGACCTCGCCGCCGCGGCCGACGTACCGTGGTTCGACGTCGATCGGGCCGGTGCCGAGGCGTTGAGCGAAACCGTCACCTCACAAGGTGTCGTCGCCGTCTGCTCCCTTGTCGACGTCTCGCTGGAGCAGGCGGTTCTCCCGACTGCCCGCCTGGTCGCCGCCGGCTTCCAGGTGCGCGACCCCGGCAACGTCGGGACATTGATCCGTACGGCGGACGCCGCCGGCGCGGATGCCGTCGTACTGTCGACTGAGTCGGTCGACCCGCACAATCCGAAGGCCGTCCGGGCCAGCGTCGGCAGCATATTCCACCTGCCGATCACCGTCGACGCCGACCTCGCCACCGCCGCCACCGCCTGGCGCGCCCAAGGACTCCAGGTCCTCGCCGCCGACGGCTACGGCACCACCGACCTCGACACCTGCATCGACGACGGCACCCTCGCCAAACCCACGGTCTGGCTCTTCGGCAACGAAGCCCACGGTCTCCCCGACGGTTTCGACGCCTTCGTCGACCACTCCGTCAAGGTCCCGATCTACGGCCGCGCCGAGTCCCTCAACCTCGCCACCGCTGCCGCCATCTGCCTCTACGCCTCGGCCCGAGCCCAACGCCGATGACACCGTTCGACCTGCCCGGACAGTTCTGGCGGGGCAACCTGCACACCCATTCGAATGAGTCCGACGGCGCGTTCTCGCCCGCGGAGACGGTGCGGATCTACCGTGACGCCGGGTACGACTTTCTGGCTGTCACTGACCACTTCCGGGCAGAGTACGGCTTTCCGGTGACGGACACCCGGGAGCTGCGGACGGCGGCGTTCACGACGTTGATCGGTGCGGAGTTGCACGCACCACGGACGGAGGCGGGGCCGTCCTGGCACATCGTCGCTGTGGGCCTGCCCTTGGACTTCCAGCCGCCGGCACCAGAGGAGACCGGCCCGGAGCTCGCCCGGCGGGCACGTGCGGCCGGTGCCTTTGTCGGGATGGCACATCCCGCCGCGTCGCTGCTGACGGCCGTGGATGCCGAGAGCCTGGATGCGGCCCACTCCGTCGAGGTCTACAACGCGCTCGCCGACCGGGAGAACCGAGGTGACAGCTGGCACCTCACCGACGTGTTGCTGAACCGCGGGCACCGGCTGACGGCGTACGCGGCGGACGACGCACACCTGCAGCCCCAGGACCCGCCACCCTGTGCGGCCTGGGTCCAGGTGCGCAGCGAGTCCCTCGAACCGGACGCACTGCTGGCCGCGCTGATCGCCGGCCACTTCTACTCCAGCACCGGCCCCGAGCTGTACGACGTACGGATCGATGGCGACCTGGTGCGGGTGCAGTGCTCGGCGGCCGTGAAGGTGCTGCTCAGCGGTGGTGCGCCAGGAGCCCAGGTGGCACAGGGCTCCGGGCTGACCGACTGCACGTTGCCACTGGCAATGTTCCGCGGGAAGCACTGTCGGGTGACCGTCGAGGACGCTGCGGGTGGACGTGCCTGGACCAACCCCATCCACCTCCCGGTGGAACCGGTTTCGTAGGCCCCTCGTCAATTAAGCTGTCGCCCGACGAAAGGACGTTCGCCATGCTCTGGCCCGCACTGCGAGCCCTCGCCCACGGTGCCCTCTCCGCTGAGCAGCTGACCTGGCTGCGGGAGCGGTTCGGGCTCATCGACTCCCCGCGGACCGAGGGGCCGGGAGCTGCCCAGAGCATTGCGCACGTGAACCGCACTGACCCCGAAGGTACGCCGGTCGTCCTCGACCTGGCACGGACCGGAGAGTCGGGCTGGGTGCTCACGCTGTTCCACACCGGCGAGCAGCCGAACGCGGACAGCGTCGAGTCGCTCCGCACCGCGTTCCGGGCCGCGATCGCACAGCTCGGCCTGACGCTGGTCGAGATCGAGCCCGCCGGCTCGGCCGACGAGGTGTACGTCGCGCCGGTCGGCTCCGGTACGGCGGAGTCCGCGTTCGCCGCGCACTGGGAGCTGCCTGGTGAGCTGGAGCAGGTGTGGTCGCACGTCGGCGTACTGGCGGACGCGCCGCGGGACGTGCTGGAGGTCAAGCTGCGTGAGCTGATGCAGACCCCCGCCTGGGCGTCGGCACCGGCGGGCCTCCGGCAACAGGCAGAGGACTTCTTGCATGGCGACTGAGCCGCTGCCGCCGGTCGGCTCGGCGGAGCGGCAGGAACGGCAGCGCATTGGTGAGGCGCTGCTGTTCGACGACGGCAAGGTCACCACGACGCCCCAGGCGAAGACCGTCGCGATCGAGGCGCTGGCGGCGCGGATGCGCTCGTCGACACCCGAGCTGGTGCTGGCGTCGATGGGTCTCACCGTCGGCAACGACATGGCCAGCAGGCTGGGCGACAGCCGCTACGTGCTCCTCGCTCACAACGAGCGCTACCCGTCGCTGGGCGCTGACGTCCTGCATGTCGACGAGCTGCGGTCCGCGCAGCACCGCGAGCAGGCGCACCGCGCGATCCGGATGGACACCGAGCGGGCCGACCAGGTGGTCCGGATGATCTCGACCAGTGAGCTCATGGGTGCGTGGTCGTACGGGTCGAACAACAACATCCGCGTACTGGCGCTGCAGGAGGTGACCCGCGACGAGTTCGGGCTGCAGGACGCCATGGACTGGCACATGGATCCCACCACTCGCTCGAAGGTCGATCTCGAGCTCGACTACAACCGCGACGCACTGCGGGACTTCCTCCGCACGCAGTACCAGATGACGCAGGAGACCCTGGCAGCGCGCGGAATCACCGAGGTGTACTCCTACCGTGCGCTGAGCTGGGAAGAGGGTGCGCCGCGACCGGACTGGGTCGACGAGAACAACATCGGCAGCGTGATCGAGGCGCGGCAGCGACCGCTGGCCAGCTGGTCGGCGGACCGGCAGGTGGTCGCCGACTGGCTGGAGGAGCGCCGAGGCCATGGCGTGATCCTCGCCGCGCGGCACTCCACGCAGGACATCTTCTCGGTGCCGACCACCGGGATGGGGTATCTCGGGCAGAAGGAATGGGTGACGCTTCCGGGCGACCACACGGCCACCGTCGACGGTGTGATCTCGCACCTCGGCGTCGGCGACCGCGAACAGTCCGCAGCGGCAGGCATCCGGCTCGGCGGCCCGGCCCTGGACGGCATCACAGCCGGTACGACGACGCAACGACAAGCTGCTGCGTTGTCGTGGCAGCTGTCACCGCTGGTGCTGCCGCAGACCGGACCGGACGCGCTCGACCAGCGCATCGCCCGCATTCTCGACGGTGCGGAAGAGGGTCCGTCGTGGTGGCCGCGTGACGACTCCGGCTACGCCATCGCCCGGCGCGACATCGAGTTCCTGCAGATCAGCCCGCAACAGGTGCGCTGGATGATGACCGGTGAGTCCCCGCTGGGCCTGACGCCCGAGCTGTACCGAGAGTTCGGCTCCGAGATGCTGGAAGCGCTCGAACGGGACGGCGTCGACGCGTCTCAGGTCGACATCCGGTTGAAGGGAACGGGCGCCGAGTTCTACTCCGGACTGCACAAGACGCTGCCCACCGAGGCTGAGCTGGCCGGCAACCCGGAAGCGCTGCAGCGGATGCAGGACTGGTTCGGCGACGACCAGAACCGGCCGCTGCGGCGTCCGTACGACTCGATGTACCGGCTCGGCCTGGCCCCGGAGCCGAGTGACTTCGACCTGGACATCAACAGTAGCGCCGCGGTGCGGGCCGCACGGTCGCACTGGCGCGAGAACCACAACGACCGCTACCCGGGCGATTTCATGGGTGGCCATGGGTACCTGGACAACCAGGCCGTCCGCGGTTCGCTGCCCAACCTGTCCGACTGGTCGAAGCGTTGGGAGGACAAACTCGGCCGCCCGCTGTCCCTCGGCGTCTTCGAGTCCTCCGGCCCGTTCGACGCCACCGTCCTCGGCCGCGAGCTCTCCTCGCACTTCAAGGACACCGATTGGGTCATCCATCATCCCCAGACCCCGATGGCCTGGAACACCCCGCAGTCGCGGATGGTCGAGCCCGCCATCACCAGTACGCCGACCACCGGTCCGCAGACGGGCGCGTCCGCCGTACCGGCTCTGGGGGAGGCCTCCGAGCGTCCCGACCATCTCCGCCGCGGAACGACCGGCGCCGCCCGGGGTCGCGCCGGCGGCCGGGGCTGAGCGTCAGCCCTCGACGCGGGCGGCGAGGCCTTCGAGGACCAGGTCGAGGCCGTAGGTGAAGGAGTCGTAGAACATGGCGTCGACGTCGCCGGTGGTACGGCGGCGGGCGGACTCCTGCATGATCGGGTCGGCGATGGACTCGGTGCGCTCGCGTACTTCGGCGGCCAACTGGTCGAGGGACTGGCCGCCGCGGCGGGCCATTTCGCGGGTGGCGACCTCGCCACCGGTGCTGCCGAGGACGAAGGACATCACGGTGCCGAGCGCGAAGTCGGCGGTGCGGCCGGTGATGCCGGCGGCGGCGATCAGGGCCAGGCCGCGGGTGCCCATCGTCATGGCGTTCGGGCCCATGCTCGGGCGGGTGTACATCACCTCGGGGAGCCAGGGGTGCCGCATGATCGTGGCGCGCATGCTGTGCGCGAACAGCAGCAGGCCGCTGCGCCAGCCGGCGAGTTCCGGCTCGGGGATGTCGATCTCGCCCCAGACCTCGTCGATGAGCAGGTCGATCAGGTCGTCCTTGGTCGGGACGTGCCAGTAGACGCTGGTGGCGCCGGAGCCGAGTTTGGCGGCGAGCTTGCGCATGCTGAGGCCGGCCACGCCCTCGGTGTCGAGTGATTCCAGGGCGGCACGCACGATCTGCTCGCGGGTGAGCGTCTCGCGGGCGGGGGCCGCCTTCGGCTGCCGGGTCCAGATCGATTCCTTCACGGGAAACATCCTACTGGAACACTGTGCGAGTTGTGTCGTACAGTGTGCGAGTGACTAGTACACCGTTCGAGTCGGCCGCTGCCGAGACTACTGCCGGGCATCCACGTCGCTGGTGGATCCTGCTGATCCTGTGTCTGAGCCTGATGGTGCTTGTCGTCGACAACACCGTGCTCAACCTGGCCATCCCGTCGCTGATGCGCGATCTGGGCGCCACTCCCGCCCACATCCAATGGGTGATCGACGCCTACATCCTGGCTTTCGCGGGGCTCCTGCTGACCGCGGGCAGTCTGTCCGATCGCTTCGGCCGCCGGAAGATGCTGCTGATCGGCCTGGTCCTGTTCGGGGCCGCGTCGCTGCTGGCCACGATGGCCGAGACTCCCTGGCAGCTGATCGCCTGCCGCGGGCTGATGGGGGTCGGTGGTTCCCTGCTGATGCCGAGCACGCTGTCGCTGCTCTTCACCGTGTTCCCGCCGGAGGAGCAGCGCAAGGCGATGGCCGGCTGGTCGATGGTCGCGATGGTCGGGGTGATCGCCGGCCCGACCATCGGTGGCGTCCTGCTGAACCACTTCTGGTGGGGTTCGATCTTCCTGCTCAACGTCCCGATCGCCGTGGTCGCGATCATCGGTGCCGTCGTCCTGATCCCGGAATCCCGCGGCCCGGCCCGGAACGTCGACCCGATCGGCGCCGTACTGACTGTCATCGGGATGGCGTCGGTCGTGTGGGCGATCATCGAGATTCCCACCAACGGGTTCGGTTCGGCGCAAGTCCTTGGTGGGCTGGCTGTCGGGGCCGCTGCACTGACGGCGTTCGCGCTCTGGGAGAAGCGGAGTGCGCATCCGATGGTCCCGCTCGAGCTCTTCAAGGACCGCCGGTTCAGCGGGACCAGCTTCTCGATCGTGCTGCTGTCCTTCACCGCAGGCGGTCTGATGCTCGCCCTGACCCAGTACCTGCAGTTCGTCCTCGGCTACAGCCCACTGAAGGCCGGCCTGGCCCTTATCCCGTACGCCGTCGCCGCGACCGTGTTCAACGTGCTCGGCGCGACGTTGGGTAAGAAGCTCGCCGACCGCACGCTGATCGCCCTCGGGCTGGCAGTCATCGGCGGCGCGTTCGCGATCCTGTCCCAGGTCTCCGGTACGACGGGCTACGGGCTGCTGATCGCCGGCCTGATGGTGATGGGGATCGGCGGTGGGCTCGCTGGACCGGCGGCGTACACGCTGTTGATGCAGGCGGTCCCGGCCGAGCACCGCGGGGTCGGTTCCGCGATGAACGACACCGTCCAGCAGACCGGCGGTGCGCTGTCGGTCGCCGTACTGGGGAGTGTCCTGGCTGCTGCCTACTCCGCCAACCTCCCGGACGCCGTTCCCGAGGCAGCGCGCGACTCGATTGCCGCCACCCTCGCCCTCGGCCCCGAGTTCGTCGCCGCAGCCCGAGACTCCTTCACCAGCGCCATGACCATAGCCATGACAGTAGGCCTGGTCGGAGCGCTAGCCGGAGCCCTGGTCGCCCTGGCCGTCCTCCCACGCCGCTCACCCGCCGACCCCAGCACCCCAACC
>NZ_SMKA01000334.1 GCF_004348455.1 Kribbella albertanoniae
GTGGAGGGTTTGCTGAAGCGGGAGAGGTCGAAGTCCAAATAGCCCGCAGCACCGTGGTTGATGGCGACGATGACGAGCTTCCGGGCACCTGCGTCGTACGCCGCGATGGTGTTGCCGTTGCCGCCGTCCAGGATGCGCATACCGGGGCGGATGTGCCGGGTGTACTGGGCGAGCACGTAGTACTTGGGGTTGATCGGGCCGGTGGTGTTGTTGCCCAGATCCTGGATGAGCCCCCAGCCGCCGCCGTCGACGACCTGCCAGTAGACCCAGGCGCTGGGGTGCAGCCAGCGGAAGTCGAGGTTGAGGTTGCTCGCCAACGACAGTCCGGTCGCGTCGCCCTCGCCGTACTCGGAGTTCCAGACCTTGCGGCCGCTGGACTTGGCGGCCGCGGACAGGAGGTCCCGGCGGCCGCCACCTCCCTGGTAGCCGTGGACGTTGATGCGGGCGACGTTGCCGCGGGTGGTGGAGTCGAAGCTGTTCCAGGTCGACAGGGCAGCGTCGTAGCCCCAGCAGTCGGAGGCGGCGATTGGCATCCAGCCGAGGTCGCGGGCGTTGAGCTCGGCGCGGAGGGCGTTGATGACCGGGCGCTGCGTGGCCGGTTCAAAGTGGCAGCCCTCCTGGGTGCCGTCCGCCTTCCACCAGCTGCCGTCGGGTTCGTTGAAGGGTTCGACCGAGGTGAAGTCGACACCCCAGTGGTCATGCGCGTAGCGGGCGACCGTGGCGAGGTAGACGGCATGCTGCCGGTGGTTCCAGGTCTGCAGGTTGTCGCCGCCGCTCGCGGAACCGGACGGGTTGTGGTTCTGGCACATCCACCACATCGGCGAGTTCGAGAAGAGCTCGATCTGGTTGACACCGCGGTCGCGCGCCTTCCACATCAGGTTGCGCTGCGCACTGTCGACGTACCAGTTCCAGCTCGCGGACGACGGGTCCGAGCTGAACCAGTCGAGCCAGTACCCGTCCATCTGCCGCGGATCGCCGATCTTCGGTGAACGGACCATCGACTCACCATTGATCGGCTGCGTCGAACACGCCCCGGCGTTGTAGCGCGCGATCGTCAACCCGAGCCCGGGCAGCGCCGTACCTTGGTAGTCGACCGTGTTCCGCGTGAAGAAGATGTCGGCCAGGTCGTCCCGATTGCCGTGCGCCTTCCCCCACCAGCACAACGACGTACCCCAACCCTCCCAAGCACCCCAGTCGCTGCGCGGATCGATGGTCGACGCAGCGGCAGCCGCGGGAGAGGTCTGACCCAGTACGGCGGCGCTCAGCGGAGCAGCGACGATCGAGCCCAGCACGGTACGACGACGCATTGCATCCTCCAGGGGGCGGTCCAGCAGGCAGCTACCGCGACCCTAGACCGCCCAACCCCAGTTGCCCACCTCCGCAACGGTCAGCGCTCGCGCAGAGGCGGGAGGGTTGGCGCTGGGTGGTGCATGAGGAGGAGATCGTGGTCCCGGATGACGAGATCGGCGTGGCGGTAGGTGAGCTGTGGATCGTCGTACGGCGCGAGTGTCCATTCGGTCGGGCGGTTGGACTTGAGCAGGTAGACGTCGGCCTTGGAGGTCAGGTGCGGAGCGATGGTGTTGGTGGTGCTGACCGTGCTATTGGCCGGGATGCGGTCGATCAGTCGGTTCGCTGCGGCGGCGAACTCGGCTGGACGCCCCGGTCCTTCGGAGGCCGCGGATTGTAGGAAGAAGGTGAGGCAGGTGATCGAGAGCGCGGTGGCGATGAGTGGGAGCGCCAGCCGACGCCGGCGGCCGAGGAGGTGTGGGCGGAGGAGCGCGAGACCGTGGATCAGCGCGCAGAAGACGATGGGCATCAGTACGGCGTCGTAGTGGAAGGTCGGGATCCAGTACAGGATGTACGTGCTGCCCAACCGCCAGCCGAGAGTAGGCAGCAGCAGGAGGACCAACGGTGATCTGAGAGCCAGGAAGAGCGTCGGCAGCAAGATCAGCGCGACCAGCCAGAGCTTGCCCGAGGTGAACAGATCGCCGGACAGGGCCGCCTCAGGAGCCTTGAGGCCACCTTTGCCGAGGTAGCGGTAGTTGCCGTAGGCACTGAATGCCGGGATGATCACGAAGACACTGAGCAGTGATGCGGACGCACCACCGACCGCGGTGAGGATGCCCAGCCGGCGGGTCCCGGGGCGGAGCGCGATCAGCACACCCAGTACGGCGAGCGTCATCCCCAGGTCCTCCTTGACGAGAACCAGGGGAGCGGCGATCGCGACCGCGCGGCCGGGATGCCCGTGCAGGTACTCGGCCAGGCCGAACGCGAGCAGGGGAACGGCGAACGCGATCTCGTGGAAGTCGAAGGTGATCGCGTTCAGCAGTCCCCAGGACAGGCCGTAACAGGTCCCGATCACCAGGCCGATCCGGCTGCCGAACGCCGTACTGGCCAGGCGCGCGATCGGGAAGACCGAGACCGCGAAGAACAAGGCCTGCGCGACCAGCAGGGTCTCGGCCATCGGGAAGACGCGGTGGAACGGCGCCAGCAGGATCAGGATCGGGTGGAAGTGGTCGCCGAGCAGGATCAGGTTCGGGTCGCGGATCGTCGACACCGGAAGATGCCCCTGGGCATAGCTGTGCACCGCCTGGTCGAAGATGCCGAGATCGAAGGCTCCGGTACGGAAGGACCAGTGCTGCATCAGCACGAACCAGGTGGTGACGACGGCGAACGCCCCCGCCAGTACGGCGGCCGGCCAGGCCGGCGCTCGGTGCTCCGCGATCGGTACGGCGGCGCGGGTGAACCGGTCTGTCCACAGCGTGATCATGGCCGGAAGTATGGGAACGGCCTGCCCAAGAGAACCTGAAGCAAGCTGAAGCGTTCTTCAGGATGATCCGCAGAGCGTGCGAACCTGGTTGCGTGCGGCTACTGGTGGTGGAGGACGAGCAGCGACTCGCGGCAGCGGTGAAGTGGGGCCTCGAGTCCCACGGGTTCACCGTGGACGTCGTTCACACCGGTCCGGAGGCGTTGTGGGCCGCGGAGGAGAACGAGTACGCCGCGATCATCCTCGACGTGATGCTGCCCGGGCTGAACGGATACCGGGTCTGCGAGAGCCTCCGCCGTACCGGTGTCACCACTCCGATCATGATGCTGACCGCCAAGGACGGCGAGTACGACCAGGCTGAGGGGCTCGACACCGGCGCCGACGACTACCTGACCAAGCCCTTCTCGTATGTCGTTCTGGTGGCGCGGATCCGCGCGTTGTTGCGGCGCAGCGGTTCGGTCCGGGCCGCGTTGGAGGTCGGCGACCTGGTGATCGACCCGGCGGCGCGGACCTGTAGGCGGGGTGCGGCGGTGATCGAGCTGACCGCGCGCGAGTTCGCGATCCTGGAGTGCCTGGTACGGCGGCCCGACGTGGTCGTGACGAAACGCGAGATCCTCGACCAGGTGTGGGATGCGCACTACGAAGGTGACGTGAATGTGGTCGAGGTCCATGTGAGCGCGCTCCGCCGCAAGATCGACCAGCCCTTCGGCCGGAAGACCCTGGAGACCGTCCGCGGCATGGGATATCGGCTGGTCGGCGGCGCGCATGCCTAGGCTCTCAACTGCCGCCCGGGTAACGGTGGTCGCCGGTGTGGTCAGTGCACTCCTGGCGGGCGGCTTCGCCTTCTGGATCCGCCACGAGGTCTACACGTCGCGGTACGAGGTCGTGCGCGAGCGCGCCCACAAGACGCGGGATCTGATCGCCAACAACATGGGGATCCTCGCGCTGCACCGCGGCGACGCACCAACGGTCAGCCATCCCGCCACCGACGAGTTGTACGAGATTGTCGACAGCGCGGGCCGGACCTCGGAGGTTTCCACGGCGGTGTCCCCCTTCCAGATGAAGGGCCGGCCGGTGCAGCCCGCACCAGGACCAGACGAGGAGTCGGGGTGGGACGGCGATCAGTACGTCACCTTCGGGGCGCCCGATCCGGATGCGCGGGGTAAGGCGTGTGCTCCGTCGATCGCGCCGGAGCACTCGGTCTGCGCGACAATCGCCCGATTGTCCGGACGGCGGCTCGAGGCCTATCGCACGGTCCGGCAGGGTAGTTGGTTCAACCTGCGGGACAGCAGGCCCGGGCGACTTCATGGGTCGCTGGCAGTCACCGTGTTCGTGGTGCCGTTCGAGGCTGAGGATGCGGTGGCCGACGTTGATCGGGTGCTCAAACCCGCGCTGCCGTTGGCTGTCCTGCTGATCATGGTGGGTGCGTACGTCGCGACACGGATGGCTCTGCGGCCTGTCGAGCGGATGCGGGCTCAGGCGGCCGCCATCAGTCAGCGGAATCTGCATGAGCGGGTGCCGGTACCGCGGACCGGGGATGTGGTGGCTCGGTTGGCGACGACGTTGAACGAGACGTTGGCCCGGCTGCAGTTGGCGGCTGCGCAGCAGCGGGGGTTCGTGGCTGACGCGGCCCATGAACTGCGGAGTCCGATCGCCAGTCTGCGCGCGATCCTCGAGGTGGCGAACGAACATCCCGACCGCGCGGATTGGCCACGGGTGAGCGGCCATGCGATCGAGGAGATTCGGCGCTTGCAACAGTTGGCCGACGATTTGTTGCTGGTGGCAAGGCTCGATGCCGAACCGAGCACCGTTCACCAGCCGGTCGACCTGGCCGAGCTGGTACGACGGCAGTTGGCCAGGCGGGTGGATGAGGGACCCGAGCTCACGTTCGATGCCCCCGAATCCGTAGTGGTCGCTGGTGATGCGGCCCAATTGGATCGACTGGTCCGCAACCTGGTCGATAACGCGATCCGGCACACCCGGACGACAGTTGCCGTCGGCATCGAGCAGGACGGCGGCGACGTCGTACTGCGGATTGACGACGACGGCGCCGGGATTCCGGAGCCGGAACGGGAGCGGGTGTTCGAGCGGTTCGCCCGGCTGGATGAAGCGCGGAGCCGCGATGCCGGTGGTGCGGGCCTCGGGTTGGCGATTGCGCGGGAGATCGCGCTCCGCCACGACGGCAGGCTGACGGTGGCCGGATCCCCCAGCGGCGGAGCGCGACTGATCCTTGTACTACCTCAGGTGTGATCGTTGATGCGGTCGGGGCTGAGGCGGATGACGACGCGCTGGACCTCGGGCGGGAGAGCGGCGTACTCGTCGGCTGCGTCGCTGCTGGCGTACTTGATGGCCAGGGTCTGGGCGAGGGCGCGGTCCTCGTCAGGCGTGACGACGGCCTTGGCGACGATCTCGACGTACCGCATCGGGTTGGTGCGGTCGATGACCAGCAGGCTGGTGCGGGGGTCGGCGACGAGGTTGCGGGTCTTGTAGTAGGCGGCGTCGGACGAGATCAGTACGTCGTTGCCGTCGCGGCCGATCCAGACGACGGTGTTCCGCGGGGCGCCGGTGGAGCTGAGGGTGGTGAGGACGCCGACGTTCGTGTCGTCGAGGAGGGCGCGGGCAGCTTCGGAGAGTTCGGCAGACATGGTGCGAGGTTATTCGTGGCCCGGGTCGCTGCCTGAAAGGGAGGGACTGCCGGCCGCGGCACTGGCAGACTCGGGGGATGCGTTGGGACCGGGCGGTGCTGTTCAAGCTGGCGACGAACGAAACACTCGAGCAGGTGGTCAAGGGGCTGCCAGGCGGGGAGGACAACGCCTGGCGGGCGGCTTCGCGGTACGTCGCGGGGCGGACTCGTGACGAGGCGTTACAGGTGGCCGACGCGCAGTTGGCGTTGGGGCATGGGGTGAGCATCGATCTGTTCGGTGAGTTGTCGACGGATCCTGCCGACGCGGAGCGGGTCGTCGACGAGTACCTGGAGTTGGCGGAGCTGACGACGGGGTGGCTGTCGTTGGATCTCTCGCATCTGGCAGTCGACGTGGATCCGGCCGGTGCGGCTGATCGGGTGGCGCGGATCGTCGGCGCACTGGGCAGCGGCCGCAGACTGCAGATCGGTGCGGAGGACACCGCGCGGACGAACCGGATCCGCGACTGTGTGCTGACCGTTGCCGGCCGCGGGCTCGGTGATCGGCTCGGAGCGACAGTCCAGGCGAACCTGGAGCGCTCCCCGGAGGACATCGATGCGTTCGCCGAGGCCGGCGTACAGATCAGGCTCGTCAAGGGCGCGTACGTCGAACCTGCCGGAGCGCACCCGTACGGCGAACCGACGGATGTCGCCTATCTGCGGTTGGCCCATCAGCTCGCCGATCGTGGCGCCGACTGGTCGCTCGCGACGCACGACGGGCGGCTCCGGGAGGCCGTGTTGCTTGCCCTGGGCAAGGTTCCGGTCGAGCAGTTGCTGGGGATCCGGCCGGACGTGCTCGCCGAGCTGCGCGACCGCGAGATCGCTACTCGTGTCTACGTGCCCTACGGCCCGTCGTGGTTCCGCTACTGGCTCCGCCGGGTAGCGGAGTCGCGCGGGGCCTAAGGCCAGCGCCTCGCTGGTATGGAACTTGGTTCCGAAAAATCCCACGCCAGCTACTAGCTGTTGGGTAAGCGTTTGCCCTACGGTGAGCTCGCGTACGCGGACAGTTACCGCCCCAACTTTCCGATGAGGTCATGCGATGAAAATCCTGCGCACTCTGTGCACCGCCGCTGTGTTCGGCCTGCTCGCTCCGGCCGCTGCACACGCCCAGGTCGAGCCTGGTGGCTGGACCTCCTATTCGCCGTCGTTCTCCGAACAGGAGCGCGGCTGCGGTGTGATCGACGGCCTGAACTTCCGGCTCACCTGCTCCACCGCCAGTGGTGATCAACGTGCCGAACGCCGGTATGCGACGTACTCGAGTGGGACCCGGCAGTTCGAGGGGTCGTTCCGGATCACGTCGATGACCGGCAGCCGGATCAGTCTCAAACAGACCTTCAACGAGAGCGGCTCCGGGCCGTTCTTCATGCTGGCGGTGGAAAACGGCGGCCGCCTCTACCGGGTCGGCGGCGACACGCTCGCCGGTGGAGCGACAGTCGGGACCACGGTTCGGGTCAACACCGTGCACCAGGTCGGCAGTGCGCACCGGACGTATATCAACGGTTCGCTGAAGCACAGCATGTCCAGCCCGGGTGGCAGTTTCTACGACAAGTTCGGTTCGTACCGGACGGACAGTGGGCGCGGCCCGATCCAGGTCCAGTGGAGCGGCGTCCAGTTCTGGCGTAAGTAGTGCGCCTACTCGGCTTGTGCGCATTCCTGCTGCTGGTCGGTTGCGGTTCGACCGACCAGCCCCAGGGGTTTCAGCTGACCGCAGACCTGGTCGCGGACGACGTGACGCTGCGGTGGTCTGGCGCGCCAAGCGATGCGGCGTACCTGATGGTCGAGTACGCGACCGAGGAGAACGGCGAGTACACGATCCTCAGCTTCCTGCCACCGGATCGGCAGGAGTTCCAGCACCCCGATCTGATGCCGGCGACGACCTTCTACTACCGCGTCACACCCCTCACCGCATCAGAAGGCCGCCCCGCAACCACGCGTCCCCAACCCAAGGAGCTCCAGCTCACCTGGACCGACACGAGCACCGACGAAGACGGCTACCTGCTGGAGCGCCGCCGTACAGACCAACCTGCCGAGGTAGCCGCCTACCTGGACCCCAACACCACGTCCTTCAACCTTCCCCTCCTCCCGACGGACAAGCCGGCCACCTACATCCCCCGCCCCTTCCGCCGCGGAACCTCCAGCCCGGTCACCCACGAAACCATCCCAGCAGCCTAGTCGTAGGGCGTCCACACGACGTCCGCGTCGTATTGCGCTGACAGCGTGGCCAGGCGTTCGCGGACGCCACTCCATGGTCTGAGGTGGAACTCGTCGGTCAGCGTGCGCAGGAGCATTCCGCGCTCGGGATCGTCGTACGCGCGGGTGTTTTCCAGCTCGTCGATCATCGCGTCTCGACTGTCGTACCCGAGCTCGTCGAGGACATAGCCCGTCCGGCAACCCAACGCGAGAAACTCCGCCAGGGACTCGCCCACGATGTGATGCGGCTTGTCGGCCAAGGGAATGCTCAGCACAACTCGCGTGACGGTGTCGCCGAACACTGCGCAGAAATGCACCCCGTCGCCTCCCGTCGAGGCGAACCGGAAGCCGTTCTGTACGCCGTTCGGGTAGTCGCTGACGAAACCCGGCTCGTACGGCGAATCCAGCAACAAGCCCGCAAACCCGAACGCCGCCGCCGTCCCACCCTCGAACGGCACCCCGAGTGGCATGGTGGCCGCGGTCCGCTCGGCCAATGCCCACAGGCGTTCCCAATCTTCGCGGAAGTTCGTCGGTACGTCGATCATCCGCTCATCATGGCAAATGAGGATCGTGCTCGGTTTTGACGATGCGGTGGGTGCCGGTGGGGTCGACGTGGAAGATGAAGCCATGGGGTGTGGTCCATTCGAGGGTGGTGGGGTTGATCCGGCGGACCTTCCATCCGCGCGCGTGCGTCTTCACTCGGTGGCCGTAGCGGCCGAGTGGGATGAGATTGGTGGTGCTGGTTTGGCCTGGTGGTCCGAGCGGGTCGTACGGCTCGAGGTGGTCGAGGTCGAGACTCCCGCTGGTTTCGCGAGTGCCGTAAGGGAACAGTTCGACCGGGTGGGTGAGTTTGACGCGTTCGCGGATGCGTTCGGTGGCCTCGTAGCAGTTGACCGAGACTGCCTCGTTGAGATCGATGACGGGCTTGACGAGGTAGGGGCCATAGCCGATCAGCTCGCCCAACTGCGAGATCAGCATCGGCCCGGTTCCTTCGACGCGCAAGACGCCGTCGCGGGGATCGGTTCCTGCGGCGCTTGCGGCGGCGGCCAGGGCCTTGTCTGTCAGGTGGACATAGATCTCGGTCTTCCCGGGGCGCGCGGTAGTGCCTGGAGTCTCGCCGGATGCCAGTCGGGCGTAGGCGTCGTGTTTGATCTGCGCGAGTCGAGCGGCGAGTGCGCGTTGTGCCGCGGTGTCCATGGGGTCGCTGTTATCGGAGCCGCGGCACGAGGCGGCATCGAACGGTTCCACCGGCCAGTCCGCCTGGCGACCCGCGTCGAACGGATCGGTCAGATCGCTGCTGCGCGGATCTGGCGCCTCCCGGTGCGCGTCCTCATCCGGCCAAGGCTCATCAACACTTGGCGGGTCGTCGTTCCAGTCCTCCAGGACACGGCCGTCTTCCCACTGCACCGCGCAGGTCGGCGCCACGGGCGGTGGCGCAACGGACTGTGGCGCTGCGGATCCGCGGGATGCCGGTTCGGGTGCGCTCACCGGGTCGGCAGCATCCGCGGAGGATGGCGTCCCGGTCAGCGGCTCTACGGATCCGACGGAGGTTGGTTCGAGGACGCTATCCGGGCCAGCTTCACCCGCGGAGGATGGCGCCTCGGACCGTGGCTGGACGGGCGGTTCGGGAACGTCGGTACCCGAGGCAGGTCCATGGGGCTCGGCGTCGGGAGCAGAGGCAGGCGGCTCGGGAACGTCGCCACCTGAGGCAGGGGCAGGCGGCTCGGGAACGTCGGTACCCGAGGCGGATGCGGGCGGCTCGGTGCCGGGGGCAGAGCTGGACGGTGCGGGGGTG
>NZ_SMKA01000335.1 GCF_004348455.1 Kribbella albertanoniae
CCCCCACCTCCCACACCACCAACACCCTCCGCGTACTAGTAGCCCCCACCGGCGGCGCCAACGCCCTCCACCTTGAGCACCCCTCAACCACGCGAACGGCCGCCCAGTGGTCGATGGGTGCCCAAAGTGGCGGGGACGTGGTGCGGGCTGCGGGTGAGGGTTCGGGGTGCAGGTTGGCGGCGACCGGGGCCGACGTAGGGGTTGGGTGGTTTGTGGCAGCAGGACTGTTCATCCTGCTGGGCTGCGCACTGCTCGTGGCAACCCGACGGAGCGCCAAGTGAGGCGGGCGATTGCGGCAGCGCTGACGCTGACGTTGCTCACCGGATGCACGTCCACAGCAGCAAGTAGTGACGGGAAGCTCAACGTCGTCACGACCACCGAGATCCTGGCTGACCTCGTGCAACAGGTCGGGGGCGAGCGGGTGACCGCTACTTCGCTGGTCCCACCCGGTGGTGACCCGCATTCGTACGAACCCACCCCGGCCGACGCGAAGCGAGTAGCGAAAGCGGACGTCACGTTCACGAACCACCTGCTGCTCGAACCCCAGAGCCTGATCAAAACCATCGACGCGAACGCCGCCAAGGACGCCCCCAACGTGTCCCTCGCGGAAGCGGCCGAGTCGTACGGCGCGCACGTGATCCCGCTCGTCGAGAACATCGGCCTCGACGTCCTCTGGCTAGGCCTCCGCGTCCGCGGCACCGGCAAACAACGCGGCGCCACCAGAACGTCCTCCGTCCAGCTAGCAGCCACCAAACTCGACGGCCCCGGCCAACTGGTCGCCTACCTGACCGAATCCCTCGGCCAGCCGGATCGCTACTTCGACTCCACCGACGGCCTCGACAAATCCGACAGTACGACGCTCCCCCCGGCCGCGCACACGCACCTGAACTGGGCGTTCACCAAGCCCGGCGTCTACCACCTCACGCTCACAGGCAGCCTCGACAACAACGACGGCAAGCTCCAGCCGCTCGGCGAAGGCACCTTCACGTTCGCGGTCGGCGTCGACCCGCACTCGGTCAAGCCGGTGTCCGGCGGTAAGGCCACGGTTCTCGGCGAGGGGCACACCGACCTCACCGTCGACCTCGACTCCGGTCAGGTCAACGCGTTCTCGGACGCCAAGAAGGTCGGCGCGGCCCAGTCGCAGGTCCCCGCCGCCGACGTGGTCATCGACGTACCGAACAAGGCTCTCGTCGCGATCCCCGACGACCCGCGGTTCTCGTTCCTCGGAAAGGCCGGCAGTCAGATCCACCAGCTGCCGCAGGCCGTCCTCGGCAAGCACGTCCACGGCGAGATCGACCCGCACCTGTGGGAGGACGTCGCCAACGCCAAGGCCTACGTCCAACTGATGCGCGACACCCTGATCTCGCAAGACCCGGACGGCAAGCAGACCTACGAGGCGAACACCAAGACCTACCTGAGCAAACTCGACGAGCTCGACGAATACGTCCGTACGACGCTCGCCACCATCCCGGCCGATCGGCGCCAGCTCATCACCACGCATGACGCGTTCGGGTACCTGGCTTCGGCGTACGAGATGACCGTCGCCGGCTTCGTCGTGCCGAACCCGGCGCAGGAACCGAGTGTCGAGCAGGTCCGCAAACTGTCCGACACCATCCGCAACCTGCGCGTCCCAGCCGTCTTCACCGAGCCGAACCTCGCCCAGCGCGCATCCGTCCTGATCCAGGTCGCCCGCGACCAGGGCGTCCAGGTCTGCTCGCTGTACGGCGACACGTTCGACGACAAAGCAAGGACCTATGTCGACATGATGCGTCACAACGCCGACGAGCTGAAGCGCTGCCTGGGAGACCACCGATGAAGCTCCTCGCCGCACTCCTGCTCGCAGTAGCGCCGCTGGCACCGACAGCCGAACCAGTTGTCATCAGCAACGGTCATGTCGACCTCGGCCCGAAGTTCGTCGACGGCCGGTGGACGGTTCAGCTCCGCGACGACACCACCGATCCTGCGACCTGGCGTGACCTCGACACGGTTGTCCTGCAAGCGACCAGTAAGGCGAAGATCGCCGTACCGGCCGATCCGGCGTACCAGTTCCTCGGCAAGCCGGGGCAGTCGATCTGGGTGATTCCGCAGGTCCAGCAAGACGGAATCGTCTGGCCGGGCTGGAACACGCAGGACACCGAGGTTGCCACCAAGGTCGATCGCGAGGTGACCTGGTCGCTCGAAGGTGTGCGTGGTCCGGGCACGTTCACGCTGTTTCTCAACTCGGACTTCGGCAAGCCGCAGCCCGTCTTCGACAGCCGCAAGCCGTTCCCGCAGCAGACCGGGGTCGACGTCAACACGCATGTCCACGGCAACTGGACATTCGATGCCCAGGGCACCTATCTGCTCGACGTCGCGATGACCGCCAAACTCACCGACGGCAGCTCGGTCACCGACCGCCGTACTCTCCACGTCTACGCCGGCGACGGAGACGCCCGTACGGCGCTCGCGACGCCGACCCCGACGCCCACAGCGACTCCTGTTCCGGCGACCGCCCCGGCGGCCGCGGATACGGATTCGGATGCTGAGGGCCAACGCATCGAACTGTGGTGGTTCATCGCCGGAGCCGGCGTGCTCGTCCTGGCCACCACCGGCTTCGTCGTGCTCAGGAGACGCGCATGACCGTACTGAACGTCACCGGAGTAGCCGTCGAGCTCGGCGGTCGTCAGGTGCTCGAAGACGTCGACCTGTCCATCAGCTCTTCCGAACAGGTCGGTCTGATTGGACCGAACGGCGCCGGCAAGACCACCTTGCTGCGGGCGGTACTCGGGCTGCTGCCGATCACCGCCGGAAGCATCACCATCGACGGCAAGACCCCTCAGGACGCGCGCGGTTCGATCGGGTACGTGCCGCAGCGGCACGAGTTTGTCTGGGACTATCCCGTCCAGGTCCGGACCGCGGTGATGACCGGACGCACGCACCGCATCGGCTGGCTCCGGAGGCCGGGGCAGGTCGACCGCGACGCCGTACAGGAAGCGCTGGAACGTGTTGACCTGACTGACCTCGCGAATCGGCCCATCGGTGAGCTATCTGGTGGCCAACGGCAACGAGTTCTGGTTGCGCGGGCACTTGCGCTCAAGCCGAGCTTGCTGTTGCTGGACGAGCCGTTCACCGGTCTCGACGTACCGACGCAGGAGATTCTCACGCGGTTGTTCAAGGATCTGACCGCCGAGGACACCGCGATCCTGATGACCACGCACGACCTTCCGGCCGCGGCCGACACCTGCCACCGGCTCTGCCTGCTGAACGGCACGGTCGTCGCCGACGGTTCGCCGGACGAGCTGCGGGATCCCGCGATCTGGTTGCGGGCCTTCGGGGTCGCGCGATCCGAGCAGCTCTTGCACAGCCTGGGAGTGACCCGATGATCGAGTTCCTGACCGAGCCGTGGTCGCACGTGTTCATGCAGCGCGCGTTCCTCGTCGTACTGATGTCCGGCGTCGTCTGCGGCGTCATCGGCACGCACGTCGCCCTTCGCGGCATGGCGTTCATCGGGGATGCGGTGGCGCACGCGGTGTTCCCCGGGATCGCGATCGCGTTCGTCCTGAAGACCAGCCTGGTGCTCGGTGGCATCGTTGCCGGACTGATCACCGCACTGGCCGTGGCCGTGTTCTCGCAGAACCGGCGGCTCAAGGAGGACACTGTGATCGGCGTCTTCTTCGCGGGTGCGTTCGGTCTCGGCATCGTCATCATGAGTACGGCGCCCGGGTACGGCGGTTCGCTGGAATCGTTCCTGTTCGGATCGGTGCTGGGCATCGGCAACGCCGACGTGGTCACGGTCGCGATCGGCGGCGCCGTACTGCTGCTCAGTACTGCCGCACTGCACAAGGAGTTCGTCACGGTCGGGCTGGACCGGGAGACCGCGCGATCCGTCGGGTTGCCGATCTTCTGGCTGGACCTGGCCATGTACGCGATGGTGACGGTGTCGATCGTCATCTCGATCCAGGCCGTCGGCAACATTCTCGTGCTGGCACTGCTGATCACGCCGGCCGCCTGCGCCCGGCTGCTCACCGACCGGATCGGCGTGATGATGGTGATCGCGCCGGTGATCGGCGCCGTCTCCGGGCTCACCGGTCTCTACCTGTCCTACGCCTTCAACCTCGCCGCCGGTGGATTGATCGTCCTCACCGCCACCGCGGTGTTCATCGCGTGCTGGGTGTTCGCACCCCGGCATGGCCTGCTCTCCCGCCGTACGTCGCGCGCCCACGCGACGAAGGCGGTTGCGGTTTCCGTCCAACCCTGAAAGGGAAACACACATGCGCAAGCCTTATCGCGTGGTGCTGTCCGCTGCGGCAGTCCTCGCGCTCACCGCTGTCGCCGTCCCAGCGACCGCCACCACTTCGGTCGTCCTCGACCAGGGACATGTCGACGTCGTCGGCATCGCCTGGGAGGACAACGCGTTCAACGTGCACGTCCACGACGAGGAGAGCGCGACCGAGTACACCCCGGCCGAGGTGCAGCTCGTCGCCAAGCCCGGTTCGAAGGTCGCCGTACCGGACGACCCGGCGTACAGCTTCCTCGGGCAGCCGGGCAGCTCCGCCTGGGTGCTGCCGCAGGTCCAGGACGCGGACCTGCTGTGGCCGGGGATCGGTTCCGAGGAGATCGCCTCGGGCGTGTTCACCAACGACGCACTGAAGGTCATCCTGGTCGGCGTCTACGGCCCGGCCGACTTCAGCATCTTCACCACCGACGCCTTCGGCGCGCCGACCCGGCTCGCGGACAGCGGCAACGGACTGCCGGACACCATCAACACGACGGCCGGCGGCCACCTGCACGCCAACTGGGCGTTCGAGGCGGCCGGTACCTACAAGGTGAAGTTCAAGGTGCGCGGCACGCTCGCCGCCACCGGCCAGACCGTCACCTCGGCCGTCGCGACCTACACCTTCAAGGTGCAGGCATGAAGGCCCGTGGAGTGGCCGGCGCCCTGATCGCCGGTTTCGCTGCGACCGTTCTGTCGGTGACCCCGGCCTTCGCGCTCACCACGATCTCCACCGGTCACGTCGACGCCATCGACGTGGACTGGACCGGGTCCGCGCTCACCCTGGACCTCAAGGACAGCACCGTCACTCCGGCCGTCGACCGTGCCCCGGCTGACGTCGTACTGAACGCCGTGTCGGCCAGCAAGACCACAGTGCCGTCAGGCTCGGCGTACGCCTTCCTGGGCACGGCGGGCGCACCGGTGTGGATCCTCCCGCAGACCCAGGCGAGCAACATCGTCTGGCCGGGCTTCAACACCGAGGACGTCCCGAGCGGCGTCCTGTCCGGTAACGCCGTCGCCGTGAAGCTGGTCTCGGTCAGCGGACCGGACGACGTCGCCGTCTACACCACCAACACGTTCGGTACGCCGACCGTCTGGTTCGACAGCGGCAACGGCCTGCCCGACACCCGTTCCATCGCCATCAACACCCACGCCCACGCCAACTGGGCCTTCGAAGCCGCCGGCACCTACACCGCCGTCTTCGAAGTAACCGCCACCACCGCCGGCGGCACCGCCATCACCACCGGCCAGAAGACCTACACCTTCACCGTCCAGCCGTAACAACACTGAGCGTGCAGGGGCCCGGCGCCGGACCCCTGCACGACTTAGAGTCGCGTCCATGGACGACCCCAACAGCCCCCGCCCCGGCGGGTTGATGGCGGCCATCGTCCTGGTCCGCGACAAGATCATCGCCCAGCTCAACCTGCACCCGGACCAGCGCCAGGTGCAAATGACGCTGCGGGGGCTTCACAAGGTGCCCCCGAACGAGTGGCTCTGCCACGTGGCCGCTCAGCTCTACGAGCCCGGTGAGCCGCGTGAGATGTGGGCCTTCCAGTTCCCGAACCGAATGACGGCGTGCGTGCTGGAGTACGTCCTGCCCGGTCGGCAGCAGCGGAACGGCCGAGCCGCCGGGCCGCCAGTCGTGCACCTGGTGTCCGTCACCTTGCCGCTCACGCTGCCACCGCTGACGGTCACCACCGACTCGCGCCTGAAACAGTTCATCAAGGGCAACGATCTGCACCTCGGCCACGAGGCTTTCGACGACGCCTTCCATGTCCGGGCCTCAGACGAGCAGTACGCCAGGAGCCTGCTTCATCCGTCTGTCCTGGACTGGGTGCTCCGGTTCCGGGACATGCAATGGCAGGTGGCGGGCAACTCGCTGGTCGCCTGGGGCGAGGGGGAGTTCGTACCCTTGAAGGTGACGCAGTTGGTGCGGGCCTTGGTCGGCATCGCCGACCGGCTCCCTCCGTCCGTTCTTCGCGACTACGGCCGATCCACCACGCTGCCGCCGGACGAGGATCCGCGCGGCTTGGTCCCCGGGTTCGACTAGGTTGTCAACGTGATCGGGCCGTTCGTCATCGTGTTGCTGGCGTCCACCGTGGTGATTGTCGCGGTGACACTGGCGCTCATTGCCTATACCAAGCGTCGCCGCGCGTGGCTGGTCGAGCGCGGGAACGCGATGGCGCAGTACGGCTGGTACCCGGCGCCGCCCAACCCGTGGCTGCAAGAGGTCGCGGCGCGGCTGTACGCGAAGGGGCGCGCGCACGAGATGTTCGCCGGTGACTTCCGCGGCCGGGGTCTGTGCGTCCTCGAGTACATGTACACCACCAGCAACGGCAAGAGCAGCCAGACGCACCACGTGAACCTGATCGCCCTCAACCTTCCGGCCGCGCTGCCACCGCTCACAGTGTCGCGGGACTCCACCCTGAAACGGGCCTTCGGCAACGACATCGAGCTGGAGAGCCAAGCCTTCAACGACACCTTCCAGATCGACTGCGCGGACCCGCGCTACGCATCCGCCGTACTGCACCCGCAGTTGATGGAGTGGATGCTGCTCAACCCCGCCCTGGAGTGGCAGCTCGCCGGAAACGCGCTGGTTTCCTGGGCCTACGGACAGTTCACCGTCCCCGACGTACTGGCCCGCTTGGAAGCCATGACCGGCGTCATCGATCACATCCCACCCTTCGTCCTCCGCGACTACGGCGCACCCTTGTGAGTGCGGAGGAGTTCGGGCGCGCGGCCGTCCTGGTGATCCTGTTGCTCGCCACGGTGTTCGTAGGCGTGGTGCTCGTCGATGGCTACCGGAGACGGCGTCGAGCACTGGTGTATCGGGCCGCCCTGATGGCGTGGAACGGATGGTCTCCGGCTCCACCGGATCCGCGGCTGGTCGCCTTCGGCACGCTGCTGGGCCTCCAGGGCCAGCCGACGCAGATGTTCACCGGCGACTTCCGCGGGCGGCGTCTGTTCATTCTGTACTACGAGTTCGGCTCGACCGAAGAATCGCCGGAGGCGTGCCTGATCGCGCTGAGGCTGCCCGGCGCGCTCCCGCCGCTCACGGTGTCGGAGGACGTGCCGATGGAGCGCGTCCTCGGCGAGGACATCGAGCTGGAGAGCCAGGCCTTCAACGACAAGTTCCGCGTCCAGGGCTACACGCGGCGGTTCGCATCCGCGGTCCTGCAGCCACGGCTGATGGAGTGGATGCTGCTCAACCCCCTGCGCTGGCACGTCGCCGGGAACATGCTCGTGACCTGGGGACACCATGAACTCACCGGGGCCGAGATCACGGCCCGGCTGGAGACGTTGGCCGGTGTGATCGACCGGATCCCGCCGTTCGTCTTCCGTGACAACTGGGCGACCTCGTGAACGTGTGGTGGATTCCCGTGGGGACGGGGTTGTTTGGGCTGCTGATTCTGGTGGGCGGGGTGGTGATACTCCTGGTACGGCGGCGGAGGCGGCGGGCGGCGATTCGGCGGCGGGCTGAGGTGATGGGCTCTTGTGGGTGGTCGCCGGCGCCGGTGGACGCGGGGCTGGTTGCGCTTGCTGGGCGGTTGACTGTCAGGGGACGGGCTACGCAGATGTTTGCCGGTGACTTCCGTGGGCGGGGGCTGCGGGTGCTCGACTATGAGTTCACTGCGCGCCGGGGGCCGGCTCCGGTGCATCTGATCGCGCTCAGCCTGCCGGTGGCGCTTCCGCCGTTGACTGTGTCGAAGGACTCGGTGCTGCCGGGTGTCAATGACATCGAGCTGGAGAGTCAGGCGTTCAACGAGCGGTTCCGGGTTCAGGCGGACGACCAGCGATTCGCGTCAGCTCTTCTGCAGCCACGGCTGATGGCGTGGCTGCTGCAGAACCCTGAGCTGCAGTGGCACCTCGCTGGGGACGCACTCGTCTCCTGGGGGTACGGCGAGGTCGCGCCGGCCGACATCCTCACCCGGCTGGAGGCGATGGCCGGTGTGATCGACCGGATCCCGCCGTTCGTGCTGACGGACTACCGCGTCTCGTGATCACCACAGTCGTAGTCATCGCCGTACTGGCTGTGGGGCTCGGTCTGCTCTACCTCCGCGTGCAGCGGCGGCAGCGCGCGTTCTTTGCGGACCGCGTGGCGGCTGTGGGTCTCACACCAGCACCTGTCGAGCCATGGCTCGCGGCCGCGGCCGACCGCGCGTTCGGCGTACGGGGGAACGCAGAGCGCATGGTTCGCGACGAGCGGCTGTGGGCGTGCGATTTCACCTACCAGGCATCCCGTACGGCGACCGCCGCCAAGTGTCACGTGATTGCGCTGAGTCTGCCGGCCGCACTCCCGCCACTGGCTGTGTTCCCGAAGAACCCCATGCTGCCGGACAACCTCGAGTTCGAGAGCGCCGAGTTCAACCGGACGTTCTCGGTCCAGTCCGCAGACCACCGCTACGCCAGCGCACTGCTCACGCCCCGCGTGCTCGAGTGGTTGCTCCACTACCCCAAGCTGCAGTGGCGGATCGACGGAAACGTGCTGATCGCCTGGAACGCCGGCTACTGGACCCCCGACACAGTCCGCCACACGGCGGCCATGTTCGAAGGCCTCCTACAACGCATCGACCCATACGTCTTCAAGGACTTCAGCTGAGCTTCGTCCAGACCTGACGTAAGGCCCGGGCCGCGTCGCCTTCGAGGCCGGCGTCGTCCAGGGTCTCGGCCAGCTCGTCGAACTCGGGCCCCCAGCGCCAGGCCACGGCCCGCAGTTGCTCCGGCAGTTGCGGGTCGCGGAGTGAACCTGCGTCCGCGCGCACCTGCTGCGCGACCAGTGCGTCGGTCACCCCGTGCTTTTCGGCCAGCTGGAACGCCAGCACTGCAAGGGCCGCCTTGCCCTTGTTGTACAGCGCGTACGCCGACTTCGCCGCGCTGGCCGCACCCGGTTCCGCGCCAACCACGCGCGGAGTCACCGCCGTACCAGCCCACAAGTCAGCAGCGTCAGCCGCAGCAGCGCCGGACAGCATCAGATGCGTCGGACTCGGCCCACCACTTGGCGGCGGTCCCACCACACCAGCGTCCACGAACGTCGCCTCCGGTACGGCGGCCATGTTCGAAGGCCTCCTACAACGCATCGACCCATACGTCTTCAAGGACTTCAGCTGAGCTTCGTCCAGACCTGACGTAAGGCCCGGGCCGCGTCGCCTTCGAGGCCGGCGTCGTCCAG
>NZ_SMKA01000336.1 GCF_004348455.1 Kribbella albertanoniae
GTTGCCCCTTCTCTGCTCGTTATTTCAGGGGAGAAGGGTCCAGTTGAGCGGATATCCCCTGAGTTGGGGGGGGGGTTGCCCCCTGAGCCGGGGGGTTGCCCCCTGAAATTTTCAGTGGGCAACCCCTCGGGTGAGGGGGCAAGCTGCGTTGCGCCGGCCTGTGCCGCTCGGATGCGGCCGGTCGCGCGGGTTGTGGTTACTCGCCGCTGCGGCCGGCGTTACTGAAGAGGTGTGGCTGGGGCGGGTGCCTGGCTGGGCCGGATGGCGAGGCCGGCAGGCAGAGGTGGAGCTCGGCGGGCAGAGGTGGAGGTCGGCGGGCAGAGGTGCATGAGGTCTGGGGCTGACGGGCTGGGGTTGCCTTCGAGGAGACGAGGCCTCTCCGCTGACCCGCCGCGGTGGGTTGAGGCAGGTTGGGGGTTGCTGTACGCGGTTGTCCGGCGAGGCTGGGGAGTCGTACCTCCCGGAAACGACGGGTAGAACTCCCCAACCCCGCAATAACCAGCCGAACAGCCGAACCGCGTACAGCTACTGGGGACCCCGGACACCCGACCAGATGTCCGAACTCCCCACCAGGTGACCGCGGTTCCAGCCGGCCCACCTCCACGCCGCGCAGCAGGCCGCCGTACCTGCAACGTCCGAAGGACACGCGCGCCTGGTGTGCGGATCGTCGGACGTTAATCGTTGCTCGGGGTTAACGTCCGAAGGATCCGAGGGCGTGGTCTCCGGATCTTCGGACGTTGCGACGGGGATGACGGCGAACCAGCCACACATCGGTCGGGAGAACCTCATGGCCTGGTCAGGGCCTCCGCGGGGAGTGCGCACCCTCCGCGATGCGGTCGGTGGACCCCGGGGGCGGATCTCCACCACTGTCTAACGTCCTGCGCGGCTACTGGTGCAGGTGCTGGTGAGCCTGAACTGCCCGAGGAGCGGAGGGTTAGACAGTGCTGGCGGTCCGCCCCACCTCGCGAGCGTTGGCGCCGGCGTGAGATTTGCGGCGGCGGTGGTAGGCCCAGGTGAGGAGGAGTAGGGAGGGACCCCAGAGGTGCAGGAAGCTGTAGCTGCCGACCATGAGGTACTGCCAGGGGGTGCTGGTGAAGTTGAGGGCGCTGTCGGTGTAGGCACCGTGCATGGCGTAGGTCCAGAGGGCGATCAGGGAGAGGCCGCCCAGGGTGGCGGGGATGATGGCGGCGTACGGCGGGACGGGGCGGCCGCCGATGAGGGGGATCCAGCGGGGGACGATCTCGCCCCAGCGTTGGACCAGGCCGAGGCTGGTCAGGGCCAGCGCTTCGGAGAAGAGGGACAGGCCGACGACGTACAGCTTGGGGCCGAAGCCGTGGACGTACATCTCCTGGCCGGTTTCGTCGATCATGCCCATCGACGAGCCGAACACGAGCCCGATCCGCCACAGGCTCGAGGGCAGCACGAAGAACGGGATGGCGTGGGCGAGGCGGTAGGCCCAGCGGGGGACGGGTTGCATGCTTCGAGCATCCGACGGCCGGGCCGTCGAGCGCTTCACCCGTGTGGGGGAAGCGCCTCCATCTAGGGGCTGAGCATCTAGGGGCTGAGCATTTACGGGCTGGGCATGAGGTCGGGGCCGTCGGCCTCGGCGGCGACGACGACCTTGCGGAGGAGTTTGAGCAGGGTCTCGCGTTCGCGAGGCGACAGCGGGGCGAGCAGTTCCTGTTCGGCACTGGCTTGGGAACCGATCGAGGACTCCCAGGCACGATGGCCGTCTTCGGTCAGTACGACGACCACGCTGCGGCGGTCGGTGGCCGCGCGGCTGCGGGCGACCAGGCCGGCTTGGGTGAGCCGGTCCAGGCGGTTCGTCAGCGTGGCCGGATGGGTGTCGAGGGCAACGGCCAGTGCGGTCGGCGTGACGCTGTACGGCGGGCCCGCGGAGCGCAGTCGCCAGAGGATGTCGTACTCCCAGCTGCGCAGCCCGAGCTCCTGCAGCGCCGCCGCACGCCGTTGCTGCAGATGCCGAACCAGCATCTGCATCCGCGTGACGACGCCCTCCACCTCGACGTCGAGGTCGGGCACCTCGTGCTGCCAGTACTCGATGTGCCGATCGATCGAATCCCGCATGACCCCGATGGTACTACGATTCAATATATTATGGTTTCATAGTATCGACGATGAGGAGCTGCCTGTGTTCGAACTGATCGGCCGCCTCGACGAGGACACGATCGACAGTCGGTTGTTACGCGACAACCCGCTCGGCGATCCGTCCCGCCGGCCGGTGTGGGTCTACACCCCACCCGGCTACGACGGCGGCACCACCCGCTACCCGACCGTGTACATGCTGCTCGGCTTCAGCGGCACGCTGCCGTTGTGGCACAACCGGATGCCTTACCGGCAACCCGTTCCCGAGCTGATCGACGGCTTGTTCGCCCGCGGTGAGGCGCCGGGCATGATCGTCGTCTACGTCGACGCCTTCACCAAGTACGGCGGCAGCCAGTACGTCGACTCGCCCGGAACCGGCCCGTATCACTCGTACCTGTGTGACGAGGTGGTCCCGTGGGTCGACGCCCATTACCGGACGATCGCGGATCGCGACCACCGCGCGATCGCCGGCAAGTCGAGTGGCGGTCTCGGCGCGATGATCACGCCGATGCTCCGGCCGGACCTGTTCGGCGCATTCGCCACGCACTCGGGCGACGCGCTGTCCGAAGCGCAGTACATCCCGCACTTCCTTTGGGCCGCACGGCACCTACGTCAGTACGACGGCGACATCTTCGCGTGGTGGCGTGATTTCAGCACCCGAATCGCGTTCACCCGACCTGAGGATGAGCGGCTGCTCGAACTGCTCGGCGTATCTGCCTGCTTCTCACCGGATGCCGACGGCAGTCCGGAGCTTCCGTTCGACCCGGTGACCGGTGCGCTCAAGCCGGAGGTCTGGGAGCGCTGGCTGCGTTGGGATCCGGTCCGGATGGCACCGGATCATGCCGAAGCGTTACGTTCCCAGCGGGCGGTCTGGATCGACGCCGGGACGAGTGACGAGTGGTTCCTCGACCTGGGCGCGCAGGCCTTCCGGCAGACCCTGACCACCGTCGGTGTCGCGGATGACGTCGTACGGTTCGAGCTTTTCGATGGCGGTCATCGGGCCATTGAGTACCGCCAGCCGCTAGCTGTGGCGTGGCTGGCGGAACGGCTCGCTGACTAGTCCTGCTTGGTGTGGCGCTTGATCCAGGGGGCCAAGGTGTAGAGGGCCAGGGCGAAGACGATGGTGACGATCGCCAGGCCGCCGAAGTAGGCAGTGTCGGAAGCGCCTTCGGTGGCCTGGACCAGCTGAGCCGTGATCGCTTGGCCGGCTGCCGGCGCGAGGAACCAGAGCGCCATCATCTGGCTGAGGAAGGCGCGCGGCGCCAGCACCGTGGTCGCGGCCAGGCCGACGGGGGAGAGGAAGAGCTCGCCGAGAGTCTGGATGACGTAGACGAGGACCAGCCACAGTGGGGAGGCGAGCTTGGCGCCGACGACGTTCGACGCCAGCGCCATCACGGCGAACGAGATCCCGGCCAGCAGTAGGCCGGTCGCGAACTTCTGGCCGATACTCGGGCCGCGATCGCCGAGCTTGATCCAGATCACTGCGAAGACCGGCGCCAGGATGATGATCGAGAACGGGTTGATCGACTGGAAGAACTCCGGCGAGATGTTCGCGCCGAACAGGTCCAGGTTGGTCCGGTCGGCGGCGAACGTGGTCAGCGTGGTCGCTGCCTGCTCGAAGACCATGAAGAACAGCATCGCTGCGATGAACAACGGGATGTACGCGCGGACCCGCTGCCGCTCGACCGGCGTCACCAGCGGGCTGCGCAGCAGCATCGTGAAGTAGGCGATCGGGGCCAGGAAGCACAGGTACGAGATCGCGTCGACGACCGGCTTCGGCCCGAACCCGCCGGACAGCCACGCCGACAGCAGGAAGACGACCACGAGCAGACCCAGTACGGCGGCGCTCACCTTGATCATCGTCGGCCGGTCCTCGGCGGTGAGCGGGTTCGGCGGGGTGTCGCCGCGGCCGTGCAGGGTGCGGCGCCCGAGCAGGTAGGCGATCAGCGCCAGTGTCATCCCGACCGCGGCGGCCGCGAACGCGACGTGGAAGCCGAACTCCCGGCGCAGGAACCCGACCACGAACGGCGCCGAGAACGAGCCGATGTTGATCCCCATGTAGAAGATCGAGAACGCCGAGTCGCGACGGGCATCGCCTTGTTCGTAGAGCGTGCCGACCATCGTCGACACGTTCGGCTTCAGCAGACCGGTGCCGAGGGCAACGAGCGCGATCCCGGCGTACGCCGTACTGGTCGCGGGAAGCGCGAGGCAGAGGTGACCGGCGACGATCACGCTGCCGCCGTACAGGACGGTCCGGCGGGCGCCGAAGACGCGGTCGGCGAACCAGCCGCCGAGCACCGAGAGCAGGTAGACCGAGGCGCCGTAGATCGACACCACGGCCTGGCCGAGCGATTCGCCCAGGCCGAGTCCGTGCGCCTGGTCGGTCAGGTACAGCAGCAGGATCGCGCGCATCCCGTAGTAGCTGAACCGCTCCCACAGTTCGGTCGTGAACAGCGTCATCAACCCACGCGGATGCCCGAAGAACGTCTTCTCCGGACGCTCGGCCGACTGCGATACCGACACGGTTCACTACTCCCTGCTACCTGGTTGCCAAACGCACCGACCGTACTCCGTCCTGGGCCAAGATCGCCAACCGAGCCCGTAAACTCCATCATCGGATGTGAATCTCTCTGATTTCGAAACATGGCAGGAGCCAGGATGGACATCGACCGGGGTGGTGGGGTGGGTGAAGCCTCCAGTACTGAGGAGCGGTCGCCGTCGCCGGCGGTTGCGCGGACGCTGACCGTGCTCGAAACGCTCGTCACCTCTGACGAGGAGCTGACGCTGACCGCGCTGGCGAAGAAGGCGAAGATCCCGCTCGCCACCTGCGCGTCGATCGTCTACACCCTCGAGCAGCGCGACTACGCCAGCCGCCGGGTGGTCGGGCGCAGCCACTTCTGGCGGCCGACCCTGCGGCTGTACGGGCTGGCCACCCAGCTGATCCGCAAGGTCGACCTCTCCTCGGTCGCGAACCGCGAACTGCGCGAGGTCGCCGACCGCCTCGGAATGCCGGTGCACATCGGTGTCCTGACCGGCACTTCGATCGTGTACGTCGCCAAGGCCGCGATGCCCGGGTTCATCCAGTTCGACACCTACCCGGGGAAGGTCGCGCATTTCAACCTGACCGCCCTGGGGAAGGCGATCGCGGCGTACCTGCCGGAGGACGAACTGACTCCGTTGCTCGGTCATTTGGAGCAGGGCTACGGGCCGAAGGCGAAGCCGGTCAACGAGGAGACCTTCCGGGCCGAGCTGGCCAAGGTGCACAAACAGGGTTTCGCGTTCGAGGACCAGGAGGAGCAGGCCGATATCGCCTGTGTCGCGGCGCCGTTCTTCACCGCCGGTGAGCACGTCGCCGGTGCGGTCGGTGTGACCTCGTTCGCCCGTGATCTGACTCGGGACAAGCGCAAGCAGGCGCAGACCGCGCTGGTCCAGCTGGCTGCCACGATCTCGGAGCGGCTCGGCGCCGAAGTGGTCTAACCGTCTCGCTGATCGACCATTTCCTGGCGATCGTTCGGCACGTATCTTCACAGCCATCTCGTTGCGCGATGAGCTGAGGAGAGACGATGGCTGTGCACCTCAAGACCGGTTGGCCGCAGCAGGTCGAGCGGCAGCAGGAGGTGATCGACACCGTCAGCCGGATCCTGCGCGAAGTGGAGCACGAGGGCGAGCCAGCGATCCGGCGGTGGTCGGCGCAGCTGGACGGCTGGGAGCCGCCGACTTTCGTCGTACCGGCGGAGCGGATCAAGGCTGCGGCGGAGACGGTCGACGACGAGCTGGCGGAGCAGTTGGAGTTCGCGCGGAGTCAGGTCGAGCGGTTCGCCCGGGCGCAGCGGGACACGATGCAGGACCTGGAGATCGAGACGCTGCCGGGCGTCGTACTGGGGCATCGGCATCTGCCGGTGGCCAAGGTCGGTTCGTATTCGCCAGGTGGTCGGTATCCGTTGATCGCGTCGTCGATCATGACCGTGACCGTGCCGAAGGTCGCCGGGGTCGACACCGTGGTCGCGGTCGCGCCGCCACGGGATGGTCAGGGTATCTACGGGCCACAGCTCTACACGATGGACCTGGCCGGTGCGGACGTCATACTCTGCCTGGGCGGCGTACAAGCCTTTGCTGCACTAGCCTTTGGCGTCGAGGACGTGGCGCCGGTCGACCTGGTTGTCGGCGCCGGGAACGCGTATGTCGCCGAGGCCAAGCGGCAACTGTTCGGCACCGTCGGCATCGACCTGCTGGCCGGACCCACCGAGGTCGCAGTGATCGCCGACGAGACCGCGGATCCGCGCTTGGTTGCCGCCGACCTGCTCGGCCAGGCCGAGCACGGCTTCAACAGCCCGGCGTTGCTCGTCACCACCTCGCACGACTTCGGTACGGCGGTGATCGCGGAAGTCGACCGCTGGCTGGGCGGTGACTGGCCGACGGTCGAGGTCGCCGGAACGGCCTGGCGTGAGCACGGCACAGTCGTGGTCTGCGAATCTCGCGAAGAGGCTGTCCAGGTCAGCGATGCCTATGCCCCCGAGCACCTGGAAGTCCAGACCGCTCACGACGACTGGTACGCCGCCAACCTGCGCAACTACGGCTCGCTGTTCATCGGGCCCGAGGCGACGGTCGCGTTCTCCGACAAGTCGATCGGCACGAACCACGTACTGCCGACCGGCCGCGCCGCCCGCTACACCGGCGGCCTCTGGGTCGGCAAGTTCCTGAAGACCGTCACCTACCAACGCCTAACCCCAGCTGGCGCACGCACAATCGCGCCCTCGACCGCCGCCATCGCCGACGCCGAACTCATGTACGGCCACGCCCTCACCGCCCGCCTCCGCCTGAACTAGCCCGCCCACGCCACCAGTGGTGGCAGGAGACAGCCACTCGTGGCCGGAGACCTGTGGCATCAGGTCTCGGGCCAGCAGGTTCTGTCTCAGGGGCGTCCGAGTGGGGGGAGGAGGTCGGCGAATTCGGTGAGGGCTCGGTCGACCATGCGGACTTCTTCGGTGTCGAGGTGGTGGGCGGGTTCGCGGCAGTAGGGGGAGGCGAAGAGGCCGCGGCGGACGGAGATGAGTTTCTCGGCGGCGATGATGCGTTCGGTGTCGAGCATCCAGTACGAGATGTAGGGGAGCAGACGGCGATGCAGTTCGACCCCGCCGGCCTCGTCACCGGTGGCGAAGCGGCGCCAGATCTCCACGTAGACCTCGGTGAGCGAGCAGCCCGGCTGGGTTCCGACCGCGCCACGGCGGATCGCGTCGGGCAGCTGGACCCCGGCGTACCCCTCCAGGGCTGCGAGTGACGGCGTACCGGCGGCGAGCTCGGCGATCAGCGGGCCGGGCGGGCTCGACTCGACCTTGACCAGGCGGAGGTTCGGGTGGTCCTGGGCGATCGCGCGGAGGAGGTCGGCGTCGAGGCTCGTGCCGGTCTCGCTCGGCGCGTACTGCAGCACCATCGGGATCGGGTCGATCGCGGTCAGCACAGTGCGCACGTGATCGGCCAGCGCGGTGCGCGACGGCGACAGGAAGTGCGGCGGCAGCAGGTTGATCAGGTCGGCCCCGGCCTCCACCGAATCCATCGCACGCAACGCAGCGAGCCGGGTCGCATGATCCTGTACGGCGACCACCGCGGCCACGTCGTTGCGGTCGCGAGTGTGCTCCAGCAGGATCGCTGTCAGCCTCCGGCGTTCGTCCTCGGACAGCTTGTGGAACTCGGAGGCGAACCCGGGGAACATCACGCTGGTCACGCCGGTCGACAGCGCATAGGCAACAACCCGCTCGAAGCCGGTGTAGTCGACCTCACCATCGGCGGTGAACGGAACCTCGAGCACCGGGGAGACCCCGCGGACCAGCAGTGAAGCGTCGGTGGGCCGCTCGGACCCGATTGCTGTGGTGGCCATGGTGTCCTCACGGTGCCTTGAGGCCGAGGGCGCCGAGCGCGTCGGCGTTGATGATTCCGTCGATCACCTCGTCCGGAACGCGCGGCAACTTCGTTCCTTCGAGCATGTCGTTGACCGTGCGCAAACCGGCGATCGCCTCACCGGTGTTCGCGATCGGGAAGTCCGACCCGAGCAACAGCTTGCCGGCCGCGCCCCATTCGACCGCGTTGATCAGCGACTGGTAGAGCACCCACGGACGCAGGTAGATCGACGAGACGTCGGCGTACACATGCGGGTGTTTGCGGATCGTCACGACCGTCTCGCGGCTCCACGGGTGACCCATGTGCGCCATCACGATCCGCAGCTCCGGATACCGCAACGCGATCTCGTCGGTGACGAGTGGATAGGTGTAGCGCAGCGGGGCCTCGCGGATCGGCGAGGCGCCGGAGTGGAAGAGGATCGGCAGGCCGTTGGTCTGGCAGTAGTCGTAGAACGCCAGCGCGGGCTCGCCGAGCGGGTCGAAGTTCTGGTAGTTGGGGCCGAGCTTCACGCCGACCAGACCTTGCTCACGGCAACGATCGGCCTCGTCGAAGGCGTACGCGGTCGGGTTGACCGACATGAACCCGATCCGCTTCGACGGATTGTCCCGGACGAACTCGATCGTGGCGTCGTTGCAGCGCTCCGGCGGGTGCGGGATCCCGGTCGCGGCCAACGGGTCGTCGACCGCGATGTTGAACACGATCGACACGTCGGCCGCCGCCATCGCTTCGTCGTACTCGGCCCAGGTGTTGGTGGTCACCACCGGCCGGTCGTTGCGCCAGCTCGTGTACACCTGGCGCTCGTCGTCCGGGACCACCTCGCGGTGGGTGGGCGTGTGCGCATGGACATCGACGATCATTCTCAACCTTCGAAATCTCGTAGATAGTTTCTGAGTTTCGAAGTTTAGTCGATGATCAGGTCGTGATCCAGTACCGCCGGGTGGTCCCCAGCCAGGTCTCCCGGATGTCCTCCAGCACCCCTCCGTTGCGCTCGATCGTCTTGGCCGACGCGACGTTGGCGTCGTCACAGCTCACCATCACGCGCTCCAGCCCAAGCTCCCGCGCGCGCTTCACGACCTCCCCGAGCGCCCACCCCGCCAATCCGCGACCACGCGCCGACGGGCGAACGCCGTACCCGATGTGTCCACCACCCTCGAGCAACTTGTCGGTCAAGCTGTGCCGCAAGGTGATCGCCCCCAGGTACTCGCCGTCCTCGACGATCCACCAGTGCGTAGCGTGCACAAACCCCACCTTCATCGGCGTACTGGGATCACTCCGCTCCCGCAGATACCGAACCCACGCCGCAAACCCCTCAACACTCCGCACATCGTGCTCCCCCTCGTGATACCCGGACCCATCCTGAGCCACGGCCCCCCACTCACCCAACGACTCCAGCCACGACCCCTGAAACCCCACATC
>NZ_SMKA01000337.1 GCF_004348455.1 Kribbella albertanoniae
CCGCCCCCACCATCAGCCCCACCGGCACACCCCGCTCCGCCGGCACCGCCGTACTGGAGATCACCATCGCCGCCACCCACCCGATCCCGGACGTCAGCAACAGCCGCGGCCGAACCCGCCGCATCACCGCGACGAGTCCCAACACCCACAACAACTCAAGCGCATAGCCGGCCCGCACCCCCACCGCGCCATCCGCCAGCACCGCAAACACAATCCCGATCACACCAAGCGTCACGCCCATCACGCCGTACGGCATGCTTCCGCCGTCCGACCCGAGGTAACGCCAGAACCGCCGCAGCACCTTCACCACGGTACGACGCCACGTGCCGGATCAGCGTTCCGCCGAGCTCAGGGGGTCTGGACTGGGGTTGTGCGTTCGGCGCGGCGCCAGGCGAGGGCGAGGAGTACGGCGGCGGCGGTGCCGGCCAGGCCGAACCAGCCGATGGCGGTGGCTGCGTTGGTTTTGTCGGAGAGGATGCCGGCCAGGAGGGGGCTGATGCCGGTGGCGGTGGTGAGGCCGGAGTTGGACATGCCGATGGCTTGGCCTCGGCGGGCGTCGGGGAGGCGGAGTGTCATGGAGGTGGTGGTTTGCATGACGACGATGGTTCCGAAGGCGCCGGCGATGACGAAGAGGAGGACTGAGATGACGATGTTGGGGTGCAGGAGGCAGAGGGCGACCGGGGCTGCGGCGGCGATGGAGAGGGGGCCGAGCAGGCCGGGGCGGCGGTGTTCGGGGACGAACTTGCTGAAGAGGAAGGCGCCGATGACGCTGCCGAGAGGGTCCGCGGCCAGGATGATGCCGACGGTGACTGCGCTGCCGCCGAACAGAGCGGCGTACGGGGCGGCCATGCCTTCGTAGACGGCGACGAGGGCCATCAGCCACAGCATCAGGACGAGGGCGCGCATACCGCGGTCGGCGAAGAGCAGGCCCCAGGTTTGGCCGATCGATGAGCCGCGTGCTCCCGGCTCAGGAGCCGTACGGGCGGCTGGGCGGTGTTGCAGGCGGAGGCGGATCAGGATCGCGGAGCCGAAGAAGGTGAGTGCGTCGAGCACCAGAACGACGTACGGGTTGAAGACTGCGATCAGCAGGCCGCCGCCCGCGAAGCCGGCCATCTGGGCGGACTGGATGGTGATGCTGCGGATCGCCATACCGGTGCTGAAGCGTTCTTCGCCGAGTACGTCGGGGAGCAGGGCGAGCTGGGCCGATTTGAAGACTGGTTGGAGCAGGGAGACGATGCCGACGAGCACGCACAACGACCAGAACGGCATTGCCGGGATCGCGACCAGGAGGATCAGGCAGCCGCGTAGACCGTCGATCCAGAGGATCAGGTCGCGGCGCGGGAAGCGGTCGGCGAGGCCCGTGAGGAAGACGCCCCCGAGCAGGGACGGGACGAACGTCAGCGCGTAGGTCAGGCCGGTCAGCGCGGCCGAGCCGGTGTCGGCAAAGACGAGCACGGACAGGGCGACGCGCGCCAGTTGATCGCCTGCGACCGACTGCAACTCAGCCAGCCACATTGCGCGGAATTCCGGTACCCGGAACACGTCTCGATAGCTCACAGCGCCCGCCATACGCCTGACCGTAGGTTGCTTCAGGGGCCTGCTGAGCAGTATTCGAGCCTGGTGGAAACCTCCCTTCGGACTGGACAGAAGGACTAGTGCGGAACTTCGGAGCGTTACCGGCAGTTGTGCTCTTGGGGGATTCTGTAATTGGTGACCAGGCAGGAGATACGGGATGAGCAGGCGGGTCGAGCAGAAGGCTCAGGCGCGTGAGCGAGTGGCGGCGTTGCGGGCACAACAGCAGCGGGCCGAGCGGCGCAAACGGCTGCTGATCGCGGTCGGCGCGGTGGTGGCCGTCGTGGTGGTGATTGGCGGGCTCGTGATCATCAAGGTCGCGGGTGGCGGCGACAAGACTGCGACCGGGCCTTCAGGGACTGCCGACGCGCAGATCGTTGCCGCGCTCAGTTCGATCCCGGCCGAGACCTTCGCGAAGGTCGGCAGCGACGACGTGCAGGCCGCGCCGTCCGCGATCACCGCTCCCCCGCTGACCGCCGACGGCAAGCCGAAGGTGCTCTACATCGGCGCTGAGTTCTGCCCGTACTGCGCGGCCGAGCGGTGGCCGGTGTCGGTCGCGCTGGCCCGGTTCGGGACGTTCCAGAATCTCGGTACGACGCACTCCGCGGCGGACGACGTGTTCCCGAACACCCCGACGCTGTCGTACCACGGCGCGAAGTACACGAGTCAGTACCTGTCCTTCACCGGTCTCGAGACGACGACCAACGAGAAGGGCGCCGACGGCCAGTACAAGCCGCTGGACACCCCGAGTGCCGAGGACCAGAAGACCTTCCAGACCTACAACGCCCCGCCGTACGTGAAGAGCGGTGGGTCGATCCCGTTCGTCGATCTGGGCGGGAAGTTCGTTGGATCCGGCGCAACGTTCAGCCCGGAGATCCTGGCCGGCAAGAACCAGGCCGAGATCGCGGAGTCCCTGAAGGACGCATCGAGCCCGATCGCCAAGGCGGTCGACGGTTCGGCCAACGTCTACACCGCGGCCCTCTGCCAGTTGACCAACAACCAGCCGGCCAACGTCTGCAGCACGGACGCCGTCAAGGCCGCCGCCGGCAAGCTCGGGAAGAGCTGAATGACCACGACAACCGCCCGGGGATCGTCCCTGGGCGTGATCCCCTGGCTGGTCCTATCCCTCTCCGCGATCGGCGTTCTGGTCTCGGCCTACCTCACCTACGAACATTTCACGGCCGGTACGACGCTCGCCTGCCCCGATAGCGGTGTCGTCAACTGCGTGAAGGTGACGTCGTCGCAGTACTCAAAGCTGTTCGGCGTACCGGTCGCTCTGCTCGGTCTGCTGTTCTTCATCGGCATGACCGCCCTGTCGGTGCCGGCTTTTTGGCGTACGGCGTCCCCGTGGCCGTCGCGCGCCCGGCTGGCCGGCGTCGTGGTCGGCGTCGTCTTCGTCCTCTACCTGGTGTGGGCCGAACTCTTCCGCATCAACGCCATCTGCCTGTGGTGCACGGTCGTCCACGCCCTCACCCTGGTGCTCTTCGCCCTGGTCGTCATCCGAACAGCCCTGCCACCACTGGAAGACTGAGGTTGCCCCTGACGGGTGAGACTCTTTGGGCTCATTGCTCATCCGTCTGGGGGAACCACATGATTCGACAGTTGGCAGCCGTCTCTGCCACTGCGCTACTCGTCACCGCCTTCCACGCCGTACCGGCCACCGCCGCTCCTACGGAGTCGTGCACCCGCACGCTTCTCGAACTGCCGGCCGACGTGGAAACCTATCCCGGTAGCTACGTCAGGGGCGCGTCTCGCTCCGGCCGCTACATCCTCGGCCACGCCTCCCGCCTCGACCGGAGCTCGTCCCAGGGGCTGCTCTGGGTCGACGGTGTACCGCGCTGGTTGGGCTCGCGGCCCGACGGCGACTCGTACGGGTACGCGGTCAACGAGGACGGCTTCGTCGTGGGCCGCACCACCACGCCGGAGGCCACCGAACACTGGCTCTACTCGGCCCAGGCTGACACCTACAAGATCCTGCCGGTCCCGGAGAACTTCCAGATCGCGCACATCAGCAGCATGAACCGGCGCAAGGACTTCGTGGGCCAGACCTGGGACCCGAACAGCGAGACCTATCCCCCGTTCGTCTGGCCCGCCGGGGGCCGCCCGCAGAGCCTCCCCCAACCCTCAGGTGTGGACATCTTCTCGGTGGACACCATCGCCGAGGACGGACGCATCAGCGGACAAGGCAGCAAGCAGAGCGTGAACGAACCCCACGCCTACCTGTGGACTTCCTGGAACCGCCGCCCGCAGCGCATCACCGGCCCCAACCAGGAACCTGTCTCGATCCGCACCATCGAAGGGCCCTGGCTCGGCGGTGGCGGCAACAGTTGGGAGCCGGCCGGCTTCGTCTGGAACACCCGCACCCACCGAACCACCCAGATCGAGGACTACGTCGCCGACATCAACTCCTCCGGCGACCTCGTCACCGCGGGCCGTGAGCAGTTCGAAGTTCCCTCGGTCCTCATCCGCGCGAACGGCACCCGGACCGCGCTGCCCGCCAACACCTACCTGACCCGAATCTTCAACCGCGATGCTCCGTGGACCGCCGCCGGCTACGACCCCACCATCGGCAACAACCGAGCCCTCGTCTACAAGTGCAGCTAGCCGACGGCTGATCGTTTAGCGAGACACGCCGACGGGGTACCGCATAGCTGTCCAGCCCACAGGTTTCTGCAAGGAGGACGCCATGGGTATCGGCGTGTCCGTGTTCTTGCTCGCGGTCGGAGGCATCCTTTCGTTCGCCGTCTCCGACCGCATCAGCGGCGTCGACCTCACAGTCGTCGGCTACATCCTGATGGGCGCCGGAGCGTTGGGCCTGATCATGGCCGTGCTCATCACCAGCCAACGCTCCCGCGCCACTCACACCTCCGTCACCGAGCAACGCCGCTACGAGGAGTAGACCTCCGCTACTTGTACAGGTCGTCGAGGACGTCGGCGTACTGGGTTTCGACGTACTTGCGCTTGAGCTTGAGGCTGGGGGTCATTTCGCCGGACTCGACCGTGAGGTCGCGGTCGAGGATGGCGAACTTCTTGATGGTTTCCCAGCGGTTCAGGCCGGCGTTGAGTTCGTCGACGTAGCCCTGGACCATGGCCTCGGCGGCCGGGGAGGTGACGATCTCGGCGTAGGACTTGCCGGCCAGGCCGTTCGCGTCGGCCCAGCCGGTGATGGCGTCCGGGTCGAGGGTGATCAGGGCCGAGACGAAGTTGCGCTTGTTGCCGTGGACAACGAACTGGCTGGCGTACGGGCAGAGCGTCTTGAAGCGGCCCTCGATCACCTGAGGGGCGACGTACTTGCCGCCGGAGGTCTTGAAGAGGTCCTTCTTGCGGTCGGTGATGAAGAGGAAGCCGTCCTCGAAGTGACCGATGTCGCCGCTGTGGAACCAGCCGTCGCCGCTCATCACGTCGGCGGTCTGCTCGGGGAGGTTGTGGTAGCCGCTCATCACGCCGTCGCCCTTGATCAGGATCTCGCCGTCCTCGGCGATCTTGATCTCGGTGCCGGCGAAGGGCGGGCCGACGCTGCCGAGGCGGTAGTTGTCCGGCCGGTTCAGCGAGGATCCGGCAGCGGTCTCGGACAGGCCGTAGCCCTCGAGGATCAGCAGGCCGGCGGCGTGGAACCACTCGGCGAGCTGCTTGTCCAGGGCCGCGGAGCCGGAGACGAAGAAGCGGATGCGGCCGCCGAAGCGGGCGCGGATCTTGGAGAGCACGAGCTTGTCGGCAACCGCGAGCTGGGCGGCCAGCAGGCCGGACGGCTCGGAACCCTTCTGCCGCAGTGCGGAGGCACGAGCACCGACACCGAAGGCCCAGTCGAAGAGCTTGGCCTTCACACCACCCTCGGCGGCGATCATCGTCTTGATCCGGGCGTGCGCCTTCTCGAAGATGCGCGGCGCCGCGGCCATGAACGTCGGCTGGACGATCGCGGCGTTCTCGACGATCTTGTCGATCCGCCCGTCGATCGCGGTCGCGAACCCGAGCTGGAACTGGACCGCGAGCAGCACCTGACCGAACACGTGCGACAGCGGCAGCCACAGGAACTGCAGGTCGTCCTGACTCAGTACGCCGGTCTCCTCGACCGCCGCACCCTCGTACGTCCAGACCGAGTGCGGGAGCCGGACACCCTTCGGCCGGCCGGTCGTGCCGGAGGTGTAGATCAGCGTGCACAGGTGATCGGGCCGGACCTGGGCGATCCGCTCGTCCACCTCCGCGAGCCGCGACTCCCCGAGCGCATCGAGATCGGCGAGCGTGATGACCCAGTCGCCGTCCTCCGTGACCGGCGTGCCGTCGATCAGCACGACCTTGCGCAGCGACGGCATCTGGGCCTTGTGCGCGCGCAGCTTGTCGACCTGCTCGGCGTTCTCGGCGAAGATCACCTGGACGTCGGCGTCCGCGACGATGTACGCGACGTCGTCCGACATGGTGGTCGGGTAGATCGTGGTCGTCGGGGTCGCGGCGAGGATGCCGGCCACGAAGCACTCGACCCACTCGATCCGGGTACTCGCGGCGATGGCGACGCGCTGCTCGGCCTCGACGCCGAGCGCGATCAGGCCGGCCGCGCGGCGGCGGGTCAGCGCCTCGGTCTCGGCCCAGGTCACGGACTTCCAGCCGTCGCCGGACGGGTACCGGAATGCCTCGCGCTGCGGCGTCGCCGCGACCCGGTCCAGGAACATCTGGGCCATGGTTTCCTTGCGGTTGCTGAGCACAGCGTTCATCGATGGCCTCCATCGGGGGTCAAGTGAACTGGACAGTAATGCAAGGTCCGCCCGCTGGCCATGCCACTCGCTTGCCCACCGCGACCTTCTCGATTACGTTTCCGCAACATGCGCATACGGCCTGTGGCCCTTCTCTCACTCTCCGCTCTGCTGCTGGCTCAACTTACCCCTGCGGCAGCGGCCCCGCCCCCCTCCGAGTTCGGCACCGACTACGACGATCCGCGCACCCCGGTGCCCGCGATCGCCGTACCGGACACCAAGCACTGCCAGGTGCAGATCGTCCGGCACGGCTTCCGAAACTTCGACCCGTACCAGTCCACCTACACGCCCCCGGCCGACTGCCAGGGCCCGTGGTCGAAGGTCGTCCTGCGGATGCACGGCGAGGTGAAAGGCGTCCAGTACGACCGCCTCGGCCACATCACGATCGGCGGCGTCGGCGTCTTCCGCACCTCGACCCCGGAGCCGAGCGCCGACGGCATCGCCTGGGATGTTGAAAAGGACGTCACCTCCTACGCCCCGCTGCTCACCAAGTCGCAGCCCGTCGTGATGGAGCTCGGCAACGTCGTCAACGAGACCTACACCGGCGTACTGGACATCACCGTCACGCTCGACTTCTACAGCACGGGCCGCCGGGTCCCCGCCGCCAAGACGGCGAACGTCGTACTGCCCCTGCAGGACCAGCGCCGCGAAGAATCCGACCTCATCGGTACGGCGACGCTCCCGCGGAACACGACTCGTCTCCTCGGCGAGGTGTACGTGACCGGTTCGGGTGGCGGCTGCGAAGAATTCTGGGACACGTCGGCCCCCGCGGAGACGGGCTATTCCTGCCCGGACGGATCGCCGTACCGGGAGGTGGACGTGTCGATCGACGGCAAGCCGGCCGGGATCGCGCTCCCCTACCCGTACATCTACACCGGCGGCTGGTCGAACCCGTACTCCTGGCGCCCGTCCCCCGCGCCGCGTGCGTTCGACATCAAGCCCTTGATCTACGACCTGACGCCGTTCGCCGGACTGCTCACCGACGGCAAACCGCATGAGTTCCGCGTCCACGTCAACGGCGTACCGGCTGGTCAGAGCGGGTGGTTCACCGTCCCGAACCTGCACGTCTGGACCGACCCGCACCGCGGTCAGACTCATGGTGCACTCACCTCGTACGACGTCGCGCCGCTGACGAAGTCCGACCAGGTGACCGGCGCCCCGAACCAGGCCGGATCCGTGTCCACCAAGGCCTCTCGCACGCTGAAGATCAGCGGCTATGTCGACACCTCAGCCGGCCGGATCCGGACGACAGTCCAGCGGACCCTGCGCAACACCTCGGAGCACACCTGGTCCGCCGGTGAGACCCACGACAGCCTCGACGCCAACTGGCGCGACACCTCGATCGTCACCAGAGGCGGCAAGGTCGAACTCACCGATCTCGACTACGGCAAGACCGGCCTGCTCACTTTCTTGCCCAACGCAACGGTCCCCGGTGGGTACGACGTGGTCACGGATCTGAAGATCTACGACAAGATCCGGACCACGCAGGGCTCCAGCAACGAGACCTACGACGGCCGCGCCTCCTGGATCTACAACGTCCCCCGGGACCAGCGGCACGCCACCGGCACCCAGACCGTCCGCTTCCAGTCCTTCGGGGCGAACGGTTGCTACGACCACACCCTGCAAGCCGTCAACGGTATCTACACCAAGGACCTCCACCGCTGCTGACCGCCAGCCGCGGGACCCGCACTTTGCTAAGCCGACCCATCGCATGGTGGTCCGGCCCTCGCCGCAATGTCCGAAAGACCGGAGGGCCCGCCTCCGGACGTTCGGACGTCAGCCGCCTCTCCCAGCTAACGTCCGAAGGATCGGAGGGCCGGTCTCCGGTTGTTCGGACGTTAGGGGACCTGCAGCGAACGGTCGCCGAAGCCCCTTCCCCAAACTGGTTCGGGGAGGGAAATGGGGCTGCGGCCGGCTCACCTTGAGCACGCGTCAACCACATTCGGGCCGCGCGGATGGTTGAGCCGTGCTCAACGTCGTACCGGCTCGTGGGGACGGCCCACCGAGCTTGGGGCGGTCGGAGTGCTGGGTCAGCGGGCGGCGAGGAGCTCGGCGATCTGGACGGCGTTGAGCGCGGCGCCCTTGCGGAGGTTGTCGTTGGAGACGAAGAGTACGAGGCCGCGTCCGTCCGGGACCGACTGGTCCTGACGAATCCGGCCGACGTACGACGGGTCCTGGCCGGCCGCGAGGAGCGGGGTCGGCAGGTCGGCCAGTACGACGCCAGGCGCGGAACCGAGGATCTCGATCGCCTCGGCGGGCGTGATCGGGCGGTCGAACTCGGCGTGGATGCTCAGTGAGTGGCCGGTGAAGACCGGCACCCGGACACAGGTCCCGGCGACCGGGAGGTCCGGCAGGTGCAGGATCTTGCGGCTCTCGTTGCGCAGCTTCTGCTCCTCGTCGGTCTCACCGGTGCCGTCGGCAACGATCGACCCGGCCAGCGGGAGCACGTTGAACGCGATCGGACCGGCGTACACCTTCGGCTCGGGCAGGGTGATGCCCTCGGTCCCGAGCGCCAGCCGGCCACCGACCTCGGCGAGCGCGCGGGTCTGGTCCTCCAACTCGCTGACCCCGACACCGCCGGAACCTGAAACGGCCTGATAGGTCGAGACCACCAGCCGGGTCAGCGTGGCGGCCGCGTGCAGCGGCTTCAGCACCGGCATCGCGGCCATCGTCGTACAGTTCGGGTTGGCGACAATGCCCTTCGGCAGGTGGTTCAGGTCCTCCGGGTTCACCTCGGAGACGACCAGCGGGACCTCGGGATCCATCCGCCAGGCCGACGAGTTGTCGACCACGACAGCTCCCGCGGCAGCCACCCGCGGCGCGAACTCCAGCGACGCCGTCTTCCCGTTCGAGAACAACGCCAGCTCCAGCCCCCCGAAGTCAGCGGTCGCCGAATCCTCGACCGTGATCTCGGTATCCCCGAACGGCAACTTCGACCCCGCCGAACGCGCCGACGCGAAATACCGCACCTCGTCAACCGGGAACGAGCGCTCAACCAGCAGCTCCCGCATAACCCGCCCGACCTGACCCGTAGCCCCAAACACTCCAACTCGCATACCCCGACC